>JAFUXG010000036.1 GCA_017470935.1 Lachnospiraceae bacterium
ACATATCTATGAAAAAAGCTATACGAATAAGCAAAGGAAAAAAGAAGTAATATATAGCTACATTTTTACACATTTTAAAATGCGAGGTTTCCGCATAAACACTGCGTTTCCTCGCATTTAAGCTGTCAAAGATGGGATTATACACATTTCCAAAGAAAAATCAAGAGATTTTTTCAATATTTTTGCTTATCCAGAACAGCTCATTCACAAGACAGTTAAATTTGAATCTGCAAATCCCTATTCCATGCCGTACACAGTAGTCACGGATATAGTCTGCCTCTTCATCTGTACAGTCCCTGTTGAATCTGTGATATGCCTGCATCAGTTCTCCCTTGTATATCCCGATGGTGATGAAGGGCTTGTTAGAAACACAATCTACATATATTCATTTCCATGCTGTCTAAGCCAGCTTCTCCGATTTTTATAATCCGGTATCACACTGCCCACATGCTCCCAAAATCGGGAGGAATGATTCATCTCCAATAAATGTGAAAGCTCGTGCACCACAACATAATCCTGTATATCCTCTGGCATAAGAACAAGTCGCCAGCTATAAGAAATGGTCCCCTTACTGCTGCAGCTTCCCCATCTTGTCTTCTGGTCTCCTATCCTTATCCTTTGATAATCCACATTTAACAGCTTTTTATAATAATCCGTCTTTTCTGTAAGGACTCCTCTTGCCTTCTCCCGCAGTCTTCGTATCTCCTCATCCGAATAGAAAACCCTGCCGGCATTATCCTTCTTTACACGTACTGCCTGCTTATATATCCAGAATTTCTTTCCATTGATAAATCTTTCTATCTCCCTGTCTGTCATCCTAATGGGTGCCTTTACCCTAAGGCTTATATCATCCGTAATGGAAATTGACAGAGTTTTTCTGCTGCTTCTTTCCATAATAATTGGCAGCGTAATATCTTCAATCTCAAGCTTGTCTATCATTTATTGATTCCCCGTATCGTCACTCACTGTTAAGTGATTCATTAATAATTCACAACCATAATAGCTGCCCGGTCATTTTCTATACATACTGATTATATACCATTTTCAATTTCACACAAGATAATTTATTCGTATTTACTTTTACAATTTGCTATGTTAGTATTTTATATATTTCTAGCAAACATAATGATACTGCTTTTAATCAAACTCTTATTAATCAATTATTTTTAAATAAGCATTAATAAGATAACCATAGATATCAATAAAATATTATAGACATAAGAAATGACAAAGGGGACCTTATGAATTCTGCAAAACCTCCAGCAATTATGATGCATAGAAGCATACCGCAACATATTATATATACAATTACATTAATAATACTATTGTTTGCTGTCAATCTAATTTCAATTACCTCCCATGCCGACAGCATGGATAATCCTGTAAAATCCATTGACGAGCTGTATACTGCCATGTCACGGCAGATTCTGGCACACAAAACAAAGGAATCATATTACATTGCATCTGATGAACTGCTACAAGTAGTATCCTCAAAAAACACATGGAATGGCTTTGGTTACCACTACAATCCATCCACCCCCTTATTCTCAGGGTGCTATACCGCAAGACAATCCTTTGACGGAAATATTAGCTGGTTTACAACAAATAACCGGACAATAAGCGTATCCTTTAATTATTACGTTCCAAAGGACACCATGAATGCATATTTTGAAGAAATGAAGAGTCTTGCCAGTGAGCTTAAGGGAGAAAATGATTTTGAAAGCGTCAAAAACGTTCATGACTACATTATCAACCGTGTAGAATATGATTACAGCAGTGCCGGCAAAAACTATACAGACATTGAAGGCTTTAGAGAAAACCGTATGGTATGTCAGGGCTACAGCATGGCCACCTTTGTCCTGCTCTCCTACATGAATATCCCCTGCCGCATGGTAACAGGAGAAGCCGGTGATGATAAGGACAAGGGCCCCCATGCCTGGAATATTGTCCAGATTGACGGCAAATGGTACAACTATGACGCCACCTGGGATGATTCCGAGGAATATGGTGCACACTATACCTTCTTCCTGAAAAGTAACGAGGACTTCCCCATGCACTATCCTGAAGGTCTCTATGCTAACAGTGATTTCACCCAGATGATATCAACCGAGTCATATAACATGCCACAAAACATTAATGACAAAATGGTGTTGTGGATTCTTGCAGCTTTGGCAATCCTTGTAATAATAACATTTAAGACATCAGGCAAACGGGGACAGCAATGATGTATCTAGTATTCATCATTGCCATCCCCGTGTTGTACATATTCCACGATTCACTGATATTAATTCATATATCTCAGAGCCTCGATAGGAGGCTTGTTTGCCGCCTTATAGGCAGGATATATTCCAAAGACCACTCCGATAAATGCGGAAAAACCGATTGCGATCATGACCACATCAAGAGACATGCTTGCTGATATTGATTCCATAAATCTGTTGATTCCAACAACTGTCAATGCCGACAGTCCAATTCCAATAGCGCATCCCATTATGCTTACCAGAAGTGCCTCTATAAGAAACTGGAGAAGTATGTTATTCTTCCTGGCACCGATTGCCTTTCTGATACCGATTTCACGCGTTCTCTCAGTAACGGACACCAGCATTATATTCATAATACCAATCCCCCCCACAAGCAGTGAGATTGCAGCAATGCCACCAAGCATCCATTTCATGGTATCATTTACACTGCTCATGGTCTCCATTATAGTAGACGAATTCGTGATGGTAAATGCATCAGAATCATAGGAAAATCTCTGATACAGATATTTTGTAATCTCGTTCTCCACTCCGTCCATACTCTTCTCATCTGCAGAGGATATATAGAAGCTTGTAATCTCTCTGCTGCTGCCTGCAATTTTTGACAGGGCAGTAAATGGTATATATGCCTCAAGTCTGTCAGAGGAATTACCTGTAGTGCTCTCCTCCTCTTGCAAAACTCCTATGACCGTAAAATGATAACCGTTAAGAGATATGGTCTCCCCTGCCACATTGGTCCGGCCTATCAGCTCCTCAGCTGCAGTCTGATTGATTACCGCCACAAATGCACTTCCTGTCACATCCGCATTTTTCAAAAAACGACCTCTTGCAAGGGTCAGTCCCTTGATATCATAATAGGCACCTGTGGTTCCATATAGGGTGATGCTTTCGCTGTTTCTTTTGTATTTTGCCGTTGCACTTCCGGTTGTAAATGGCGCTGTATATTCAACCGACTCATAATCCGCAAGCTCCTCAACCTCTTCAAGAGTCAGGGGATTATCCTTGTTGTCCTTGATGGTCACCGCCAACAGATTCGTTCCTATACTTGATATTGAATCTGTTACGCTCTTTGTAGCACCATTTACAATTGATACAAGCACCACCAGGGACATGACACCGATTATCATTCCAAGCATGGTGAGAAATGACCTCATTTTATTGGATAATATAGAATCCATTGCCATCTTTACTGACTGAAGTATCATAACATACACCTCTCTTACTGCTGCTTACCGGGACCTCCGCTGCCACTTCCCTTGCCGCCGCCTGAGGATTTCCCGCTGCCGTCACCTGAAGGTCTTCCGCCGCCATTTTCTCCTGATGGTCTGTCACCACCCATCTTCATATCCCCCTGGCCGCTCATTCCTGGCATTCCCATGCCATTCACGCCGCGGGATGATCTGCTGTCAGAGTCCTGGCTTCCCTGCATCTCATAGTAAATGGTGTCGCCCTCTGAAAGTCCTTCCTTGATCTCCACCTTATTATCATCTGACATACCGAGAGTTACTTCTGTTTTTCCTGTAAGCTCACCTGACGCCTCATCATACCCCGTATACACATAGCTGCTTCTTCCCTCGTCTGATATTGCTGCAAGAGGCACTGTAAGTACATTTTCTGCCTCTTCAATTATTACTGCTACAGAAGCATTCATTCCTGAAAGCATCTCATCCGTTTTGTCAAAGGTTATCTCCACAGGGTACTGTGTTGAGCCATTGCTTCCGCTTGCACTGCCACTTACAGCCGTTATTGTTCCCTCAAAGGTTTTATTCTCCACTGCGTCAAGAGTGATCTCTGCCGATAAGCCCTCCTTCATCGTAAGAATATCCAGCTCATCCACATTCATAGTCACCTTCATCTTATCACCATCAGCAATAGTAAATGCACTTATGGTACTAACCTGTGAGGTTCCTCCATTTGAGCTTCCTGACGATCCTCCGGATGAACTTCCTGATGAGCTTCCCTTTGAGGACGTTCCTCCTGAAGAACTGCTTTTTCCTGATGAACTGCCTGTACTGCTTTTTGAGGAGGACGCTCCTGTGCTGCTGTCACTCTTTGCACTGTCTGTTGTACTGCTTCCGCTTACCGAGCTGCTGCCTGTTGATGTGCTTGACGTACTGCTCTTTCCTGTTGTACTGTCAGTGCTGCCACCCGATGTATTACTGTTTGTACCTCCTGCCGAAGCTTTACCGCCTGTGGTTCCCGATCCAGTGCTTGCCGTAGTGCTGCTTCCTGTACTGTCTGTTATAACATCTGAATTGCTCTGGCCTGACTGACTGCCATCTGAGCCAGCGTTACCCTGACTTGCCCGGTCACTGCTTGAGCCTTTGTCATTTTGGCCTGACTGGCCGTTATTTGAGCTTGCACCGCTCTGTCCCGGCTGCTCGTTATCTGTGCCTGCCTTAACACTTGTATTTGTCTCTTCTGATGCCTCTTTCACTTCAACCTTTACCGCACTGCTTGCCGCAGTTGTTAATGTCTCCTTATACCTGACATACCATACTCCGATACCAGCCTCAGTGTGATCATCTGTGCACTCTGTCCAATCTGCTGCGTCCTCTTTATCAGCATATTCCATTTCCTTTGTAGTTCCCTCTATACATCCCACACCTGCCTTAATCTCCTCCAGCAGCTTAAGCTTCTCCTCACTTACACTTGGAAGCACTGAGGCTCCATATATATTCACGTCAGAAACCGATAACCGTGTATCATATGGTGTATCGCTATTATGGGCTAATGTATCTGAAGATGTTGTGGAATCTTTCAATACTGTGTTATTTGCTGATGCAAGCGTCTTTGATGTTACAGATGGCGCTGCAAGATTTGTTATTGTAACAGCAGATATGCTGTGCACAGAGCTGTCTGTATCTGAAGCATCCACATCATCTGTTATGGAATGGTCTTTATCACTTATCATATTATCAGATGCTTCACTTAGATTATTGGCCGCGGTCATAATGCATCCTTGTGAATCATCCTTGGCATCCTCCACACCAGCAGAATTCTTGGTGCCACCAGTCATTGCTTCTGCAGATGTATTATTGTCAGAGGCTGATCCTGATACATTGATTGTCTCCACCATACCCTCGACACCAGCAGTAATGCCTCCATTTTTCTTAATTGATATAAGTGTTTCTAATATAGACACAAGTTCTTCTCTATCCTTTACAGCCTGAAGATATTCCCCGGACTGTGCATCAGAATCTATAGTGAATACCCTTGTGGAAGCAGATACACTGCTTCCCTCAGACACGTTGACAGATGTAATGGTTCCGTCACTGCCAATAACCTTGATGGTCTCATCTCCATTTTTCACGAGCATGAGGGCACCGTTCTCCACCATTATATCCTCTACACTATCACCGATACTGCCATAAATTTTCTCAACTGTACCGGACACACCCGCTGTCACATACTGAGTTGTACTGCTGCTAAGCTCAGATGTTATGGTGGAATCAAGCCCGCTTATTGCTTCCTCCACATCAGCTATGCACACCGCCAGTGATGTCTTATCCACCGTGGCAAGGAGAGTTCCCTTTTCCACATATGTTCCCTCACTTACGAGAATCTCATCCATTTCAAGATCAGAGGGCACCTGAATATCTGTTGTGCCGGCATAGGAAATGGTACCTGTTCCGGACACACTTTCCTTAATGGTTCCCGTTCCCACAGTGGCACTGATAGCCTTGCTCTCAGAGGCTTTTGTTTTGTTCTGCTTCGTTATTGCATTTCCCACCGTTGCAATAACAAGACATATAATAAGTGCTGCTGCAATTATCTTCTTTCTTTTCCCTTTGCTCCTTCCAAGCCTTTGTTTTATCTTCTTCGATTCAGACTTATCTGATTCCTGTTTTACAGATTCAACATCACCTGAATCTAAGCTTCCTGACCTAAATATCTTCATAGCTGATACCTCCAATCTCCGTTAATACTCATATATTTTCTCATTTATTAATCCGTAATGTGTTCAAATCTGCAGTATAGCTTCACTGCTGATTTTTTAATATGTTAACAGTCAAACATTTAAAAAACCTTGAAATTATATATATGAGTTAAAAAGATTTTAAGGTATCATTATGCTTTTATAGCACCAGCTCCGCAACCGAATGGGCGTCAGCTCCCTTTATCAGGAGCAAGGGCTTACCTTCTTCCTCATTGGCAATTGTATCTGCCAGCTCCCAAAATTCATTCCAATACTGGTGCTTTCTTTTCTTTGAGCTGATATTCTGCTCAAGAGCGATTCCATTCTCTCTTGCTGATCTGATAAGCTTTTCCGACATTTCTGCCATATCCTCTGTCCAATTCCTCTTCCTTCGGAATGCTCTGTCAGGATGGGCTATTACACGAAAATATCCGGTATCACATGCCGTAAGCATTGCCTCCATAAGCCCATATGCCTCACATTGATTTTTCACCTCTGTACTGTCAGAAAAGCTATATACTCCCGGCTCATACTCATAAAAATGCTGCCCGACTATAAGCCATCTAATATCTTCATTGGCTGCAAGCTTTCTGTAATACTCATCGAAGCTTGGAAGATATTCGATTTCAAGACCTATCTGTACACTAATATACTTAATATATCTATCAGCAAGCTTCTTAAGAGAAGCTATATATTCCGGCAGCTCTTCAATATCCATCCTGTTGCCAAATGGATTACCGGGAAAGGGAGCATGATCTGTGAAAATGATACGCTTAGCTCCAAGTTCTATTGCCCTTCTTACATACTCCTCATCCTCCTCGTCACCTGCATGCTTACACCTGTATGTATGGACATGAAATATATCATCTGCACAGATCTCTGCCACCGGGCGCATCTCATTTACCCTATTCCATTCATCATCAAGCTCATCAAAGGAAGCTCCGCTTAACGCCCTGTTACACTCAGGACACCTTATCCTCAGGATTGGTCCGCAGTTTTCTCTAAGTATTTTCTCCGCAGGCAATCCGCAATACATGCATGGATTAAGCTTATTACCAATATCAACTGACATTATTCATCCTCCTATCCTCTATTAAACCATTTAACTTATATACACATCTATTTATTAATATTACCAAAGAAATTTACAATAATATCTGCTATTATTATAGCACTTTATATTGCAAAAACTGTAAACTCTCAGTTTAAAATCTTTAATATTTTCAAGCTTATTTTAAGAATTACCAGATATAATCAATATAGCTTTAAGATATTAAGCCCATATATCACCACCCGGCAGATTACCCGGGTGCAAAATGAGGCATTGTATTTAACATTTTTCTACTATATAATATTAACGTGTGTAAAGGCTGTTATTTCAACATTTAATATATAAAAGCTCTGACCGAAAGGGGGAATTACCATGAGATTATTATTAGTCGAAGACGAAGAAGGCTTTGCCGAGGCGCTATGCACCTCGCTTAAAATGGAACACTATATAGTTGACTGGGCTGCTGACGGCGAGGAGGGACTTGACCAGGCACTTTCCGATGTGTATGATGCAGTAATCCTTGATATTATGCTGCCCAAGATGAGCGGGCTGGAAATATTAAAGGAAATGCGTAACCAGGACATCCATACTCCTGTCATTATGCTGACAGCCAAATCGGAATTAAATGATAAGATTACCGGCCTTGATATGGGAGCTGACGATTATCTTACAAAGCCCTTTCACAGAGAAGAGCTGTTTGCAAGGCTTAGGGCACTCACAAGACGGCAGACCACTGATGCAGAGGCTCCCTCTGAGGTGGCTTACGGCGACATATACATGCAGCAGGGCGGTAATGAGCTGTACTGCCGTTCATCAGGAAGCAGTATAGCACTGAACGGAAAGGAATATCAGCTCATGGAATATCTCCTTAGAAACGGAGGCCAGATCATAAGCCGGGAACAGATTATCGAGAAGGTTTGGGGATACGATACCGACGCAGAATACAACAATGTGGAGGTGTACATCTCCTTTCTCCGCAAGAAGCTTACCTTCCTAAAGGCAGGGACCTCCATCCAAACCGTCAGAAAGCTTGGATATAAGCTGCAGTAAACAGTAATGAAGTACGAAGGGAGAACCCCATGACAAAACAACTCAGGAAGCGCATCATGATAATTCTCATGCTGCTGCTAAGCATAACATTTATTGCTATTATAGCTGCCATCAATATAGGTCTTAACAGCGGCAACCGCAACATGGCTAACGAGAGCCTGCAGTTTCTTATGCAGCGTGAAGGCCGTCCTGATAACATGCCTGAATTAAATCCCGGCGGGAACAAGCCTGGCAGTGAATCAGATAATGCGACACCCGGGGACAGGCCGGATAATAAGCCGGATGCTAAGCCTGACACTAGCGGCAATGATAATGCTGAAGGCGGCTCTGACAGTTCTGCCGGCAATACCGCTGATGGCAGCAATAATCCTGCTGCAGGCGACAGCGAAGCCCGTCCGCCGGAGCTACCGGAGGATAGCAGGCGTGCTGATGACAGACACATGGAGCTTGCCACATCCCATTATATTCTCGTTAGAATTGACAAAAATAACAACCTGAAATCAATCGACAATACCTTGTCAGATTCGTATTCAGATGAAGATATAGAAAGCTACTGCAAGGAGATAATTTCGGAAAATAAAAAGCAGGGAACTATCGATCAGCTAAGATACTTGGTCAGGGAGAACAGGAATGATGTGGTCATTGCATTTATCGATCATTCTTCTGCCGTACAATCCGGAAGAAATCTTATGATCATATCTGTTGTGGCAGGAGTTTTTGCTATAGCTTTCTTCGCCGTGCTTTCCTATGTTCTTTCCGGATGGATGGTGAAGCCTGTAGAGGAAGCCTTCACCAAGCAGAAGCAGTTCATATCCGATGCAAGCCACGAGCTGAAGACACCGATTACGGTCATTCTTTCTAACAGTGAGCTTCTAGAGGATCAGATTGGTGAGAACAAGCAGCTATCATATATTAAGAAGGAATGTGACCAGATGCACTATCTTGTCACATCACTCCTTACCCTTACAAGACTTGAACAGGCTCCCTATAAGGATATGGAAAAAAATGATTTCTGCATCAGTGATACAGTTCTTGAACGGATCCTCCCTATGGAAAGCGTTGCCTTTGAAAAGGGGGTTATGATGGATTATGAAAATGTAGCTCCCGACCTTCATTTCTATGGTGTAAAGGAACAGCTTGGGCAGATAGCTGCCATTCTTATTGACAACGCCATAACACACACAGATAAAGGCGGAACAATAACCATTAAGCTTTGGAAAACACCACATCACATTCATCTTACAGTCGCCAACACAGGCAAGGAGATTCCTGAGGATGAACGGGAACGTTTATTTGAGCGGTTCTACCGTGCGGATGAATCGAGACACCGGGCAAGCGGGCATTTTGGTCTGGGGCTTTCTATTGCCAAGACTATCGTTACGAATCACAAGGGAAAGATAAGTGTGGACTGCGCAGATGGAATTACTACTTTTACAGTAAGGCTGAAAATCCAGTAGGATTTCTTATGCAGGCACATATAACTGAATAAAAGCTTATGTATTAATACATCGCATATTCCATATGTAGTCCTGTAAAAAACGGTGGAGATCGCTCTCCACCGTTATCTACTATTCCTTGTATGTTCTGTCGTCCATGGGCTTCACATATTCATTTGTAAGATCAAGCCATCATAAATATCATATCTACCTCTGATCCATAGGAACATACGCCTGGTTTTTCTTAACAGCCTTATATGCCGGACGGATAATCTTACCCTGATTGATAAGCTCCTCTATTCTGTGGGCACTCCAGCCTGCCATTCTCGCCACTGCAAAGAGCGGTGTAAACAGCTCCATAGGAAGTCCCAGCATCTGATATACAAAGCCTGAATAGAAGTCCACATTGGCACTAACACCCTTATATATCTTTCTCTCCTCAGCAATAACAAGGGGTGCAAGACGCTCAACATTAGAGTACAGCTGGTACTCCTTCTCAAGCCCTTTCTCTATTGAAAGCTTCTCAACAAAGCCCTTGAACACCTTAGCTCTTGGATCTGAGATCGAATAAACCGCATGTCCCATACCATATATAAGGCCTGCCTTATCAAAGGCCTCCTTATGAAGCAGCTTCTTAAGGTAAACCTTGATCTCATCATCATCATTCCAGTCCTTGACCGCATCCTTCATCTCGGTGAACATCTTAGTAACCTTGATGTTGGCACCACCATGCTTGGGCCCCTTTAATGAGCCTAAGGATGCCGCCATTGAGGAATATGTATCTGTTCCTGATGATGTAACAACATGGGTAGTAAATGTTGAATTATTACCACCACCATGCTCCGCATGTAATACAAGAGCAAGATCCAATATACGGGCCTCTAGCTCTGTGTATTTGCTGTCAGGTCTTAGCAGGTACAATATATTCTCTGCTGTTGACAGATCACTCTGAGGCGTATGTATAAACAAACTGTTACCGTCATGGTAATGGCTGTATGCCTGATATCCGTAAACAGAAAGCAGCGGCACAACGGAGATAAGCTGCAGGCACTGCCTTAACACATTAGGGATCGATGTATCATCTGCCTTCTCATCATAAGCATATAATGTGAGAATACTTCTCTGCAGCGTGTTCATCATGTCCTTACTAGGTGCCTTCAAAATGATATCTCTGACAAAATGTGTGGGAAGTGATGTTCTGTAGTTTCCAAGAATATTCTTGACCACCTCAAGGTCGTCCTTGTTGGGCAGCTTTCCGAACAACAGCAGGTAAACCGTCTCCTCATATCCGAAGCGCTTCTCTTCAATGAAGCCAGCTACAATATCCTCTACATCAACACCCTGATAATAAAGCTTACCTTCGCAGGGAATCATATCATTATCTTCAACAATGTAAGACTGGATCTTCGATACATCCGTAAGTCCTGTAAGAACTCCTCGTCCGTCAAGATCACGAAGTCCACGCTTGACCTCATACTTTGTATAAAGCTCAGGATCGATCTTCAGATTCTCCAGACATAGTGTGGATAAATCCTGAATCTCCTCTGATATTTTTGAATAAGAATTAATTTTTTCAATGTGGTTGTTATCCATGCAATCACCCTTTCTATCCCGGTCATATGATCCTACTTACAAAACAGTGCTTACCCACTGCTTTACCTGTATAAAATCACCCGGGTTCATCTTCTTAATATTCTTCGTTTTATGCACAAACATGAGTATACCACATTTTTACTAGTTTTTTCTATCATTTTTGTAAAATTCATAGAATTTTAACATTATTATACGTTAATCTCTGCTGTAAGACCCAAAAGATTGCTGTTAGCAGTAAGCATAGGCTTAACCATCTCAGTGATAAACTCCTCTGTCTGCTGTGGTGCGCGGCCCACAAAATTCTTAGGATCCAATATCTCCTCTATCTCTTCCTTAGTCATTCCAAATGCAGGATCATTGGCAATTCTATCCACCAGGTCATTCTCCCTACCATGCTTCTTAACAACCTCACCTGCTGCCATAGAATGCTTACGGATCTTCTCATGGAGCACCTGCCTGTCTCCACCATTCTTAGCAGCATCCATCATAATATTCTCTGTTGCCATAAATGGAATCTCTTTCATAAATCTCTGATAAATGACCTTATCATATACCTCAAGTCCATCCACTACGTTGAGATAAAGATCCAGAATACCATCCACTGCAAGAAATGCTTCAGGAACTGAAAGTCTCTTATTGGCAGAATCATCCAGTGTTCTCTCAAACCACTGTGTTGAAGCTGTGATCGCAGGATTAAGCGCGTCTACCATTACATAGTTTGCAAGGGAAGCAATCCTCTCTGAACGCATAGGGTTTCTCTTATAAGCCATAGCCGATGAACCTATCTGGTTCTTTTCAAAGGGCTCCTCTATCTCCTTAAGGTGCTGGAGAAGTCTTATATCATTGGAGAACTTATGGGCGCTCTGGGCAATCCCTGAAAGCACATTGAGAACTCTGGTATCCACCTTTCTGGAATAGGTCTGTCCGGATACAGGATAACATTCAGAAAATCCCATCTTCTCAGCGATCATGCCGTCAATCTTTCTTACTGTCTCGTGATCCCCATTGAAAAGCTCCAAAAAGCTTGCCTGGGTTCCTGTTGTTCCTTTACAGCCCAGAAGCTTCTGCTGGCTTATCATATAATCCAGATCGGAGAGATCGAGCATCAGCTCTTCAATCCACAACGTTGCACGCTTACCCACTGTTGTTGGCTGAGCCGGCTGAAAATGTGTAAATGCAAGTGTAGGAAGATCCTTATACTGCATTGCAAATTTTGAGAGTATATTGATAACGTTTATAAGCTTCTTTCTAACAAGCTTCATTGCCTCTGTCATTATAATTATATCTGTATTATCACCCACATAACAGCTAGTAGCTCCAAGATGAATGATCCCCGCTGCAGACGGGCACTGCTTACCATAAGCATACACATGGCTCATAACATCATGCCTTACCAATTTCTCACGCTTCTTTGCCACATCATAATTAATATCCTCAGCAAAGGCCTTGAGCTCTTCTATCTGCTCATCGGTAATTCTGGGCTTTCCGTTTTCTGAAAGTCCTAATTCCTTCTCAGTCTCAGCCAAAGCGATCCAAAGCCTTCTCCATGTCTTAAACTTCATATCCGGAGAGAAAATGTACTGCATCTCCTTGCTTGCATAACGCTCTGATAATGGGCTTACGTATTTATCCTTCATAATTCCTCCTGCTATAGTTCCGTATCATTATAGTATTCTTACTGTTCTTACAGCTTCCGCAGCATTTTGTTATGCCCTAAAATAAAGCGACACAAACTCACCGCATATTGAATAGTAACTGTTTATCAAAGAAATGTCAATGAAAATACATTTTTATTTGTTATTTTCTGCCATCTATGTTACAATATACGAAATTGCAGCTAGTAATTTTTTGTGTTTTGATCAGTACAAGCATAATAACAGCGTTAATAAGCAATTATAAGTATTGGAGGGAATGAATTATGGAAGAAAAGAGACGTTATAAGAGACTTCCGATTCAGTTGAATCTTGAAGTATCAGAGGTATTTAAGCAGGACAATGATGTGATAACCGATCTTAATGCTGAGATCCATGTATTTGATATAAGCAAGGCAGGTATCGGATTTACAACAACCACATATCTTCCTGAAGGATATTATTTCAATGCAACTATCGTATTGGAGCAGTCAGACCAGAAAATATTGACCGTAGTTAAGATTCTTAATGTATTTAAGATGGATGACGGTACCTACAGGTATGGATGTGAGTTCGTTGGTCTTGCGGGAATATTCAATTACCTGTTTGATGATTACGCAAAGTACATTCACGAGGAAGAATAACATAGTTAAGGGGAGGCAAGGCTGCCTCCCCTTTATATATCAATAGCTTTTTTCAATACTTAATCACTTGTGAAATCAGACCTACATACCCTATATCTGCTTCTGATCCCCAGTCTAAGCTTCTCATCCATCAGGTTCATCCTTTGTACGGATAACACGCCATAATCCCTTACAGAAAAATCTGCCTCGCCACTGTAAGGAAAAGTATTTAGCCAGTCACATTTTCCAAAGCCCACAAGCTGTCCTCCCGATACATTATAGCCTGCGTCAAAACCAGCCCTGTCATATACTCCCACATACGAAAGGGTATATCTCGATATGTCAAGCTTCTCAGGAATATAGGCCGAAAGCTCATGGCTTCCTGTCTTAAGTACATCCCCAAGAATCAAGGAAACTGTAACGGAATTACCTGCTCCATTCTTATACACAAGATAAATGGAATTAATACCAATTCCATCCTCAACATCAACCTTAAAGCTTGCCATTCCCGGGGTTGTTCCCGAATACTCTATAAGCTCTATGCCAGTAAGCTTCGGTGGCGCATAATAATTATATTGAATCGCCTTAGTTGTCGCCCCATATTGCTTTGCATGCTTTCCATCATATATTGTTCCATCCGCTGCTACAAGTCCATAATAGGCTGCAATTGCATTAACATCTGCTTCTGCCAGCCTTTTGATTCCTGAATCATTTCGTATATAATTCCAGTCCAGCTCATTATCCATATAACAGTGCTCTATAAGCAGAGCAGGTATACCGTTATTATAGGAATGCCTAAGCACCCCGTAATAATCATCGAAGCTCCCATCAGCTCTTCTTCCACCCATCTGTGTTACCCTTGCAAATGTACCTGCATTATCAAGCCCTATGGCTTCAAATTCCCCAAGGAAATAGTCTGCAAAATCTCTAAGCTCACGGCGCTTAGCTTCTCCTGTGCTGATATATACAGATGCCCCATGGCTTGTATGAGAAACGCTGGCATTGCAGTGCAGGCTGATAAATATATCTGCCCCAGCCCTTGCTGCTCTGTCTGCCCTTTCCTTAAGCCCTACCTCCTCATCACCATCTCTTGTTAACACAACATTTACATTATCATACCTGGACAATCCCTCCTCCACCAGCTTTGCAATCCTCCAGTTGATATCCTTTTCCCTTTCTCCATAATAATCTGCTCCCTTTTCCTCTCCGCCGTGTCCGGGATCAAGTGCAATAGTTAATTCGGGATTAGTAATGTCCGCATCATATTCTGCTGCAATTGTAATATTATCACATCCGGCAAGAAAGCTTATGATCAAGCCAATAATACTTACCGATATCAGCAGAAAAATAATCATACTATTTATTTTTTCTTTTATTGAGATCATTCTCTTCCACCTTTACTTGTTGAATAATTACTTATTAATGGATGATCTGTGTTTGACAGATCCCCAAAGCTGCCTTATGCAGTCCTACTCATATGAAAACTGCCACATTACTTACCCTTAATCGTAATGTGGCAGTTCCATATAACTATGTGTCCAGTGCTTAACAAACTGACAGAACATCTACGGCATTCCGCTGATGTCTTATATTATTTGATTGTAACCTTTTTTACACCGGACCAGTCAGAAGTAATCGTCTTTCCATCTACATTCTTATATGCCCTGACTCTGACATAATATGTAGTCTTCTTCTTAAGCTTATTAACAGTTACACTTGAAGACTTCTTAGAAACCTTAGCTTTCCTGGCAACCTTCTTAAAATTCTTAGCCTTACTTAACTGTATCTCATAGCCTGTTACATCTGAAACCTTCTTCCAGGTAACCTTGCACTTCTTAGAGCCTGAAGCCTTAACCTTTGAAAGACCAGGAGTATCTACTGTTATCTCCTCTTCATCCTCTGTATCCTCGATAATAGAATCATCATTGTCATCAGTATCATCTGATACATAAGCCTGAACACTACTATCCTGTACCGGTACAGCACTCCACTGGGCAACTAATGTGGAATCCTTATTAATAACTGTGTTCTTCCCAATAGGCTCACCCATATAATACCAGCCTTCAAAAACATATCCGCTTCTGACCGGTCTTGGCAACACTATGGAATCACCATTCTTAACAACCAATGGATCAAGCGCTTCCCCACCATTAGTATCTAAGTATAAGGTAATACTACCGCTGTTATCGTCATCGCCCACTATATCTTTATCATCTTCTGCATATTCATTTTGAGATTGTGCATCTGTACCGGTAATATCAGCACTGCTTTCATCATTTTCATCATTATTTGCTGTCTGATCAGCAGGTGTAGAAGCATCATCAATCTCAACATCTGAATCCGTATCATCCTGATTCTGTGCTTGATTCTCATCATCAGCCTTGACGATCACATCAGAAGCTTCGAAGTCCTTCTCTGCAGCCGGATAATATTCCGGAAGCTTGATCTTATGAGCACCGGAATCACCATCATATTCCTTAATGTTTTCATCTGATTTGTTATAGAAATAATCTCCTATAATAGATGAAGCATCATCATCATCCCATGTAACATCCACTGCATACCATCTATTGCAGTCATCAATATAAACCTTATTCCATGCATGGCCATCACTATAGGTTGTAACCGCCGGAACTCCTGCTGCATTAAGCAGTAATTCAAAGGTAAGGGAATATCCTGCACACACTGTACTTCCCTTTGTCAATGTACTGTAAACGGATTGTGTCTGATATACCTCTTCACTATAATCCTTTTTCTTTTTTGTATTCATGATTTTTTCTGCTTCTGTATCATAGCTGACATTATCACAGAGATAATCATGACAAGCCTTCTCTATATCTCTTGAATTATTACTTCCCTCAGTAATATCCCCCAGCCATTCATCTACTTTTGAAAATAAGGAATTGGTAACCTCTGCACGGTCATCTCCATCAGCAAATGAAGGATAACAGTACATATAAAGCTTACTCTCTGATTCATCAGTTCCATATGCTGAGGTCGTAAAGTAATATTGTGGATTAGCATATACAAACAACTGCAAGACATCTGCATAGGAGCTGTCAGTAAAGTCCTTAATAGAAACTGCCGGGAGATAATATCCTGAGCTCAGATAAAGTGCATCCTTGTTACTGTTCTTAATATAGTCCATGCACACACTTTCCAGCTCATTATATAATGCCTTCTCCTTAGCATCCATCTGGTCAAACACATATGTTGTACGGTACTGCTGCCAGTTTCTATTATTAACAGTCGTTGCAGATCTATCTGAGCTACCTGAAAGCTTATTCAAAAACTCTCCCTTAGCTATTGCAAAGGAGCTAAGCTCTTCTGACTGAATATCCAAAATACCTGTCTCTTGAATCTCGTCTGTTGAAATCTCTTCTACCGAAACCCCGGCATCTGAAATCCCGTCAGTCTTAGCTGTAGACGGTACTGATATTACAGATACTGCCATAACTGCCATCATCATATATGCTGTTATTCTCTTACCTGCTCTAAAAGATATTCTCTTCTTCATATACAACATCCTTTCCCGAATGATCGTCATTAACCTTCACAAGATGTATTATAAATATTGCTTACGCATCCCACGGAGTATTTTATATAATAAGAAACGAAGTTTCTTAATTATATAAAAAGCATTGCTCATAATATAATATGAGCAATGCCTGCCATCAGCTATCAATCTATCAGATATATAAAAATATCCTAATCATCTGTCAAATTATTCCGAATCAATATTAGCTGGTTCAAGCTCTGTTATGATCCGAAAGCAACTGGCTGCCATTCCAAAGGCCCTATAGCTTTGCGTCACAAGATTTCTCCTGCTTTGCCCATATTTATAAGAAGATTTTACCATTTGGAACAGTATATGTCAATCAATATAAGAATATTATTTGCAGAAAATTCACCAAAGATATTTATCAAAAATCACCATCAGGATTTTCGTGCAAAATCTCATTTTCAACCATCTGCTCCCATATGCGCTCTGTCTCCGAAATCGCTGCTTCAAAGCCCGTAAGTGCAGCAAAGGGTGCAAATTGCGCCGCTCTTTTATCAAGGCTCATCTGAGGATGCTTATCTGACACATGATGAGGAAGTTCAATTATATCATTGTATGCTTCTATGCCTTTATTTTCCATAATTTATATTCTCCCGTATTGCTTACGCTCTATGCCCGCCTATCTGATGATTGCGTTCCATAGTCGTTGCTCCATCCTTAAGATTCATTCCCTTTAAAATGGCATTCTTGCCATACTTCTTCTGTATTGAAAGCACAGCCTCCTGCATTCTCTTCTCATCCCTGACACGATCCTTATGCCCATATAGGTCCTTGGTCTCATTTCCTTCATTTCCACTGTCATTTTCTTCATTAGAAACCATATCAAAAAGAGACAGCTGTACATATTCCTGCTTAGAAGCCGCTTCCTTCTCAGATATAACATGATTTGCAGTAATATACACTCTTCGGATCAATAATGCAGGATCGATAATACTATCATAAAGCTCCATAGCTGCATCCACAAGCTTGATTGTTGATGAAGTCATAATTGAAAGCTTTGTGCTGCCGTGGGCGTGCTTTGGCACAAGACGTCCGTAATGATCTGCAGTAACCTCCCCTTTGTATGCCGAGCGCTTCTTTGGATCTGCTAAATTCTCAATATCGTAGCCAACAGTAAGCACCAATTGATCCGTAACAAGTCCCTTATCCACAAGATCAAGAGAAAGAAGCTCCGTCATCTCCCGAACAATAAGCTTTGCCTTCCCGGCATCATAGGGCTCCTTTAGCACCTGGCCTTGACCGGTGCTGTTATTCTCCGGCTTGTAATCCTTAATATGCTTGATGGTACACGGCTCATATCCCCAGGCATGATCGATCAAAAGCTCAGCATTTACTCCAAAAAGCTTGAATAACAGCTCCTCATTATAGAAATCTGCAGACTTCCCAACAGAACACCTGGCAATATCCCCCATAGTATAAATTCCATGCTTCCACAGCTTATTGGCATAGCCGTGGCCGACTCTCCAGAAATCCGTTAAGGGCTCGTGTGTCCAGAGAAGCCTTCTATAGCTCATCTCATCAAGCTTTGCAATCCGGACGCCATCGCTGTCCGGCTTAATATGCTTGGCTACAATGTCCATGGCAACCTTTGCAAGATACAGGTTAGTCCCAATTCCAGCAGTGGCCGTAATTCCCGTCTCTTCCAGAACCTTTTTTACAATAGTCCTTGCAAGCTCACGTGGTGCCATATGGTATATAGTAAGATAATCCGTCACATCCATGAAAACTTCATCTATAGAATATACATGTATATCCTCAGCTGCAACGTACTTAAGATATATGTTATAGATTCTGGTACTATAATCCATGTAAAGAGCCATTCTCGGTATTGCCGTAATAAAATCAAGCTCCAGCACCGGATTATCAGCGAGCTCCTTTGCATCACATGAACTTCCGGAAAGCCTGCTGTCAGGCGCTAAGGTTTTTCTTGATGCATTGACTTCTCTTACCTTCTGCACAACCTCAAACAGCCTCGCCCTTCCCGGAATCCCATATGCCTTAAGGGACGGTGATACCGCAAGGCATATAGTCTTCTCCGTACGTTCTCTATCCGCAACCACCAGATTAGTTGTAAGCGGATCATATCCCTTCTCCACGCACTCCACAGAAGCATAGAAGGACTTAAGGTCAATTGCAATGTATGTTCTTTGTTTCTCGTCAGATGCCATCAGCCTATGTCCTCCTTAAACTTAAGCTCCATATATGTGTAAACATTACAACAGATACTTCTTCAAGCTCCACGCCAACGAACATTAGTTCGTTATTACAATTATAATATTAATAAAAATGGATTGCAAGTGCTAATTATTGGCACCCACAATCCATATCATAATTTCAGTTAATTCATACACATATTTCTCATAAATGCACTTTATAGCATTAATGAATACTTGTTATATCCTTCACTATCTCCCCTGCAATTATAAGTCCCACAACAGACGGAACAAAGGCAGTGGAACCGGGAATATCGCGCCTTTGCGTACATGTCCTCTGTGCCCCCGGTGGACAGACACAATTAGTCCGGCAGCTTATGGACATATCCTCAATGGGACGTGTTGGCTTTTCCTCTGAGTACACCACCTTCAAGGACTCAATCCCGCGTTTCTTACACTCCCTTCGCATTACCTTTGCCAAGGGACAGATAGAGGTCTCATATATATCTGCCACCTTAAATGCCGCAGGGTCTAATTTATTCCCTGCACCCATGGATGAAATGATTGGTGTACCTGCCTTATTCGCTTCCATCACCAGTTGAAGCTTTCCTGTCACCGTATCAATAGCATCCACCACATAATCATATTCTGTAAAATCAAACTGATCTGCTGTTTCCGGCAGATAAAAGGTCTGATATGTCTTAACAAGGCACTCAGGATTGATCTCATTTATTCTTTCCTTTGCCACATCCACCTTATACCGGCCTATTGTCTTTCTCGTGGCAATGATCTGCCTGTTGATGTTTGTAAGGCACACCTTATCATCATCAATCAAGTCAAGGGCGCCCACGCCGGAACGGGCAAGCCCCTCAACCACATAACCGCCCACGCCTCCAACACCAAAAACTGCCACTCTTGCATTTTTCAATCTATCCATCCCTTCATGCCCCAAAAGAAGCTCTGTACGGGAAAACTGATTCAACATTGTTCATCCTCCACTGTCAATACCATTTATCTGTATATGCTTTCATGCTCCAAAGAATAACCTATACAACCGGCTCATTCCTCCTCATCCTTATCAAAGCTAAATGCTATTCCATCATCACTGCCACGAAAGCTTACCCTTATCATCTCATCACCTATCTTCTTTTCCCTCATGTCAATCCTTACAATGGTACCTGGATAGAACTTCCTTCCGGATATCACCCCTCGCATAGGATTCTTGCCATATAGCACATCTATTGTGGCATAGACAGCCTCTAACTGCTTTTTCTCAGTAAGTATCCTTGCCTTATTCTGCCTCACAATATGCAAAAGATTTGACATTGAAGGATTATTCCTTGCCTCACGGCCTAACTGTATCTCTCTGCTGTTAATACCCACAAGCTTTGTCTCAAGCTGTTCAATAAGTCCCGGATATTCAACACGTCTTTCAAGCACCTCCGCACTCTTCCCCACTGCCAGGATTGTTTTAACTCCCCGCTTGTTGCCTATAGCCTGGCCGTCAACACCCTTAGAGCTATATATAAAGCCTCCGGATATAACACCATTGGTATCCTCAACCCTGACCATACCGCCTGCGCGTATCGTACAGTCAAGTATGGATTTTGCCTTGACCTCGCCACCGGCGACCACATTGACATACTGCAAAAACCGGCTTTCCAGATTTCCACCACAGGTTATGATGGTCCGTTCGTCACCAAGGATTCCGCCCCGCACCGATATATTCTCTCCGGCTCTTACACTGGAGCCCTGAAGCGTTCCCCCAATGGTAACACTTCCTGTAGCAGTGATATCAACCCCTGAGTCTACATCACCGTACACCACAACATCCCCAATGAAGTAAATGCTGCCGTATGCCACGTTAATATTTCTGTTGATCTCGAGAGTTCCGATCACCTGTAATTTGGAGGGTGTTGCCTCCACCTTGCCATCTATATCAGCATAATAGGAATAGCTCTCCTCCTCGTAATGACAGCCTATAAGCTGTGGCACCGGCAGACCCTTAGGCTGCTTAGGCTTAAGCAGCTCGCCTGTAACAGAATAACCAAAATGACCGGGCTTGGAGGGATGATATACTGCCAGCAGATCGCCGACAGAAACCGTCCCCACCGTATTCACACTTGTATAATCAACGGAGCCGTCATCAAGTATCCTTGGCCTTCCGCTGTCACCGTCCTTCTGATGGAAGAAATACTCAAAATATCCGTCAATACCATCCTTACAGGGAACTCCCTCTGCAATAAGTCTGCTGGAATCATATATGCCCTTACTTACCATCTCCTTAACAAGCTCTTCCTTAATATTTTCCTTGATTCCGACCGCATTAATGGCAGCAAAGACTTCGTCTACGTCATATCCCTTCTTATCATTGCCCGAAGCTTCATAAGAAGTGTTTCCCTCAGAAGCTTTCCAAGCCGGAGAATTAGTCATTCGCTCCTCCTCAAAGGGTTTCTTCAGAACAAGATATGCCGACAGCTTATCCTCTGAAATATTGATCTGTATTCTCTTTTCTGAAGACTCCTCCGATGACGGATTACCGCCTCCGGATCCGGTCTTCCCATTCTTACGTTTGCTGCCAGAGTATGCTCCCATAACAATCCCTCCCGCACTAACGAATCAAATCACACCCCTGTTAATTGTCATATCCATCGGACTATTACCAAGCTTTACTATTAACGTTATTATAACACTATTCCATCCATATGAAAAGAGAACCTGTCGATCATCCACAAAATAGTGCATACAAACAGCACCAACACTGCGATATTAAGGTATATCTCCTTAGAATACCTGTCAACAGGGAACAGGCAAAATATCGGTATTCGCAATTACCTGAATAATATATCTTTTATCTGTATTTTCCTGCTTCCATGATATATGAGATAGACTGGATGGATTCCATCAGGTATGCTCACATCACCGACAAGCTCATGCCATGTAAATGAATCCGCACCCTCTTTGTTAACTGACATTCTATCGTCAATCAGGATACATCCCACACTTTCTCCATCCGGCACAAGACGTATCTCTATATAATCACCCCTTACTGCATTACTATCAAACTTTACATCCTTATTCCCTGCAGCACTATCAACGACACAAGCTGCAACGCCATCATGACTCATATCATCCTGGCTCCTGGTCTCCTTCTCATGGAGCCTTGCCTCATCCTCTGCGCACCTGTCATCCAGTCTCACAGGTCCGTCAAACACCACCCTGTTATCATCATTCTCAAACCGTGTCTTAACTCCTATCTCTTTAACACCTTGGAACTCAAAATACTTATAGCCTATAAGAGTTCCATCCTCAATCTCACCAATGAATCTATCCTCTCCTAAGTTAGTTACATTGGGAAAGGGCATGGTATATACACTGTTAGAGCCGTGGGGCATGTTTCCGTTAGTAAGATTGCAGCAGATTACTGCCGGATATCTTCCCGCTGCCTTCAAGGGACCATCATTAAGTCCGCAGCTCGTAAGCTCTGCCTGCTTAATGCTCCCATCTGCTTCTATCCTTATCTTCTCCGCACATGCCTGTCTGCTGTAATCAGACTTGTGGGTAAGCCTGTGAAAGAACACATACCACTGCCCGGCTATCTCACATATGCTTCCATGGGTGGTGCCGGTCATATTAAGCTTATCTCCGGCCCTGCGCCCATTTAAACCCACATCACCGTTAGACACCACCGTTCCTCCAAAGGTAAAATCCCTGTCAGGGTAATCCGACACAGCATAACAAAGCTCATGATTCTGCCAAGATGAATAAATGAAATAATACCGCTCTCCAACCTTTCTCATGGATGGCCCTTCAAAGAAGGGATGCTCCTCAAAGCTTGTCCCCTTTACCTTGTATGGAATGATATGCTTTGCCTCCTCCTTAACGGTAAGCATATCATCCTCCAGCACTACCATAACAGCGCCGTTGATACTGTCAGGATATGAAAGTATCTCTTCACGGGTCCTTCCGAACATGTTGATCTCCGTCTCTATTACCTTTTCCATCTCCTCTGAAAATGCCTGCCTGTCTAACCCCTTGCCTCTTGTCAGTGAGTCATTGTTTATATCTTTACTATCCACATTGTTATCATTTGGACCGCTGACATCCCCATTAAGTCTGTCACTCCCATTCACTTTGTAATATCTTTCTATCTCATCAGCAAGCCCCGATCTCTCTTCGTCCCCATACTGGGTGCCATAATATACACGTATGGTTCCGTTATCATTTATAACAGCAGGATCAAAGCATACATACTTCATCATGGGACTTCCGTCAGGGTTCTTTACAACGCCTAAGAACTCATACTTTCCAGCAGGAGTGTCGCACACTGCAACACTTATGGGTCCTGAATAACCGCCATATCCATAATCACCGCCCATACAGTAATAGAGATAATAACGTCCGTCATTACCCCTTATCACATCCGGCGCGTACATGTACTGCGGATTCGGGTATCTTGGATCCTGCTCCGCCCTATATATCACCCCCTCATAACGCCAGTCCGAAAGGTCATCCACCGGCGCTGAATACGTTACATAATCCTCCATGCAGAACGTATAGCCTCCCTCTCTGTCATGGGAGCCGAATATGTACACTCTGTCTCCGAAAACATGGGGCTCACCGTCCGGTATGTATTCATGTAACGGTAAATATGGATTATAGACCTGTTTTTTCTGCATTATTCATTTCCCTCCTCATAGATCGCTCTATTTGATATATTCTATCTGATGGATCGTTAAAACTCCATAAATATAAGCCGGCAGAATAATCTGTCGGCTTATATTATATAAAGATATATTTATTAATTCAACCGGATAATTATTAGATTGCAAAACCTATCGGTATTTTTCTATTTTCTTTCTTAATATCCGGCTCCGGTATATCTGCCTCTTCAATTGTAGTGAGCATTTTTCTCATATGATCACATTTGCCAGGCTTAAGCCCACCGCCTTCAGTATCTGTATCAAATTTGCCCGACTTAAGTAATCTGTCGGCAAGATTAAGCTCTGCCTCCTCTATTATCTTACGGACAAAACGTCCATTTCCAAAATCCTCACTGCCATTCATGCTTTCATATATATTTCTAAGCTTAGCCATGGCAGTATCGGTGATAGACATCTGTTTCTTTGAGATCATAAGTCTTGTTATATCTAAAAGTTCATCTGTAGAATAATCATCAAATTCCACATGATAGGCTATCCTTGAGGAAAGCCCCGGGTTCCTTTCCAGAAAATGCTTCATTTCATCCGGATAACCTGCAAAAATAACAATAACCTTATCCCTGTTATTTTCCATTTCCTGAACAATCGTATTGATTGCCTCATCACCAAAGCTGTTTTCCCTGTCATCACAGAGGGAATAAGCCTCATCAATGAAGAGAACACCACCTTGGGCTTCACGGAATTTTTTCTTCACAATGGGTGCTGTATGGCCAATAAACTGTCCCACAAGATCTGCTCTTCCACATTCCACAAAGGCTCCGGTAGTAAGCACCTTTTCATCCTTCATAATCTCTGCAAAAAGTCTTGCAACAGTTGTCTTGGCAGTTCCGGGATTACCTGTGAATACCATATGCATAGATCCGTTTTCCTTTTGTATGCCTTTATTTTCGCATATTTTTCTAAGTTTACATCCGGCTATTGCTTTATTAACTATGGCCTTCGTCTTGGTAAGTCCTATCATGTCATTAAGTTCTTCCCTGGCTGAAGCCTCTGTTTTTTTCTCCTTTTTCTCTTCCGTTGTCTCCGCAATATCCTTCTTAGTAATTTGAAAAAGCTCCCTGTTCCTGACTGATGACACATCTGCTTTGGATCTGGCAAGCCTTGACGCCTGCTTTTGCACAGCCTTTTCAAGCAAATTGCGGACATACCTTCCGTTGCCGAAATTATCTAACAGACGTGCTCTGTCAAATATGTAATGACATTCCTTTATGGCATCCTCCGTGGCAGTAAAGCCTCTGTCTTTAAGCATTAACTTGAAAATTTCCGTAAGCTCATCCGCATTGTAATCAGGAAAGTCTATCCAATATGGTACCCTGCTCTTTAAGCCTTCATTTAGCTCCATAAAATTCTTCATTCTCTCGTTATACCCTGCAAGGATCACAATCACATCTTCCCTGTGATTCTCCATCTCCTGTATAAGCACCGTCACAGCAGCATCACTTTTCAGGGAATAAGCTTCATCAATGAATAAGACACCACCCTTGGCAGCCTTGAAGGCGGTTCTTATTTTATATAAGCAGGCAAATCCATCCAGATCCATTCCGCCGCGCTCTACAAAAGCACCGCTTTTCAGAATTCCTTTGTCCTTGGCAATCCCGGCAAACAGCTTTGCAACCGTTGTCTTTGCTGTTCCCGGATTTCCGGCAAATACCATGTGCATGGCAGATGAATTATAGCTGCTGCCCCTGCGTTTCCTTCTTTCCTTTTCCACAATATCAGCTGTAATGATCTCGTCTATCTGCTGCTTTACCTCTTTAAGACCTATCATTTCCTTTAACCTGTCATATGAAGAGGCATTATCATCCCGATCTAACATAAATATATCCTTATTGTCATAGTTATATGCCTGCATGACATTCTTGTTGAGGCACCATGAGTCAAAGCCTTCATAAGCCTTAAGCACATCTGTCTGAGTAAATGTTTCTTCAGGGAACTGCTTCATGAACTCATTTGCCTGACCGGCATAATCAGAATAATCCGATTCCTTAATAAGCTGCTTCATGTAATTTACCGCAGCTCTTCTGTCACCTTTTCCCTCCCGAAGTGCATACAGAAATATATTATCAGATATATCCGGCAAAACACCGTACGAAAACCCCGGAGCATCTATATTATATACAAATACAAAAAGACAGTCATTTTTATATTTTTTCACTGTATTCACAATATATTTACAGGTTCCGTCATATTCTGTAATGTCATGCCCGAATTTTTCAGAAAGGTCAAGAACGATCACTCCACCGTAATTATTCTCGATAAGATCTTCTACATGATCACGAGATTGGTAAAACCTCGGTCCTATATTACTAAATATCTCAACCCGTCTGCCGCTTATGCGATTGGCAGCTGCAAGACCTGAAGCAAGAGCCTCCACCATATCACCTGCAGCCTCAATACTTTTCGCAGATATAACATAATGAACTATATTGCCCTCATGATTCGTAAGGTTCTTATGCTGCTTAATATTATCAAGCTCACATACTAAGCTTTTATCATATATTGCATTTTTTACTTTTCTGTTCTCATTAATTATTTTTTCGCTTAGATCAAAAGAAATATTGGTGTTTCTTATATCCAAATATTCATGATAAAATCTGTAGCCTGCGTTATTTATAATGATGCGCGGACTACTTGTGTATAATCTTCTACGAGCCTCTTGAAAATGCAAATAAAAATCCTGTATTGATATCTCAGCAGGCTCATCCTTGATTTTTTTGATGCCGAACACATCTGAAAGTTCATCCAGAATATAACTATATGCCTCATCAAATGTATCCGACCTTTCATCATAAGAAAACACAGCCTGCATCACATTACCCGGCTCATCTCTGTAAACAAAGAAAAGAAGCCCATTCCTCATCTTCTGGTACATATAATTGTTCACAGCTCCAATAGTACTACTATATTCATAATCGCGAAGTCTTACCTTTGTATTCTTTTCTATCTCGGAAGCATTAGTTCCAAGAACAAAATTATAATATCTCATAACACATTCTCCTTTCAAACTGTATTGATGTAATAGGTAATTGTGAAACTCGATTTCTTTCGTGAAGATTTGCGCAATTATCTATTAACTGATGCAAGATTACTTTGTACCATAAGATACTCCTCAGGATAATTCAATCTGTACCATATAAGCTTAGAGTAAAAGATTGCATACTCAGTATCATGCACCTTAGGGAACAGATATTTTATTGTCTTTATTGACTCGATATATTCTTCACTTATTCCTTTACTTCTAAGCATTTCATAGTCATTCTCCGTAAGCTCCTTCTTAACCCTGCCCTTTCTCACAAGCATCATAATCCGATAAGCATCCTCTCTTCCTATGCCGTGACGTATCAGAGTATTCATCACATCATCTCTATGAGGGATCACCTTATCAGGATCATGGAAATTCTTTTTAAACAGCTCAACCGCATCGCCCTCCCATACATCGGGAGATTGATGGTAATATCCAAGTATTCTGACTATATCTGAAAAGGAATTAAGGGAAGCTGTATCAGCAAATTTCCCTGCCAGATGTAATGGCGGAATATCCTTATTAAGCTCCTTTTCAAAAAATGTTCTGTAATCAATCTCTTCTATCGAAATACTATTCGCTTTCACAGAGGTCATTTTCTCCAACTGATGTATAAATGATAATCTGTCATTACCAATAATATACATTCCCATAGCATCAAACATGCTTCTATGGTCAGAAAACCGCGCAGTTGCTCTGCCGTCTGTATAACCATCATTAGTGGTTAATTGTCTTATGGATGTATAATCATATATTTCCTTGTCAGGAGAAATCATGATTATTTTAAACGGATGCTGCCATTGTTCAATACCAAAAGCTGCACTTGCATGAAACACCTTATTATTACCTAGAAATCTATCCAAATGTTCAAGTATATCAGTTCTAAGTTCAGGAGTAACATCAACTTCGAAATGGGGATGCTTTTCTCCATTAAGCCCTGCGAACACCTCAAAGTGAATATCATGACCATCACAGTCTAATGCATTGCCGCATTTCGGACAGCTGCGTTTTCCCATACCGGCACCCATGAGATCAAAACCAGAGCTTATTCTGCCGGACACCTTTTCAGGCGAAAAATCAACATACCCACATGCCGGACAAAAGTAGTGTGGCGGCAGCGGATTAGTTCCGGTAATTCCTGTGATATAAGCCACATATGACGCTCCTACGCTACCTCTTGCCAGAGTATAGCCGCTAAGTCTCCTGCATTCACCTGTAATCTCAGCAGCAGCCAGATAATAAGATGAATATCCATGAGACATGATCTTATCAAGTTCATCACTCATTCTTTCACTAACCTGAACAGGAAGCCTTTCTCCATACTTTTCGTGTGCTCTTTCATAACACACAGCCTTAAGCTTCTCATCTGCATCAGGAAGCTTAAATCTCTTATCATCTGCTGAATACGGCTCAATATACTCAATCTGTTCTTCAAGGAGTAACGGTTCTCGTACCATCACATCCATGGCAAGCTCATCACCCAGATATCCATACTCATTAAGATATGATTCATCGACTCCAGCAGTGTTGATGTCTGCTATGACTATTTTCCCGATGGACTTAAGATATCTTGCTATCATGACTGCTATCTCTGCCAACCTAACGTCTTCACCCGGTTCAATCTTTATCGTCTTGAGATCTGAGATGCCGCATTTGTCTTTTACCTTCTCATTAATCTGATGCATCAAGCTGTATGGACAAAGCTCTACAAAATCCATATCACCATATCGGAATTCCACCGATTCTTTTATCTCATCATCACTAAAACCGCTCTGCGCCAGTGTCCGAATGTAACTCCATGAGACCGAGCGACCCAACAATACTCCTTCTCTGTCAGAAAGTATATAGTCCAAATCGCAGACACCTGCATATAAATAATCCAAATCGCAGACATAGATATTGTTATCATCCGTATTAGTGATATGATTACAATTATTATCAACATTATCGATATATTCAGATGACACTATCCTGTTAAGGGTTCTTATTCCATTCCTGTTCTTAACAAGAATACGTATGTCCAATACATAATCCGGATTTTTTTCATCTACAGCATAGCTTCTTTTGCAGAAGAGCGTGTTAGAAAATACAGGCTTTGCTCCATCGTCCGTAAAATACCTGAATTCATCAGGGTCACCAAGACAGCTAAATGGTACAAGAACCATCTTCCTGTCATTTTTAGAAGGCTGCCTCAACATCCTCAACGCATCCGCCTGCAATTCTCTAACCTGATCAGGAGTTATATCAAGCTTATTAGCAGTTTCTTCAATACTAATTCCTTCTTCGCCGCTTAAGGTGCCGAATCTAAGCTCTATTACTCTTCTATAGAGCTTAGGCAGGCGTTTGCGTCTTTCCTCAATAAATCCGAGTGATTTTGCTAATTTCTTTACCTTGTTAATATCTGTATTCTTCATATACATCCACTCCCTTCCAGCACTTTCGCAATTGTCATCCCGAAACTCATATTGCATGTTATCAATATCTTCTTGCATTTGTATGCAAGCCATAATAACATAAATCACACCTGCTTGTAAACATATTTTTAAAAAAAATTTTTAAAAATTTTTATATGTAAATATCAATACAAATAAATTGCTATTTAATCCGTGCATTTCAATAAATATCCCGGAATCCGTTATGGCAAATGGCAATATGATAGGAGATCTGGCAAGACAATATTTTGGAGAATATGAACTTGTTGAATTTAACTAGAATAAGTCTGTCATGGCAGGGAAGACTTCTGAACTGATGAATTCGGGGACAGCCAACATTGCTGAAGCCGCATTCTATACCGATGGGCTTTACTGTGCTGTGGACATCCTGCACAGGGTGGGAGATGCTTACGATATTATAGAGGTAAAGAGTTCAACCCATGCCACAGATACCATTTCAGTATTCTCTTCATATCGAACAAGCTGACGGAAGGATAGAGCATCGTGAATTTCTTGCAAAGGAAGGCACTGACCCAAGAAGAGCCATCGCCGAAAGTCTGTGCAAGGACTTCCCTACAGACGTATGTGTCCTTGCTTACAATATGTCCTTTGAGCGTGGCGTATTACAAAGACTTGCCCAGACATTTCCCGATCTGTCGGAACATCTGCTGGCAATAAGAGATAATATACACGATCTTATGATACCATTTCAGAAGCAGTATTATTATACAAAAGCAATGCAGGGATCCTATTCCATCAAGTATGTACTCCCGGCACTTTGTCCAGGAGATCCGGAGCTTGATTATCACTCCCTTCACGGCGTACACAACGGTGGCGAAGCATCTGCGGCATTTGCAGATATGCCGAATCATACTCCTGATGAGATTGCCGTTATGCGGAACGATCTTCTGAATTACTGCTGCCTTGATACACTGGCAATGGTTAAGGTATTAGAGAAATTAAGAAATGTATGTGCTGCAGGGCTAGTACAGTATCAAATTGAATTTTAGCTAAATATATTTATACATTAACATACCAATACCATAAAAAAGCATAGGTCTCAACAACTTATTTCTTAATTTTACCATCAATATCAATATATCTTATAGGGTTACCCTTTCCATAAATATTGTGCGTTACACTATCTGGATTAGGTCTTTTTTTCTTCCCTTCTTTTATAGCTTTATCTCGCTCCTTCTTTTTTTCAAGCCTAGTAATTTTTACATATCTATCCGAATGAATAATCCTTCTATACAAATATTCAATATACTCTTCATAGTTTGGATCATCTTCAGATATATCTTCAAGAATCATATAAGTTCTTCCTAATATATTTTTAAATTCATTCCTTGGATCTTTTTCTTTTTCTACATTTTTAATGTATTCACTTCTAAAGTCAGATGGCATATCATCTAATTCTACCTGCGAAGGATGCTTCCCTTTACTATCTGCGACAGTTACTATACTTTTTGCTAATTCATAATCTTCATTTCTAAAGTGAATTATTCCCTCTCCGTGAGGGTATTCTGAATTCTCCTTAGTGCTCTCATACATACAATGAATTTTTTTCCCATCAACTTCCTTAATCTTGTATATTCCTACAACACGAGCTTGAACCGTAGCAAATACATATTCAATTCCTAACTTCTCAAAGCTTTCAATTTTAATTTTCCAATTCCCACATGCAGTATCTTTAATGGCGTTTTTTCGTTTCTCTCCAACAGGATACTTTAAACATTCTGGATAGGCGTTATTTATATTAATAAGCAGCGCTTTAACTTTTCTCTTTTGCAAATCCTCGTAATACAATGGTTTTTTCGCAAATTCTTCACAGAATTCATCAACAGTCCATGCTTTTGTTAATCCAGTTTGTTTTTCTCCTTCACTTTGATGCCCTTGAACTTTATTGGTAAGTTTATCCTTATTATCACTACAACTTGAATCAAATTTTAATCCACCAATACGTAAAAGATTAATTAGCGCAGATTCCGCCATAAACGCCTCTTTACTAGTCATCCCCCATTTTATGATGTACTTCACAATTTTACCATGTCGCTTATTTATTTCTTCAATCTTATGAATTTTCTCTGAGAGTTCTTCCTTTCTTTTTTCCAATTCATCTAATCTACCTTCTTTTGCGAGTTCCTCTTCCAGAATTCGTATCTGATCAGATGTTTCTAATTCATGTGACCAAACTCTTGATCCCTTTCCTTCGCCAATATAAAAAGGAATCAAACTTTCTCCTACCTTCTCACATAAAGCATATACATAAGATCTATGATCTTTATCATGTTTAGGATCAACTTCTTTCGAAAAATCATCTAGGGCATAAGTAAATTCTTTAATAACCTCATTACTCTCAATGATTGATATTTCCAACTCTTGATATTCAGCTTGTACTTCTTTATTTGGGGTTTTACTCATTAATTATAACCTCTCTATTCTTCTTTGTGTATGTTTAACAAAATAATTTTACCAAGTTTCTTAAATGATAATCTTTTTGCTTTCAGATTCCTTGTTGCTTACTTTATTCCTATTCATTTATCACTTTATTTTATGTTTTACCTATATAACCTCCATTTCTCACACCATCCCCTGAAACAACCTTTTCCCCAACATTAAACCTCTTAACTCCCGTCTCCTTCTTCTGATTGAAGCAGAAGTTTAACATATATCCGGTGTCAAGTCCGAAGTAATCAAGGTAAACCTTAAGCTGCTTCTGTGCCTCATCATCAGGCATATACGCCATCACATCTCTATTACTAATCGTTAAAAATAATCATCATTTTCATTCCTGACCTCAAGATCAAATACGCTTTTAATCTTTTTTTTGTCATGGCGTGGGAGGATCTTCTCTGTCACAACCTTATTCTTTCCCATATCAACCAAAACAACAGACATATGTGTATTGAACTTCTGTTTCATAACCATATCAGAAAATGCATTAAATAAATGCTCTTCAGTAAACACAAATGTATTCTTAATATCTTTAAGTGTATCCGGCTCCCACACATCTTTAAGAAAAACATGTACACAGTCATCCATCAGCCACCTGATATGTCCGGTGATAATGTTCTCATTGGACCAATCCAACTTAGAGTCCTCTCCAAAGAAATTAACAATAAAATTCCAATATAGCGGCTCATAACCCTGCAGATGTACGGCAAAGCTGCTATATTGATGCAGACCATAAGAGCTTTTTGGAACCTCATCAAGCGGAAGTCTCGGATAAAATCGCAGCATCAATCCTCTATCATATAACTCATCTGCTATTATATTTCTTATCGCCCTCTCCGCATTCTTACGATCTTCGCTCTCCTTTCTGCTGTCTTCATCCATCTTCATTCTATGCTCCTGCTCATCCTTTGGAAGCATACCATTAGCCCTCATAAAATCTTCATAATCGATTTTATCCGGATTGACAGCATTTCTCACGATTGACTGAATAAGTTCGACAGCTAAAGGCTTCGTAATCTTGCAATTGACAATTCTGGAAAATGTAGATGCGCTAACCATCCCACAGTCCTCGGCGAACTCTGCCATGGTTCTCTCCAGCCCCTTTGCCTGATTCACATACATCGCCAGCCTCATCTTGTCCGGTACCAAAGCCTCTATATATTCACGATTAAAATCATTCCTTTCACTCACCGCCTCATTGCCTCCTGTCTCAAACTATCAACATTAATCTTTGCTCTGACACTTTTCCCCTTAAGGGGAAGTCTTAACTTGATGACACTATATGCATGATGCAGTATTCCCCATGGAGAAGCTAATGTATTCAAATGATTACAATGAATATACGCCTACAATAACATTTCAAATTAACATTGTCAACAAAAGAAAACAAGTTCGTACATTTCTCTTGCACGAACTTGAAATAATATATATATCAAATTAAATTCACATCATCTATGCACTGCCGCCGGTATTCTAACATATCCTCTTTTTGTCTCCATGGAAAGCATGCACACATGTAAGATCGCAGCAGACACGGTAGAGCACACACCAACAATGTACCTGCAATCCTGTTCTACATTATGGGTTCCTCTCCGTATATAATGTCTGTGCTGTTCTTTAATAAATTCCATTATATCAGCAACCGAATTGAATCTGGACATATCAGAAAGCTTAAGCTGGGATTTCCATCTCGCCAATTCATGCTCATTAAGATTCTTAATATATGCGCGAAGCTTATGCTTAAGCTCACCCTCATACACGCAATGATCCTTCATAGTCCCGGGATACTCCTTGTTATGGGGATATGTGAAATAATCTGCTATATAGTGAAGCACCTCACCAAGCTTTGTATAATACATGGTGGAAAGCTCTCCTATATGGCTGTATCCTGTTGTAAGCTTTCGCATCTGCTCCTCCACAAGGTGTATCGTTCCATTAATCTCATGCCGCTGTGTCAGAAATGAAGGCTTGCAATCCGGAAGAATGCTTCCAACATAAAATGCCTTCTTATGCTTATCAAAATTACTAATATCTGATATGTTCACAATATGTCTTGCCAATGAAATATGTGATTTCTTACGCATATGATACCTCCTTGTGTTAGTTAGTCGGATAAAACATCGTTATGTATAGTTTATCACTTTCCAAATAAAATACAATGGAAATATCAACAAAAAAATATACAAAAATTTCTGTACAAAATATATCTAAAGCTGTGATGTAAAAAGCTATGATACTAACTGTTTTCGGAAGCACTGCTTTATTATAAGCATTAAAAAGGCTTCACCCCATCATATGAGATAGGACGAAGCCCTTAACAAATAAATTGTATATGCTTACTCAGCTGGAGCATCAGCACCTGTAATAACTGTATCATTGTCACATACCGTAGCATTCCCACATCCGTTGTCAGCACAGTCATTCTTATATCTCTCCTCATACCTCGGTGCTCCAAGGTCAAGAGGCTTAATCTCAAGATCAAGAAGGTCACCGGCAACAAACATCATGCATTCAGTATTTTCAGGAGAGATGATGCTTCCCTTAGGAGTATCAATCCTGCCTTCGCTTGCAACCTTATAGCCTGCATAATACATACTCTGCAGTACAAGGGTAAGTCCAACAGTCACTGTGCTGTCATCAAGCTCAAAATCAATAAGCTTAGCAATGGAATACAGATTAATTCCCTGTGTCGGAAGGTTATTGGTATCGAGATAACCAATATAATTAATTACTGGAGTAGGAGCACCCTCACCAGCATATGCATATCCATAAGGTGCAAAAATCTCAAGCTCAACAGATGATGGATTAGTTTCCTCATCATAGGTAGGAGCAGTTATGTCTGACGGAAGATACACTGCGGTAGGGAAGATTGTATCTACCAGTCTTCCACCTGCATCATACAGATTAACTGCAAACTGCACAGTAAGATTTGAGAGTGTAACTCCATAACAATTAGGTCTTCCAGCTAAGGTCTCAATAGACACCCCATCTTCACCATAGGTATAGGTAGCATTTATTACCTTTACCGAAGCACATGTAACAGTTGGATAAGCAGTAGCAACATCTACACCAAGCTCGAAGGTAGTACACAGATTGATGCCAATCTCATCATAGATAAGAGGAGCCATTACACTTAATACTCTAGGCTCTGCACAGATAGGATTTGCACATACATCAACACATCCCTCCTGACACGGTGAAATCTCACGCACTGCATTACTTACGACTCTGGGTCTTTTTGAACATTTACACTTTGCCATAATGCATTTCCTTATAATTCTTTACTATATAATATGTCATAAAAAATGAAATGTTCCCATATAGTTAGAAAAAAACAATTTCGAGGTTTCCAGAATGGATTTGATCATACAGACAGGCTCTGAAAGAAAGCATATGCTTTACAGTATGGGGTCTCATATTATTATGAGACAGCTTCAGCCGGAATTTGTATCAAGACCGGCTATTCTTGCCCGCGACTTTGCCGGCGAGCTTAGTGGTGTATATACAAAAGATACCATATTATACTCTTATATTACATTAAATGATTCTCTTATCTTAAGGGATATCACAGACAACGTTCCCATCATACAGTTAAATGCCAATCGGCATCACAAATATGAGCTGGCAAGCATGACTGTATTTAAGGAACAGATAATACTTATTTTCTGTGCCTATGATCCCACAGACAATATATGGACTGTGAAATACATAACTCACTCACCGGTTAGAAATACTTTCGGTAACCATACTTCATCTGCCGCTAATGAGAATAGCTTTTCCAATAATGTATCAGCTTCCGCAAACAGGGACAGCCCTTCTATTGACGCTTTAACACCAACAAATGCTAACACAATACTTGAAGCTATACCCTACAGACCGCATTTTTCAGTCCTTAACACCAATGCACATTTAATGCTTGATATTAACAGTGACGGCAAGGACTATCTATGGGAGATAACCTCTGATTTTAAGCTGGTAAGCCACAATGATATTAACGAAACATTAAAACAGCAAAGTGTGTGGCAGCTAGACAAGATAGGTTCTCTTCAAGAGGATGTGGATATGCTTCAACAGGCAAGCAGTCTTATGATGAATAAGATAAATTCTCTGTTAAATGAAAACGAACAATTAAGAAATGAGAATACAAGGCTTCAGGATGAAGGCTCAAGGCTCTCCCCAGTTATTAAAGAAAAGGAGGATAAGCTAAGGGCTCTTTCAGATTCCCTAAATGAAACACAAAAAGCACTCACAATACGGGAGGCCCAGATTGAGAGTGCTAAAAAACAATATAATGAACTAATGGATGTAGCTGAAAAGTATCGTGATGAAGCTATCAAATGGAGAACAGCTCTGATGTCAAAGTGACTCTTACTATCATCTGTCAAATTATTATCGATACAGATAACCGCCACCAAGAGCTGGAATGTGGTTATTGTTTTCATTTTGCCAACTCAAGCATTCGTTCAAGAGGTCTCTTTGCCGATTCCATAATATCATCGGGAAGTGTGACATCAGGCTCCATGGATTCAAGCGCCTCAAGCACCTTATCAAGAGTTACAAGCTTCATATTGGGGCAGAATTGTCTGTGACCAACAGAATAAAATTTTTTATCAGGATTTTTCTGCATAAGCTCAAAGAACACACCCATCTCTGTACAAATGATAAATTCCTTTTTATCACTTGCAGTTGCATGATCTATAATCTCAGATGTGCTTCCAATAAAATCAGAAATCTCAAGCACATCCATAGTACACTCCGGATGTGTCAGCACCTCTGCATTAGGACAGAGCTTCTTTGCCTGCTCCACAGCCTCCTTAGTGATACTCTTATGTACATGACAATAACCGTCATTAAAAATAAAATGCTTTTCCGGAAGCCTGGCTGCAATGTACCTTCCAAGATTATTATCAGGAACAAAGAATATGTTCTTCTCCTTAAGATTGCTTACCACCTTAAGGGCATTGGATGATGTAACACAAACATCTGATACAGACTTGATCTCTGCTGTGGAATTCACATAGCAAACTACTGCCAGGTCATCATATTCTTCCCTTACCTCAGCAATTCTCTTCCTTGTCACCATATGTGCCATGGGACAGTCAGCGCTTGCATCTGCCATAACAACCCTCTTTTCAGGATTAAGAAGCTTTGCACTCTCACCCATAAATGACACGCCGCCAAAGAGGATATTGGCTTCCTTAACCTTCGTGGCCACCTTTGCCAGGTAGAAGGAATCTCCCACATAATCAGCCAGCTCCTGCACTTCTCCATCCACATAATAGTGGGCCAATATGACAACATCCTTTTCTTCCTTCAGCGCCTTGATACGGCTTACAATCTCTTTATCCATTGTTATCTCCTAAACATTTAATAAAAGCTCCGAGACACAAAGTACTCGGAGCTTTGTACAATAAACAATATTGATCAACGTTTTGAGAACTGCGGTGCACGACGAGCAGCCTTCAAACCATACTTCTTTCTCTCCTTCATACGAGAATCACGAGTAAGGTATCCTGCCTTCTTAAGAGCCGGACGGTTCTCAGCGTCTGCCTCTAACAATGCTCTTGAAATACCATGACGGATAGCACCGGCCTGGCCTGTATATCCACCACCGCGAACATTAACAAGTACATCAAACTTTCCCTGTGTATTAGTTACAACAAATGGCTGATTAACGATAAGCTTCAAGGTATCAAGACCAAAGTAATCATCCATATCTTTCTTATTAATAGTAATCTTACCTGTACCAGGTGTTAAGTAAACTCTTGCAACACTGCTTTTTCTTCTGCCTGTTCCATAAAATCTTGCTGATTTTGCCACTACTTTGTCCTCCTTCATTAATACTTAATCTCTAACTCTTTTGGCTGCTGTGCCTGCTGCTTGTGATCAGGTCCTGCGTACACATGTAGCTTTGTGATCATCTGACGTCCCAAAGGTCCCTTAGGCAGCATACCCTTAACAGCCTTGCGGAGAACTTCCTCAGGCTTCTTTGCTAACATTTCCTTAAGTGTTGTCTCTTTCATACCACCTACATAGCCTGAATAGTTGTGATAGATCTTCTGGTCTAACTTCTTGCCAGTAACCTTAATCTTATCTGCATTAACAACTACTACGTAATCACCTGTATCAATATGTGGTGTAAATGTAGGCTTATTCTTACCTCTTAATACGCTTGCAATCTCAGATGCCAAACGTCCTAATGTATGTCCTGTAGCATCCACTACATACCACTGTCTCTCAATTGTCGATGGGCTTGCCATATAACTCTTCATGGTGTTCCTCCTTAAAATATTCAAATGTCTCCGTCTTCCACACCTATGCTTAATACCGCAATGTCCGAAACGATATACCTGATATGTGCTTCTGACATAATCTATTATCATCCTTATCCCGTCTCATCACACTACCGTCTTCGGCATCCATATGTATGATGTTGGAAAGCGACAGAAGCTCGGGTGATACAAAACTACCAGGACACCGGGGCTTATTGGCATCAAGGCAGTCTTTTCCTATCGTCACAAGAAAGTATTATATTATAAATGAATCCCCATGTCAACGGATTTTTTCTAACTTTTTGCCGCTTGTTGCCGCTTATTTTGTAACGGATCCAGCAGGACACTCACTTTCTGCAGGGCTTAATGATGCAGAGGAGCAATATCCGATGCACAGCCCCCTGCTGATGAAGAACAAAGGGCAGCCTGTGATTTGGCTGCCCTTCTGCTATGACTATATAGTATGTTTGTTGCTTTTACTTACTAAGGTCAAGACCTCTTATAACCTTACGTATCGGCAGTACCGACTTAGGATTAACCGAAAGCTCATCAATACCCATACGCAGGAAGGTTTCTGTTAGGGAAAGGTCTGAGCCCAGCTCTCCACATATACCGACCCAAGTATTATGCCTGTGTCCTGCCTCAATTGTCATCTGAATAGCCTTAAGCACTGCCGAATGATGTGTGTCAAGGAAAGGCTCAAGCTTTGCATTCTGACGGTCTATGGCAAGGGTATACTGGGTAAGGTCATTAGTTCCGATGGAGAAGAAATCACATTTCTCAGCCAGTTCATCTGCACAGAGCACCGCAGCAGGGGTTTCGATCATGATACCCACCTGGTACTCGCCAACCTTGACACCCTCTTTGATAAGCTCCTCTTTACACTCATCAAGAATCTGCTGTGCCTCATTTAACTCCCTGAGACTTATTATCATAGGGAACATTATTCCAAGATTACCATATGCTGATGCCCTAAGAATTGCCCTAAGCTGTGTCTTAAAGAAATCCTTTCTTGTAAGGCAGATCCTTATGGCGCGATATCCCAGTGCCGGATTCTCCTCCTCACCAAGATCCATATACTCAACTGTCTTATCGGCGCCTATATCGCAGGTCCTTATTATAACCTGCTTGGGTGCCAATGACTCAACTGCCAGCTTATAAGCCTTGAACTGCTCATCCTCTGTGGGATAATCCTTGCTGTTAAGATACACAAACTCCGAGCGGAAAAGTCCAACGCCACCTGCATCATTCTGCTGAACCATTCCAATATCAGAAGGTCCGCCGATATTGGCATATACCTTGATGGTCTTACCGTCAATAGTGGTATTATCCTTACCCTTAAGCTCCTGTAAAAGTGCAAGCTTCTTCTCGTCCTCCTGCATTTTCTTAGACAGGCTGTCCATCAGGTCATCTGTGGGCTCCACATACACACATGAATTATATCCGTCTATAATGGCAGTCTTACCATCCCAGCTGTCGTCAATCTCCTTGCACTGAATGATAGTCGGAAGGTTCATGCTGCGGGCAAGTATTGCCGTATGACTGTTAGAGCTTCCCTCTCTTGTGATCATTCCAAGAAGCAGTGATTTGTCAAGCTTCACCGTCTCAGATGGTGCAAGGTCCTCCGCCACAAGAATAGTGGGCTCGGTTCCCTGCATAGAGGCAGGATCAACTCCGAATAACACATCTAACACCGCCTGCTTAATATCGTGTATATCCGCACTTCTTGCCTGCATATATGGATCATCCATCTGCGCAAACACCTCTGCCTGGTTATTAAATGCAACATTCACCGCATACTCTGCCGACTTCTTCTGCCCGGTTATTATCTCCTTGACCGCATCCTGGAGATCATCATCCTCAAGCATCATGGCATGGACCTCAAATATCTCCGCGCTCTCCTCTCCCGCTGCCTCTAAGGCTTTGTCATAGAGTGCATTCTGCCCATCTATGGCCTTCTCCAAAGCCGCCTCGAACTTAGCTATCTCCCCATCCGTATCGGCAATGTCATTCTCATTTATCTCATAGCTTGGTGCCTTATATATCTTCACCTTGCCGATTGCAATTCCGTTCAAAATACTTTTACCTGTTGCTACCTGCATACCCCCACTCCTTTCTTATTTGAGTTCCGCATCTATGCTCAAGGTTCCTTTCCATAGATGCTGTTTTGAGTTCATCATCCATGCTCCATATGTTCATAAGATGGAATAACCGGCCCTCAATAGAACCGGTTATTCTGATTGTCAATACATTCTCTAATTCCTTAATAAGAATTCTATCTTATTATATATAGTCCATCATATATGCAGGTTTAAAAATTCTCCTCAAATGCCTTCTTAACTGCCTCTGCTGCTGCATCCTCATCAGGACCCTCAACCTTGATTGTGATGGTATCGCCCTGCTTGATTCCCATTCCCATAAGCTTCATAAGCTTCTTCATATCGCAGCTTGCGTCACCCTTCCATACGGTAATGGCGCTTTCAAAGCCCTTAACCTCTTTAACAAGAACTCCTGCCGGGCGGGCATGGATTCCGTTAGGATCATTAATTGTGTAATTGAATTCTTTCATGTTGTGTAACCTCCTTAGATTGTATATTTATTAGGTATCTGCAAAACTCATTAACAACTTATATCATGTTGTGAATATTGTATAGACAACAAACAAAGTGTACATATGAGCTTCGCAATTGCCTATTTACCCAAGCTTAACATCCTCATAGTCATCGCTGTTTGTAAGTAATACTACAACCACATCCGGATGTCCTGCCGCAGCAATCTTAGCCTTATCAAACTCCATAAGCTTCTGGCCCTTCTTGACCTCTTCATCCTCAGAAACAAGGCAGTTAAAGCCGTCGCCGTTCATGCTTACCGTATCAACGCCTACATGTATCAGCAATTCCATATCATTAGGTCCTGTAATACCGATAGCATGCTTTGACTCTGCCACTGATGATATAACGCCGTCATAAGGCGCATATACAACTCCGTATTCAGGCTCAATACCAACGCCTTCACCAAGCACTCCTGCTGCAAAGGTCTCGTCAGGGATATCAGCCTGTGCAACAACCTTACCTACAACCGGCGCAACAATCTCACCTGCCGAGCAGCTTATTACAACATTCTCAGGCTTAGGAAGGTCAGCTGTCTCCTCCTTCTTAGAAGCCCCTGCATCCTTCTCCTCTTCCTTATATACGATAGTTGTAAGAATAAATGCAACACCGCCGGAGATAAGAAGAATAATGGTGTACTTAAGAGGATCATTTATTGTAAGATATCCTGGAATTCCTGTAACACCGTAAGCTGATGCACCAATATGCATCCATGCACTTACCATGGCACCGATGGCACCACCGATAATACCGCATACAAATGGCTTCATATATCTAAGATTCACACCGAAGATAGCAGGCTCTGTAATTCCCAACGCAGCTGAAAGTGCTGAAGGAATTGCCACAGATCTTGTCTTGGCATTCTTTGTCTTGATACCAACTGCAAGACAGGCACCAAACTGTGCAAAGTTAGCCGCCGTTGCAATAGGCATCCATGTATTGATACCGCCGTCCCCTGCAAGCATTCCTGCCTCGATAACATTGTACATATGGTGAAGACCCATAACAACCGTAACGGGATACAATCCACCCATAAGCAGTGAACCAACACCAAAACCAACTGTGATAAGCCACTGGGCAAATGTAAGAATATATGACTCAGCAGTTGAGAAGATAGGTCCGATGATTGTAAATGTCAAAAATGTTGTTATAAATACTGTTGTTATCGGTGTAACAAATAAGTCTATAACCTCAGGTACATGCTTATGCAGCCATTTCTCCACCATGCACATAAACCATACTGCAATAACAACCGGAATAACGTGTCCCTGATAGCCTACTGTCTTTACATTGAAGAACAACAGATGCCATCTGGGAATCTCTGCTGCATCCATTCCTGATACAGCCCATGCATTAATAAGATTACTGTGTATCATGGCAAGACCAACAACTGCACCTAAGAACAGGTTGCCGCCAAACACCCTTGCTGCACTGATGGCAACCAGCACAGGAAGATATGCAAATGCAGTATTAGATATCATATCCAGGAATGCATACCAGTCAGTCTCTGCAAAATTAGGAATTGCTTTACCAAGTGCCTCTACCACACCCATCAAAAGACCGGATGCCACAATAGCCGGAAGAATAGGTACGAATACATCTCCCAGGGATTTCAGCATACGCTTCGGAAGCGGCTGCTTAGCCGCAGCTGCCGCCTTAACCTCCTCCTTAGAGGCTGCGGTAAGTCCGGTAATGGCAAGAAACTCATCATATACCTTGTTGACCGTTCCTGTTCCAATAATAAGCTGAAGCTGCCCGTTGGAATTGAACATTCCCTTAACACCCTCAACCTCCTCCAACGCCTTGGCATCAATCTTGCTGTTATCAGCAATGACAAGACGAAGTCGTGTTGCACAATGTGCTGCGCTTATGATATTCTCCTTACCACCTAAGTGACTGTAGATTTCTTCCGCGCATTTGTGATAATCAAGTGCCATACAAAGTCCCCCTTTGCTAAATTATTTTGTTAAAACACTTTGTGTAACGCAGCTTTCCCACTGCTTATATTTCAAAAGACCATCTGATAGTATATGTATATATTGTTCAAGCTTTCTTAATTCACCATATACACATATATAATTATTATCTGTGATCTTTAAGAAATCTATACTATTAACGCACCTTATATAATCCTCAGCATATGAATGAATCATTAGTATATTTTCATATTATGCTTTACTATGCGTGTCTATCCTCTACGCTCCCTAAGAAAGGCTTCTACCTCCTCACTCTTAGGCATCACACGAAGAGCGCCCTTTCTTGTGGTAATTATAGATGCTGCCGCATTGGCAAAGGTAAGTGCAGTAACAAGCTTCTCTTCATCAAAGCCATCAAGGCCATATAAAAGCACATGGTGCAGCATACTCCCCATAAATGTATCCCCTGCGCCCGTTGTCTCTATGGTGCCCTCCTGAATAAATGCAGGCACCGTAACCGAAATAATATCACCTGACAGATCAGGCAGGCTGTTATCCGCCGCCTTCACAGTTCTATAAAACGCCCTGCTGCCATCCTTGCCAAGGGACAGCATCATCAGCTTAATATCAGGGTAATTCTTCATAATATAGTCTGCTGCCGCATCATAATCCTCTATGCCTGTAAACCATGTGATCTCATTATCGGAAATCTTCATGATACTGCAGTTCTTCATACCCACATCAATCTGTGCCTTGGCCTCTTCAAGGCTTTCCCAAAGCGGCTCTCTTAAATTGGGATCAAAGGATACGATCACATCATTATCATGTGCAACATTAAGAGCCTTCATGGTTGCTCCCCTCACTGCCTCATCAGTAAGAGATAATGATCCAAAATGGAATATCTTAGATCCTGCAATAAGCTCCTCATCAATCTCCTCCGCCGTAAGACACATATCAGCTCCCGGCTTTCTATAAAATGAAAAATCCCTGTCCCCATTATCTAACTTATGCACCAATGCAAGGGTTGTATGAATCTTATTGTCATATCTAAGTCCCGTAGTATCAATACCCTGCTCCACTAATGAATCCCTTAATATATAACCGAAGCTGTCATCTCCCACCTTGCCAATAAATGCCACCTTATCCGAAAGTCCTGAAAGCATGGAAAGCACATTGCAGGGTGCTCCCCCCGGATTGGCCTCAAACAAGGGATTGCCCTGCTCTGACATACCATACTGTATAAAATCAATCAACAGCTCTCCCATTGCCGTAACATCAAAACACTTCATATCGAAAGCTCCTTACCTGTAATATATTAATATATAATGCAACACATATACATAAAAAACGGCACCGGCCATGCAACTTTTCAATTAATATATTGCATAGCCGGTGCCTCCTTAAGTGTCCTTAATCATGGCTCAATAATACCATAATCTGTTATAAAAGTCAACAAAAGATATCCACATAATCCACTCTTTTTCGTCTAATTACACAAAACATTTATTCCATTAGCATATGCTTCATAGGATACACCAAAACCCTTGCCTCTCCTATATCAAGCCTTATCTTATTACCGGTAATGTCCTTATAAAATCTGGTTGTAAATACCATCCCGCCTTCATTTACATATATCTCAAGTATAGAAGAATCCACCAGAAGTCTTAGGGAATCCACCCTTGTTATCTCCGCTTTTCTAGCTCTTCTACCAAGTCCACACCCTTCTGAAAGATTAAGCTCTAGAACACTTCCATCATATTTGAAGATTACCCCTTCATTAATAGTAATCTCAAAAGCTCCTGCAATATCTTCACATACTATATCCAAAAGCTCTTTATCACTTTCAAATAACCGTAATGTTTTATTATCACTTACATCCTCACTGCCGGATTCCGCATTGTTGTCTGTGGAGCCGGACATATACTTATCAAGAGCAATTACCTCTCCTGTTCTTAGTGCCTCAAGCTCTTTGATCGGTGTCTGGAATACCTTTCTTACTCCGTCACAGTCTTCTTTGACACTCAGTATTCTTGGTACAGTAAAGCAGTGCTGCCAATTTTCTGTCTCAGTCTCACCATTTTCATAGCCGGGATCAGGCATTCCCGCCCAACCCACAAGAATACGCCTTCCACTGTTATCCTGAAATGTCTGGGGTGCATAGAAATCAAAGCCCATATCCCATTCCACAAATTTCTCCTGATCTATAACAAGCTGTTCCTTCAGCGGAGAACCTGTTTTCTTATGGTCATCATTACCCTCCCAGGTCTGTCCTTCTGCCATATCCCCCATGTCAGCCACTGAATCTGCAGCTTCGGATATATCAGTTAACGGATTAACATTTCTAAGAACATATCCCGACTGGTACGTGTTCTGATATCTGTACTCCTCTGCATCAAGTCCCTGGGGAGAAAATGATATAACATAGGTCTCATCAATATTGAATATATCCGGGCACTCCCACATGTATCCGAAGGGCTTCTCAGATGAAATTACCCTGTATAAGCTCCATTTAAGCATATCAGCAGAGAAATATACAAGTATCTGACCAACGCTGTCCTTAGTCCTTGCACCCAGCACCATATAATATGTGTCGTTCTCCCTCCAAACCTTAGGGTCACGAATATGGCAGCTGTACCCCTTCGGGTACTCATCCGTATCAATAACTACCCGCTTTTCGCTAAAATTAACACCATCCTTACTCTCTACCAGAACTGTGTCAGCCCTTCGCCCTGAATTAACATAGTCATGATCACCCGGGAGCTTCACATTTCCTGTATAGAAAATGTGCATACCCTGTTCATCCACATATGAGCTTCCGGAATACACACCGTTCTTATCAAAGCCTTCATCAGGAACAAAGGGTGCACCCGCATAACACAGATTAACGAAATCCTTTGTCACATAATGTCCCCATGCCTTCATTCCTCCCCTTGCATCAAGCGGAGAATACTGAAAGAACAGATGATACTCATCCCCTAACTGACACAACCCATTGGGATCATTAAGCCATCCAGTTGGAGGCATGATATGAAATCCGTTCCTATAACTCATATCACCCTTTGAAGCAGCCTTCTCCTCCGCTTCCTTGATCAGCTTCTGTAACCTGTCGTACTCCTGATTCATGTAATCCCTCCTTACCACATATACTAATAGGCGTTTACAAAACCCATCAACAATATATATTCACAAAAACAATGTGTATCTGAGTTTTGCAAATGCCTACATATACTCAACATCCACAAGTGTAAGTCCGCATGCAGCAGCCTTGTGCCCTGCTCTTGTCCTGTCCTTTGCCTCAAGAATATTCCCGATCTCTGAAGGCTCAATCATCCCCATACCGACCTTCATAAGAGACCCTACAATTATCCTGACCATATTATACAGGAAACCATTACCGTTAACAAGGATTCTCACCATATTCCCATCCCTGATCACTTTAATATAGTAAATGGTCCTGACCGTATTCTCCACATCCTCCTTAGGCGTGCAGAAGCTCTTAAAATCATGCTCTCCAACAAGATATGAGGCTCCCTGCTGCATCTTCTCCTCATCAAGATGGAAGTAGACAAAATGAGAATAAAGTCTCACCGTAGGATCCGGAAACTGTGCATTATAAATCTTGTATTCATAGGTCTTCCTTGTATCACAGTACCTCGGATGAAAATCTGATGCCACCTCCTCCGACTTCCGGATTCTAATGTCATCAGGCAGAAGATTGTTGATTGCATAGGCAATCTTCTCAGGAGGCATGGTCACTTCTGCGTCAAACACCGCCACATTTCCCAAGGCATGCACTCCCGAATCTGTACGGCTTGCACCAATAACCCTTATCTCCTGATGAAAGAAGTCACTAAGGGTTTTATTAAGCACCTCTTCTATTGTTATTCCGTTTTTCTGAAGCTGCCATCCACAGTAGTTGGTACCGTCATAGGCAACTGTAAGCTTAATACGCTTCATGATTTTCTCCGCTTCTATTGTTTTATATCAATGCTTTTTTCATAACAATCAGCAAGGCAATATATAAAACTAATAAAACATACGCCATGTAGTCAGCATTTCTGTACTTAAGAGGCTTCATCTTGGTCCTGCCCTCACCGCCATGATAGCATCTGGCATCCATTGCCATCGCCAGGTCATTGCTTCTTCTTATTGCCGATACAAAAAGGGGCACTATAATAGGCATCAGTTTCTTAAGCCTTTCGAAAATACTGCCCTCCTTAAAGTCCATTCCCCTTGCCATCTGAGCCTTCATTATCCTGTCAAGCTCCTCTGTAAGCACAGGAATAAACCTAAGGGCAATGGACATTATCATCGCAATCTCATGCACAGGAAGCTTAAGCTTATTCATCCATTTAAGCAGCTTTTCCAGCCCGTCTGTCAGAGCGTTAGGTGTAGTTGTATATGTCATCATCGATGACCCTGCCACCATCAGCACAAGGCGCAGGAAAAGACATACCGCTGAATATACTCCCGTATTTGTTATCCTTATAACTCCCCACTCAAATACTGTTTCCGCTCCCTGAACAGTGAACATCTGTAATATTACTGTAAACACAATGAACCATACAAGAGCTTTGGTACCCTTAACAACAAACCTTATGGGGACGTTAGATAATTTGATGTAAGCAAGCAATGTAAGAAACGCCACACCATACAAAGCTATGTCTCTCAGAAAAAGCAGACTTATAACATATACAAAGGTTATAACTATCTTTACCCTGGGGTCTAGTCTGTGAATGAGAGAGTCTGTACTATAGAATTGTCCTATTGTCATTTCACGCATATATATTCCTTCTTCATATCATTCCATCTATAATAATCAATACTATATCGCCCGTAACTCTATGTATCCAATCGTGTTCATAGCATAACATATAGAAAAAAAGCTGTCCATGATTAAATACAAAGCATTTCCAAAATATTGCAATAAAATAAGAGCTGTTTCCAACTCTTATTTCAATAATAAATTTTCAATATGAATAAAAACCGTATATCTATACCAGATCACACAGTTTTTTAGCTATTCTTTGATTTCAACGGTCGTATCACCATCGGGTTGATAGTTTCCTCTAAAATCTGTCTATTATAGTTTTCAATCCAAAAAAGCATATCAGCATATCCAAGAAAATCGAAAGATCTTCTATTACCATCATTTATGGCAAGTGTTTTAACTCTGCCCCTCAAATAAAGATCATGACCAGGGGTAGTTCTTGGGTATATAAACTTGGGGACATCTTTCATCTTCTTACACATATCAGGAGCAACTTCACGATACGCATAGTAAAGGAAAAAACGCACTATATATATACTTGCAACAATTCCAAGCCAATAGTTTGACAATGCAATATACTCAGGCACATCTATGCTATTGCTATATATAATAGGAGATTCTTTTATTATCGCCCTAGCAAAACAAGCACCTATTTTATGCACATCATACTTTTTCCACCGAAATAGCTCTTATGAATTATGTCTCTATAATCTTGATATTTTTTATATACAGCTGCTCGTGTATCGTCCGTTTCATCTAAATGCCAATTATATCTTGCTCGACAATCTCTATCATATAATGAAAGAATCTCTTCTGCTGCAGGTTTTATACAATTCTGCCACAGAACATCATATGTTTCAATTTTCATTTGCAGATTTTCCCTCCATCAATGCTTTGGTTAATCCAATATTACCTTGAATATAATCACCCTGCATTGCAACTACCATTTCATCTATATCTTCACTTTCATTATCTACTTTAAGTTCATCCATATGCTGTTGAATCCAAGTTAATGTATTATTTCGTGAAATAATTCTGTTATTATCTGGCATTTTCTCCACATTTCCCTTCCTATTATTTGCCTTTTACATTTAAATGGTTATATTATACGTTATTTTATTAAAAATTTCAACCACTTTCTACAAAAATAGTTGTCCGCATCTCCCTGTTCAACGTATGAATATCGGGTTTTTATGCTATAATATGAATTGCCGTTCTATCTCACTTGCCAATTCATACTTACCTAAAGCCATCATAGTCGTTAATACAAGGAACGATTTACAGCCTCAATGATGAAATTGCCACTTTTAATCTTATAATGGGCTTGTTCCCTTCTATTCGTAAATATCATATCATAACAGCTTGCATAATTCGCCGAATATATCCATGTTAGTGTGCTTAGTTATATCTACGTTAACGCCAGCGTTCTTAAGCGCATGCAGCATATTGATTCCAAGAGGAGCATCCACTCCAAGCTCATCCATAAGTCCCTTGTTCCTGAACACCTTCCATGTGCTGTCATCCATGCGTATCTCACCCTTATCCATAACCACTACACGCTCAGCGTACTCAGCCACCTCAGACATGTTATGAGATACTACAACTATTGTTATTCCATGTGTCTCCTGCAGACTTTTCAACATATCAAGAAGCTTCCCGGCCGCCTCCGGATCAAGTCCCGCTGTAGGCTCATCCAGCACCAGAAATTCCGGCTCCATAGCAAGCACCCCTGCAATGGCAACCCGCCTTTTCTGCCCACCGGATAAGGTCAAAGGTGAGGCGTCATATACAGTATCCGGCAGTCCCACCGCCTCAATTGCCTTATACGCCCGCCTGGAGGCCTCCACCTTAGGGATATCCATATTAATTGGTCCAAAGCACACATCCTGCTCCACAGTCTCTGCAAAAAGCTGATATTCAGGATACTGAAATACCAAGCCTACCCTCTGCCTAAGCTCTTTAATAGGATAATCCTTATCTGTAATGTCCCTTCCGTCATAATATACGCTGCCGTCATCAGGCACAAGTAATCCGTTTAAATGTTGTATCAAAGTGGACTTCCCCGACCCTGTATGCCCTATTATCGCAACAAAATCTCCCTTGCCTATATGAAGTGTTATATTCTTAAGGGCAGCACGCTCATTTGCATATCCCTTGTTGTATATGTAAGTAACATCATTAAGCAAAATACCATCTGCCAGGTTTTGATTTTCACCATAACCTGCACTTCCTTCTTCCTCTATATTATCTTGGCTATTTAATATAGATTTTTCTCCGTAAGACATCCTCCCATCTCTGCTATGATCCAAATTCAAGTCACTCCCTGTGCCATTAAGTCCATACTTATTACATAGCAGATTTATTAGCTGCTCGTCACTATCAATAACCGCAGCCTCTGTATCTGATATTATTCCCTGCCCTGTCAAAAATCTTTTGTATTGAAGCAGTTGCGGCATAGAAAGCCCACATTCTGTCAACAGCTGCTCGTTGGCAAATATCTGCCCCGGTGTTCCCTGTACTTCAATATGCCCTTCCTTCATAACAAACACCTTGTCAGCCGCATATACCTCATCCATATGGTGAGTTATCCATATAATCGTTATCTTCTTATCCCTATTAAGCTTTGCAGCTGTATCCAACATCAAAAGCCTGCTTCCCGGATCAAGCATTGATGTGGACTCGTCAAATATAATACATTTGGGCTCCATGGCAAGCACCCCCGCAATGGCAACCCTCTGCTTCTGTCCGCCGGAAAGCCTGCCTGGCGGGCTTGATCTATATTCATCCATATCTGTGGCATCGAGGGCGCCATCCACCTGATTCCAAATCTTTTCTGTGGAAAAGCCAAGATTCTCCGGGCCAAATGCCACATCCTCCTCCACAATACTTCCCACAATCTGGTTATCAGGATTTTGAAATACCATTCCTGCAGTCCTTCTGATATTAAGGCGAAGCTCCTCGTCCTCTGTATCCATGCCATCAACAATGACCTGCCCCTCGCTTGGAGTAAGCAATGCATTTATCTGCTTTGCAAGAGTGGATTTGCCGGAACCATTTCTACCTAATATGGCAACGAACTCTCCCTGCTCCACATCAAGGGATATATCAGAAAGAGCCTCCACCATCTCATCAACATTACCTTCTTCGTCGCGCCTGAAATATTCAAATACAAGATTCCTGATATCAATAAAACTCATACTAATATTCCTTTCCAATTATCAGACTAATGTATAATCATGGTACAATCCGGCATCATTAATCCGATTATATCTTCCCGCATTTTATTGCAGCTCGTTAATCCATTTCTCAACACCCGGACTGGAAAATACTGCTCTTGCACTTGCATATTGTCTTTCCATATCTATCTGTTTTCCCAGCTTTTGTGCCAGCTTGCCTTCCAAAACAGTATACATTGCAAAATACATTTTAGGAAAATCCTTTTTACATGCCCCCGCAGTCGTAGCAGCTTTCTCAAAGTCTCCCTGCTTATAAAACAAAAATGTCTCCGATAATATTGCATTAACATGCCCCAGATCGCCATGTTTACGAAAATATGTATATAATTTCTCTGCATCATGATATATATATTCTGCCTTTTCCTGATTTCCTGCTATCAGATATAGAATAATACCTGCTGCCACATATTTTATTCCATTGAAATCATTTGCAGATTTTCCCGGATAATTAAGATGATTTTTATATTCCTCCCACGGTATCCTTTCAAATGTATCTAATGCATCTTCAAATCTTCCGGCTTCTATGTAACGTTCAATTTTATTCGTTATCGCTAAGTAGTAAAAGCCGTAATCCCTTATATCTGCATGAGGACTATCAACTGCCAGCTTCTTTTTCTTTATATCCTCCTCCAATATATCAAACAGCTTTTCTGTGTATCCATTTTGCTTTATTTCTTTTTTTACTGAATTAAGTCCTGTCAACCCCTCGAAAAGCTTTCCTAAAACATAGTAATCAGCCATAATTTCCCTCCTCATATATAAGCCAATTGGCAACTACTTCTTTATAGAATATATAAAGCGGAGACATTAAAGCCTCCGCCTTATGATATACGTTATCCTATTTTAATGCAAGTATTAATCATTATAATTTGATAATAACATTTTAATAAAACTCTATTATTATGGAATAAATCAACCATAAAATAATATGTTATAAAAACTGTTATTCGTGATTATACTAACTCTAATATAACCTCCATGGCTGCATCACCCTTACGGGGTCCAATCTTAACGATTCTTGTATAACCACCGTTACGCCCTGCATACTTAGGTCCATACTCGTTGAATAGCTTCTCTGTAAGGTCAACCTTCTTTGTGCCTCTCTTCTTACCTGCTGCCTCTGTTGGAACCTCAACTACAGGATAAAGCACCTTTAACATCTGTCTTCTTGCATGAAGCTTTGATGGCTGATCCTTCTTAACTGTCTTCTCAACCTCGTCATAAACGGTAACCTTCTTACCGTCTACAACCTCCTTGATTCTCTTGCCATCCTTATCCTTCTTAGCAACCTTAGCAGTTACAGTAACCTCATCATAGTTATCCTTTTCCTTAACTGCCATTGTGATAAGACTCTCAGCAATCTTACGAACCTCCTTAGCTCTTGCCTCGGTAGTTGTAATCTTACCTTTATATAACAGCTGTGTTACCTGATTACGTAATAACGCTTTTCTCTGTGCCTGCTTCTTTCCAAGCTTTCTATACATTGCCATAATGTAAAAACCTCCTTCACTTTGCTTACTGCGGTGCTCCCTGTGCCCATAACAAGCCTGGGTTGCGTCGTATGTGTGAAGATACATCTTACTGATCCTCACTTAACATCCTTCAGCTTAAGTGATCTTTCTTAAAATATTATTGTTTATTAGTCATCTCCGTTATTAAGGGATAAGCCAAGCTCTTTAAGCTTATTAAGCACTTCATCAAGCGACTTTCTACCCAGGTTACGAACCTTCATCATATCCTCAGTTGTCTTGCTTGTAAGCTCCTCAACTGTATTAATGCCTGCACGCTTCAAGCAGTTAAATGAACGAACAGAAAGCTCCAGTTCATCGATATTCATCTCCAGAACCTTCTCCTTCTCATTATCCTCCTTCTCTACCATAACCTCTGCAGATTTGGCATTCTCTGAAAGATCAATGAAAAGACTCAAATGCTCGCTTAACACCTTAGCAGCAAGGCTTACTGCCTCATCCGGCGGAAGCGTTCCATTAGTATATACATCTAATGTAAGCTTGTCATAATCTGTTGTCTGTCCAACACGGGTATCTGTTACTGTAAGATTCACGCGCTCAACAGGTGTATAAATGGAATCAATAGCAATAACATCAATAGAGGTATCATCCTTCTTGTTCTTGTCAGAGCCTACATATCCTCTACCCTTTGTAATTGTCAACTCCATATCCAATCTGGCATCAGATCCCGAAAGGGTTGCGATGACCAGATCCGGATTCAATATTTCAATATCGCTATCTACATGAATATCAGCAGCGGTAACAACACCCTCTCCTGCAAACTCAATATAAGCCTGCTTAGGCTCATTAGATGTACTGTTGTTCTTGATAGCTAATTCCTTAATGTTCATAACTATCTCAGTTACATCCTCTTTAACACCCGGGATTGAGCTGAACTCATGTAAAACGCCCTTAATCTTGATATAGCTTACAGCTGAACCTGGTAAAGATGATAACATAATTCTTCTTAAAGAGTTACCAAGTGTTGTGCCATATCCTCTCTCTAAAGGTTCTACTACAAACTGACCGTATCTGTTGTCTTCTGAGATCTCTTTAATCTCAATTCTTGGTATTTGAAATTCAAACACGTTACGAACCTCCCTTTAAAAAATTTTTACTTAGAATATAACTCGACGATAAGTGTCTCGTTAACAGGAACATCTATCTGCTCTCTAAGTGGAAGCTCTGTTACTGTTCCTGAAAGGTTTTCCTGGTCAACATCTAACCATGCAGGAACTAATCTTCCGCCTGTTACCTCTAAGATATCCTTATATCTCTGTAAAGATTTGCTCTTCTCACGAATCTCGATCTTATCTCCAGCCTTAATTCTGTATGAAGGGATGTTAACGCATTTGCCGTTAACCAATACATGCTTATGATCTACAACCTGTCTAGCCTCTCTACGAGTTCTTGCGAAACCCATACGGAATACTACGTTGTCAAGTCTTGACTCCAAAAGGATCATAAGGTTCGGACCTGTAAGTCCTTTCATTCTCTCTGCTGTTGCATAAAGATTACGGAAAGGCTTCTCCAATACACCGTAAATGAACTTAGCCTTCTGCTTCTCACGAAGCTGTAATCCATACTCGCTCATCTTTCTGCTTGAACGAACTAACTTTCTATTTGATTTCTTATCAACGCCTAGAACCTGAGGCTCCATGCCTAAAGATCTGCATCTCTTAAGAACCGGTGTTCTATCTACTGCCATCTTTCTCTACCTCCTAATTAAAGTACCGCATCTCCATTTCATTTCGATGCTGATTACACTCTTCTACGCTTTGGTGGACGACAACCGTTGTGTGGAACAGGTGTTACGTCACGGATTGAAAGTACCTCAAGACCAGCTGCCTGAAGCGCACGGATTGCTGCCTCACGGCCTGAACCCGGACCCTTGACCATTACGTCTACCTTCTTAAGACCATGAACTAATGCTGCCTTTGTTGCAGTCTCTGCTGCCATCTGAGCTGCATATGGAGTTGACTTCTTAGAACCCTTGAAACCAAGCTCGCCTGCACTTGCCCATGAAAGCGCATTACCCTCATTGTCGGTTAATGTAACAATTGTATTATTAAAAGATGACTGAATATGTGCCTGACCGTGCTCAACGTTTTTCTTAACACGCTTCTTTGTCACTTTCTTTGTAACTTTAGCCATTATAAATTAACCTCCTGATTATTTCTTCTTGTTTGCTACTGTTCTCTTAGGACCCTTACGTGTTCTTGCATTGGTCTTGGTCTTCTGACCACGAACCGGCAAACCTTTTCTATGACGAATTCCACGATAACAACCGATTTCCTGAAGACGCTTGATATTAAGCGCAATCTCTCTACGAAGATCACCCTCTACCATCTGTGTCTCATTGATTATCTCGCTGATTCTCTTAACCTCGTCGTCTGTAAGATCACGGACACGAGTATCAGGATTAACATTAGCTTCTTTCAAAATACGCTGAGATGATGGAAGTCCAATACCATAGATATAAGTAAGACCAATCTCAACACGCTTTTCTCTTGGTAAATCTACACCTGAAATACGAGCCATATTGACTGCTACCTCCATTTAATAAATATGTTAGTAATTATACAACCAGAAGCCTTGTACCCATCAGCTCCTTAAATAAATGAAACAATAATAATATCGTTTCAAATGTGTATTGATAATTCCTGCGTATCTCTATAGGGTAATATAGAGGTGAAATGTATACCGGCACCTTATCAACACTGCCTGCGATAAATGGGCATCAGCCGGATGCTCACTACCACACTATATTGTTATGTTATACAGGCTCATGACACCTGTATATACAGCCGCTTTCAAATTCTTCTTCTTATAATATAAGATCGGTATATTATAGAAGTAACTTCGTACCGGGAATACGGCACTACTTTGGTCTACGTGTTCTAACCCTGTCTCTGCTTATGCTTAGGGTTTTCGCAGATTACACGAATACTGCCTTTTCTTTTAATGACTTTGCACTTGTCGCAAATTGGTTTAACTGATGCTCTAACCTTCATTAAAATACTCTCCTTTCGAATCCATTGTGCACTTATAATTAATATAAATGCATAGCAATAACAACCGCATAAGACTTTATATAACGCAAAAAAGTCCACTGCGAATTACTATTGTACCATTTTAGTCAATCTAATGCAAGCAAAATTTTCTATTTTTGTCTATTTTTCTCTCCATTTAATTCTTCCCTTGGAAAGATCATATGGTGAAAGCTCTAATGTCACCTTATCACCCGGTAATATTTTAATATAATTCATTCTAAGCTTTCCGCTTATATGTGCCAAAACCTCGTGGTCATTTTCAAGCTTAACCTTGAACATTGCGTTAGGTAATTTCTCAATTACTGTTCCTTCTATTTCAATTACATCTGCTTTAGACATTGATTCGTCCTCCTTTAAATACATTTTGATAAATTACTGTTTAGTTAACTTTTGTTTTTGTATGACGGACGCAGGTAAGCTGTCAGCATTGTGCGTTTTGTATGACTTTCTGTACGGTGATAAGAGTTTCTAAGTATCCCGTTAAAGCTTTGATGACGTACGCGGCAAGGTGCTTAGTCGCCATCCATGGCTCCGGCGCACCTGCTCGGCATCCATGCCTCGCATCCGCTG
>JAFUXG010000003.1 GCA_017470935.1 Lachnospiraceae bacterium
ATCACCATTTACGATGAGAAGACCGGTGACGTTGTTCCGGGAGCAAAGATCACAGTCACAAGTCCAAGCGGTAAGGAAACAAAATACACCACCAATGATGACGGACAGGTAACTCTTAAGAATATTGCAGCGGGAGAATATAAGGTTACAGTTACAGATGTGCCGGAGGGATACACCGTTACAGAAAATGCTGAGGTATCCATCCAGGTCGTTAAGAATAAGACAACCAAGGCCCAGGTAAGGATCGACAAGGACGGCGAGGTTTCAGTATCCTCTAAGACCACCAAATCCGCAACAAAGACCGGTGACACAGTTCCGGTTGTTCCGATCGCAGCAGCATTTATCATTGCGGTGCTGGGACTGGTGATCCTGATGTTCAAGAGACGTGAGAATGCATAATGAATGTTTGATGATAAGATTTCATATGAATGCCTTCCCTTCTTATAGGGGCGCAGGTGATCCTGTGGATGACGGGTTTGCGAGGGAGCGAAGACAGGTGCCTGAAGGGCGGATGAGGGTGTGACCAGCCATAAGCTGTGACGAAGTCATATTAAAATAAGGATGAAGAATTAGAAAAAATAATGGGGCAGCTTCGGCTGCCCCATTACTGTGTAAATGTGTATTATCAATATCCTAATGTCCTGTGTTACATTAAATGCTTGCCAGTGTCTGAATGGCATCCTTCTTGATGATCAGGGTAAAATGCTCTGAGAAATAATATGGCATAGCATAATTGCCCTTAACCTTAGTGCCGTATTCACTCAAGAGATTACAGGTGCGCTGATAGCTCTCTGTGTCACCATTCTTGTTATGGACAATAAGATAATACAGGTTGTCGATCGGGCTCTTATACAAAGAGTTGTCATCCTGATAGATCGAAGACACCATGCCTGCAGCTTTGCTGATATCGTTGATATTCTGGAAGGAGAATATACGGTAAGAGGTGCTGACAGCCTCCTTCTTCTTTGCCTTCCCCTTATCCTGCTCCTTAGCAGCCTTGGCTGCATTCTCACGAAGGGAAGCAGAAAGCGGAATGAAGCTGGCAGAACCATTAGCCTCTGACTGCTTCTTGGCATGCTCTATATTCTCAACGATACTGGACAGCGTATCCAGTATGGTATTGGTGGTATCAAGCAGTGAGAAGTCATCATCAGACCCGTCGGCTTCTTCCTCCTCATCCTCGATAATATTGCCATCCTCATCGATCTCAATATCAGTATACTTTGAAAATCTCGAGAAACGTGTATCAAGCTCCTCAGGATCCTCCACCTTTGTTATTATCAAAATTAGACATTCCGGTGAAATGGGAATAGCCTCTATCATAAGAGGTATGTCATTAGCCTCAAAGCCCAGCTCCACCGAAGCCTGCTCCATCATATCACGGAAAAGCTCCTTTGCCTTATCTGTACCATATGCCAATTCATTAAGCATCAATTCTCTGTCAGCCAAATCTGCTTTATTCAAAGTACAGCGAATCTGATTCTCGCTTAACCGCTCTAATTTCATAGAATCATCTCCTTGTATAATATAATTAAATGTTGCATATTAGTCATCTCTATATTAGTATATCATGATTCATTTAAAAAAATGATTAGATATATCTGCCTTATATTATGTACTATAATATTATATATCATATCCGAACCGAATAACAGACCCTACTATATAATATATCGAACACAATTAAATGTGTGATTAGGTTTTATAAAGAAAAGTCTTGTAGTATAGTTTATCATAAATTTCAAATAAGTAAAGTTTTTCATCAAAAATACATAATTATGTATTTTTTTTCATAATTTACATAGAAATTACATAATAAAAATTAAATTTACACTATTTTTCACTGAATTTACATTGAAGTTCATAATTTTATCATGTATTATTTTATCAAGGTCTTTCGAAATACCTCGGGTGCTTGACCGGCACAAAAAATCGTACGAATATTAGTTTTATGCACATACAGATTTTCATTTATGGATATAGGTCAAAACAAAATGAGAGGAGAGATGCCTATAGGAAATTACGGAAATTTTTTGCTATCGATCATATAAATAAAAGTCTGTTTTCTTGGGAAAAGAGGAGAAGTAATGGACGTATTATAAATAACAAATTATGGAGAATATATATTAAGACATTACATGTGAAGGATTAATGGGTCTGCCTATATTGTCATGAGGCAGGCATAGCATAACGATCATGCGATCGTAGTCATTAGCGTCTCTGATCGTAAGCTTGAATAAGTAACAATATGGCCCTGGGCGACCGGTTGGAATGGTCGTTCAGGGTTTTGTGTTGTGGGGTGGGGAATGCGCTGCGATTGATGGTAGAAAAAATAAAAATTGATGTTATAATCTAATATAAGGATGGAAGTGTTGATCATGTGTTTAGCGATGGAAAAGAAAGCACAGAAAGATGAAATTAAAGGTACAATAAAAATATTACGTTCTTTGGGTACATCGGATAATGATATAGTACAAAAGATTCTTGAACTTTTGATGTAAGCAAAGAGTATGTTACCGCATTATTATCACCTAAGAAAGTATAAAATATTATAAATACAATTTTATTAAGCAATCAAGAAACATCAATTCATATAAATGATGAGTTGGTGTTTTTTGCTTTTAAGGAGTGTTACGTTGTAAGCACAATATTTGATATAATATAAATATTCAAAGTGATTATTCTTTATTAAAAAGAGTTTGAAATATTTTTGGAAATTTGCAGAAATCTGGCAGGGGTATATAGTATAATGAAAGATGTAACATATCACGTTATTTGTTAACTTCGTGTGTTTATATCTTTATTTGCCGAAGATAGTAGTTTGTGATAGAATGAGCAGAGTGGGTTCTGTTCGTGCTTGCACGCAATAGAAAACATTTTGCGAATGATAACACGGAGCTCACAGGCGATGTATAATAATAAGTATAATGGCAACAAAAAATCTTGAGTTTGGAGGAGAATTATGGCAATACCAACCAGTATTCATAATTTACTTTCAGGAAAAGTAGTTGAATGGGCACGAATTGAATTTAAGACCACATGGGATCCGGAAGCATCCTTGAAAACTATCTGTGCATTTGCTAATGATCTGGATAACTGGGGCGGAGGATATGTTGTCATAGGCGTTAATGAAAAGGATGGTATTCCGTTGCGCCCATTAGTTGGTGTTCCTTTGGACAAGGTTGATGCATGGCAGAAGAACATATTTGAAAAATGCAAGTTGATCAGCCCCGATTATACACCCATTATAGGTATAGAAGAATATGAGAACAAGACATTTATTGTGGTATGGTGTCCCGGAGGTTACGGAAGACCTTATTCCTCTCCCAAAACAATGGCTAAAGGTAATCGGGAGAAGATAAGCTATATTCGAAAGGGCTCTCTGACGGTAGCACCTAATGAAGACGAGCTAAAGGATCTGTATTCTCTTTCAAATAGAACACCTTATGATGACCAGGTGAATCATAAGGCTGAGATAACCGATTTGAATTATACGCTTATCAAGTCTTATCTGCATGAGATAGGGAGTGAAATGTATGCTGATGCCGATAACATGGATTTTACAGAGCTATGCCGTAGCATGCATTTGATAAGTGATCTGCCGGAATATGTGAAACCGAGAAATGTTGCACTGATGTTCTTTAATTCAGAACCGGAGCGGTTCTTCCCCTATGCACAGATAGATGTAGTGCAGTTTCCTGACGGAGAGGGCGGCGACAAGATTGTGGAGCAGATATTCAAGGGACCGCTGCATGAACAATTGAGAACAGCATTGCGTTATATTAAAAATGTTATAATCACGGAAAAGATAATCAAATACCCAGATCGCGCAGAGGCAGACCGTTTCTATAATTATCCCTATGCGGCAATTGAAGAAGCGTTGGCAAATGCAGTATACCACAAGGCATACGATGAACGGGAGCCGATAGAGGTACGTGTCACAAGAGACATGATAGAGATAATCTCGCATCCCGGACCGGACAGATCAGTTACAATTGAGGGTCTGAAGACATTTAAGGTGTATAGCAGAAGATACAGAAACCGTCGTATAGGCGAATTCCTAAAGGATCTTCATCTGACTGAGGGACGAAACACTGGTTTCAAGAAAATATTAGATGCTTTAAAAGTAAATGGTTCCCCATTGCCGGAATTTGAGACTGATGAAGCACATGATTATTTTGTTTCCCGCTTTTTTGTTAGAGAGGGATTCTATGATGATATAGATTCTGAGGGAAATGAGAATACATCTGAGAAAAAAGTTGCGATAAAAAGTGGCGAAAAAAAGCGACGGAAAAAAGTACTGAAAAAAAGTACTGAAAAAAAAGTACCGAAAAAAAGTACTGAAAAAAAGATTACCGAAAAAACCATGCAGAATTATTATGCTATATTAGATTATATGCAGTACGGAGAATGGTATAAAACATTAGACTTTATTGAGGTGCTTGATGTTAAGGATTCTCGTATAAGAAAAATTCTTAACGAATTAGAAGCAAAGGGAGAATTAATATCTAAAGGATCAACTAAAGGGAAAGTATATCAGAAGGTTGAAAAATAGAAGATAGAAAAAAGATAGTTGAGGAAACATCATGATAGAGAGAATTTGCCCGGTACATCTTGTTCCAATGAAAGGAACTAAGTGTACGAAAGAGGGTTGTGATGCAAAGTTAATAACATCTATAACGATATATTGGTGTCCGGAATGTAATGTGCCATCTTTCGAGAAGAAATGTGCATGCTGCGGGACAGAGGGAAAGTATATAGCTACTGATATTCGTCCGGTGTTTCCGGAGGAGAAGCTATTGCTTGCAATCATTCTGAAAAAAGATACGCCCTTTGCATTTGATAAATGCTCGGTGTGGAATAGCAGCAGCGGCTATTTTATAGATGGGGAGAAACAGACCATTTCCATTGAGGAGCTGAACAGATTACCGCTTGATGAGATTCGGAAGATTAAAGACATATATGATGAAAATGTTGATAAGATAGATCGAAGCTATCATGACAAGATTGTTCGGAAATTTGTTGAGGTTAATGAAAACAGGTATTATGAGTTGACTGATGAGGCGATTGCATATATACAAAGCTTTGAAGAAAAATATTCTTTGGAGGATATGTTTGTATCATTTAGCGGGGGCAAGGATTCCACAGTTACTTCTGACCTGGTGACAAGAGCCTTTGCAACTAATAAGGTAATACATATATTTGGTGATACAACGCTGGAGTTTCCAACTACATATGAATATCGTGCAAGATTTGCAAAGGAACACAGGGTGATCCGGGCGAAAAACCATGAGAAGAATTTTGAGGAAATGTGTGAGCAGATTGGACCACCTAGCAGAATGATGAGATGGTGTTGTACCGTATTCAAGACGGGAGCAATCACAAAGACCTTATCACAGGTATTCAAGGATAAGACTAATGTGCTCACATTTTACGGGATAAGGAAGAGCGAGTCCGCAAGCCGTAGTAAATACGAGCGTGAGTCTGAGAGTCCGAAGATCACGAAGCAGACGGTGGTTTCACCGATCATTGAGTGGATTGATTTTGATGTGTGGCTTTATATATTGACAACAGGAATAGACTTCAATGAGGCGTATCGTCTGGGGTATTCCAGAGTGGGATGCTGGTGCTGCCCCAATAATGGAGCATGGTCAGAATTTCTGTCGAAGATACATATGTATGACAAGTATGTTCACTGGCATGAGATTCTTGTGAATTTTGCAAAGCGGATTGGGAAGCCGGATGCAGAGGAGTACATTAACAGCGGTAACTGGAAAGCCAGACAGGGTGGACAGGGCTTGGAGATTGCCAATACTTCAGTTGTGAAGTTTGAACCATGTGCAACAGAGGATAATGCATTTAATTATGAGCTACAGAATGTGATTACCGAAGATCTGTATGAGTTATTCAAGCCATTTGGGTATATCAATAAGGACTTGGGTAATTCAAGACTAGGCGAGGTATACATTCTTGATAAGCAGGGCAGGGTAGTTCTTGTTCTTCAGGGAAGAATAGGAACTAACAGGCTGAAGGTGACAATTAAGAATCCACATATTGCAGGGGCAAAGAATATACAGACAGCGGAGGGCAAGATTAAATGCCAGCTAACAAAGTACCAGATGTGTCTTGGCTGCAAAGCCTGTATGAGTGTGTGTAAACACAATGCCATAGCAGTTCATGTTCAAGGTGATGACGAGGATGGCAAGCTGATATACCGCATTGATGATGATAAATGTGTACGATGCACGGAATGTGTGAATCATTTCAATGCGGGATGTTATATGAGGAAAGTGTTGACGATAAAGAGAGGGTAATGTGATGGCTAAAATAAGAATAAGAGGACACGAATCGTTTATGGTTCGTGAGGGGTGGCTAAGTAAAGGTTTAATTTGTGTAGCTGGCGACAATTTTCTTTTTAGGAATGTTATTCTTGCTGCTGAAAAATTGGAAATTGGTGTTAATATGGTAAAATCAATACGATATTGGATGTTGGCTTTTGGCTTGATGGAAGAAAGAAAGAGCAATGGAGTTTTTTTGAGCGATTTAGGACTTAAGTTATTGAAGTATGATTGTTATTTAGAAGATTCTTTTTCATTATGGTTGCTACATTCCAATATTGCTAAAAATAAAGAAAAAGCAACAACATGGTATATATTTTTCAATAAATATATTATTAATGAATTTTCAAAAGAGCAACTTTTCTTACCATTAAAAAGAGAGTTGATAACTTATACTGAAAACAATGATTTTGCAGACGGATCTCTGAAATCAGATATTGATATATTACTTAATATGTATAGTAAACAAGGGGATGATGACGATCCGGAAGATAAGAACCGATGTCCGTTCGCAAGACTTGGTATTATCAAAAACGAAGGTGATGCGTATATAAGACAGCAGCCAAGGTTAAATCGATTCAATGATTATGTGATTTTATATGAACTAAGTTGTGAATTTCAAGATGATGAATCGGGAAATGGGGCAATAAAGGAATCTGTTAGTATAGACAAAATAGCAGAAACTGCATTTAATATATACAATTTAACCAGAGTTAGTATTAACACAATTTTAGATAGGCTGGATAATGAAGAATATATTAGAGTTGATAGGACAGCGGGTTTGGATGTTATATATCCGCTTAATATTAAAAAACCATTAGAGGTTATAGAAGAATATTATACAAACCGACATTAAAAACAATAACAGTTATGTTTCCATGTGAAAATTTGAATAATACTATAGAAGTGGGCGGTACAAATCAATGGCACAGTTAAAAGATTATATTAATGTGAATAGCAATTTTCAGAATTCAATCAATCTTTATCTTGATTTGAATAATACGCAGAAAATTAATAGTTATATACCAACAAAATCTTCTGTTAATATACTTGATAAGTATTTGACGGCGGTGTTGGATAATAAGCAGCAGGCAACATTGTTGATTGGACCATATGGAAAAGGTAAATCGCATTTACTGCTTTTGTTGTTGGCGGTGCTGTCATTAGAAAGGAATACAGAAAACAAGAAGATTATCAATGCTTTGATAAAACGTATTAAAGCCACAGACAAAGAGGTGTCTGAAAAAGTAAGCGATATATGGAAGAACAAGGGAAGATTTCTTCCTGTTCTGATCATGAGTACACAGGGAGATTTGAACCAGGCATTTATGATAGGTCTGAATGAAGCATTGAAGAGAGAGGGACTTACTGAATTATCTCCAGAGACATATTTCACTTATGCTGTCGATAAAATAAATCAATGGGAAAACGAATATCCAGATACATATAAAGCGTACAAAGAGTTATTGAAGCAACATAATATTACCGGCAAGGATATGATGAAAGGATTGCTTGGTTATGATAATGATTTTTTAGATGTATTTAAGGATATATTCCCTAATCTTTCGTCAGGGGAACCATTTAATCCTTTGGTAAATTCTGAAGTGCAACCCATGTTCAAAAATATTGCTGACAAACTACGTGAGGATTACGGATATAGTGGAATTTATATTATTTTTGATGAGTTCAGCAAGTATATTGAAGGTCAGGATAAAAAGACCTCTGGTAATAATATGAAGATTCTACAAGATGTGTGTGAGCTTGCCAATAATTCAAAGGAGTCACAGGTGTTTATCACAATGGTGGCTCACAAGAGTATTAAGGAATATGGAAAATATTTATCTGTAGATACAATCAATTCATTTACGGGTATAGATGGCAGAATAGATGAGGTATTCTTTGTTACATCTACAAAAAATAATTATGATTTAATTAGAAATGCTATTGAAAAGGATACAGATAAACTCGCAAAGGATAAGCATGTTATTCCTTATTGGGATTCAGAGATAATAGATCGTCATTATGAGATGAAAGCATTTTCTATGGAACTTGTCAGAGAAGACTTTGAGGAAACAGTTGTAAAAGGTTGTTATCCGTTAAGTCCAACAAGTGCGTATCTGTTACTTAATATTAGTGAAAAAGTTGCACAGAATGAACGTACACTGTTTACTTTTATTTCAAAGGATGAGCAATACAGCATGGCAAATTATATTAATAATGCTACTGCCCGTTCAAAATGGATAATAGATGCTGATCTAATATATGACTATTTTAAAAATCTTTTTAAGAAAGATGTTATGAATGAGCATATTCATAATGAATGGCTTAATGCGGAATATGTTTTGTCTATTATTAATGACGAGAATGAAATCAAGATTATTAAGACTTTAGCAATCATTAATATTGTTAATAAACCTGATGAAGTAATTGCAAACGAGAAGTATATTGAGTTGGCTTCTGGTGTTGATGATGTATCAAAGACATTAGGTAAATTAGAAAAGGATGGCTACATATATAAGAAGGGCTCAACACAATGTTATGTGTTTAAGACCAGAGCGACATCTGAACTTAAAACAGAGATTAAGAAACGTAGAGACATAAAAGACGGACGTGTCAATATAAATGGTGTTTTGAATCAGGTTTCTGAAGTGAAATATGTCCTGCCACGAGAATATAATACTAATTTTTCTATAACAAGGTATTTCCGTTATGAATATATGGATGTAGAAGATTTTCTGGAAATAAATGACCTGAATGTGATTTTTCAGGATGGCAATTTCTGTGATGGAAAGGTAGTAGCATTGTATTCAATAAAGGACATTGACTGTACCAATGAAATTATAGAAAAACTGCGAAATAATAATATTCAAAAATTGGTAGTTATATATGGGAGGGTTGTACTAAATGTTCTTGAACAAATTGAGGAATATGAAGTTGTTCAAGAACTGAAGAATGATATTGCCTTCTTTAACCAGGATGAAAATAAAGTTTTACAAAAAGAAATTCCTGTGATTGAAGAAGATTTAGAAAAAGAGATAGAAAGTTATCTGCAAGATAATTTTGGTAGTGGTAATAATAGTATATTTTATATTGATAGAAATGAAGTTATTCATGAAGAAGATTACAAACTCAGCGATATAGCAAATCATCTGTGTCGAGAGATATACAGCATTGCATTTGCTGTCAGAAGTGAATTGATCAATAAAGAAGAAGTGAAGACAGGTGTAATTAAAACTGCCAGAAAAAATATCATTGCAAGATTGCTCAATAAAGAAGACTTTTCAGATGACCTTGATAAAACAAGTGTTGATGCAACATTATTCAGGGCATTGTTTACATCAAATGGAATATTCGATGGTACCGCCGGAGAATCGGTAATGTACGTTTTGAACGTGTTTAATGATTTCATTGATGGTGCTGCCGATGATAAAAGAGTAATGACAGAGTTGATAGATGAGTTGACATCTGCACCCATTGGAATGAGACGGGGGGTTATTCCTGTATATCTCGCATATGTTATAAGTAATCGAAAAGAGGATATAATAGTTTACTTTGGTGATAAGGAAGTATCTATTACAGCGGACATCATACTTAATATGTGCAGCTATCCGAAGGACTACTCATTATATGTCTCATTGGAAGATGTTGAAAAGGAAAAATATATTAGTGGACTATGTGAATTGTACAAGATAGCAGAACTTGATAATCAGCAGGATTCAAGAATTAGCATAATTGTGTATAACATGCAAAAGTGGTTTAGAGCACTTCCGCAAGTGACTAAGAATATAAGAAAACAAGATAAGTATTTTGGTGATGAATCACTTGCAAAGGCGTATGCCGGTTATAAGAAATTAATGCAGGATATAGAACCGAACCCGTACGAGATATTGTTCATTGATTTGCCGAAAGTATTTAATACTGATACAGATTATGAAGAGTTACTTAGATTGTTAGAAAAAATGAAAAGCAAGCTTCAAAAGTATTATGATTATCTCAGAAAAGAAGCTATTAAAGCTACAGTAAAAGTATTCGATACAAAGTCAAAACAAGATTTGAAGCACACCTTACTAGAATGGTACAACAAGCAGAGCGATCTTGCAAAAAATGGACTTCATTCAAAGAGAATAACAGATTTTCTTGGCTGTATTACTAGCAACAGATCTTACAATGATGTGGATGTGATCGAGAAAGTTGCAAAGGCTGTTACTGAAATATATATGGATTCTTGGAATGATACCACATTTACAGGATATTTGGATTCATTAAAGTTATTGAAGGAAGAAATAGAAGCAATAAACGACAATACACAGAATACTGGAATGTATGAACTTTTATTTATGGGAAAAAAGGGTGAAATTAAGAAATATTATGAACCCGTAGAAGAAGGAACTGGAGCCATTCTTAAAAGTATTATTTCAGATGCATTAGAGGATTTTTCTGATATGTCGGTAAATGATAAAATTGCAATATTGCTTGAGATGATTGAAGATCAATTGGGGGGATAAATAAATGATCTATCTTGATAATGCTGCTACAACATTTCCTAAACCGAATAGCGTATATGATGCATTAGATAAGGCAAATAGAGAATTCGCATTTAATACCGGACGAGGATCTTATAAAGCGGCCAGAGAGGCAACAAAGATCATTGATGAAACCCGAATTGCATTGATGAAATTAGTAAATGCTGAAGGGTTGGGAGATGTGGTGTTTGCCCCATCAATAACAATAGCACTTAATCAAATAATTAATGGAATTGATTTTGCGGCGGGAGATAATGTGTATGTTTCGCCATATGAACATAATGCGGTGGCACGTCCGATTAACTTGATTAAGAAACTAAAAAATGTTAATATAATTGAAATGCCAGTTGTAGAGGATACACTGGAAATTGATCTTGAAAAATTAAAATATATGTTTACACAACAACCACCTAAATGTGTACTATGTATTCACATAAGTAATGTGACAGGTTACATTTTGCCAGTAAAAGATATCTTTTCGCTGGCGAAAAAATATGATTCTATTACGGTATTGGACACGGCTCAATCTCTTGGCTTGATGAGTGTTGAAATGAACAATTTAAATGCTGACTTTATAGCGTTTGCCGGACATAAGAGTTTATATGGTCCGTTTGGAGTTGGGGGCTTTATTACAACAGGTAAAGTTAAATTAAATGAATATATTGTTGGGGGAACGGGAAGCGATTCGTTGAATCTGAATATGCCGGAGGGTTATCCATATAAATACGAATCAGCAAGTCCAAATATTGTAGCTATTGCAGGATTAAATGCAGCAATAAAGGATTTAGACATTGAAACAATATATGATCATGAAAAAGAATTAACAGATTACTTAGTAGAGAAATTGTCAGAGATCCGGGAAGTGACGATGTATCTGCCGCCAAAGGACAAACATGTTGGAATTGTTTCATTTAATATCAAGGGTTATAGAGCGGAAGACGTTGGGATGATATTAGATGAAGATTATGATATAGCTGTTCGGACCGGTTATCATTGTGCTCCGTTTATACATAAGTGGCTGAAAGATGAGGAGTATGTGGGAACAGTAAGAGTTGGGATTGGTAGGTTTACAAAGAAAGAAGAAATAGACAGTTTAATAAGAGATATCAGAGATGTTATATAGAATCAAAAGTTAACTTATACGCGCGATGTTGATAAGGAGAATGGTATGGGAAACTATTTAGATGACATGTATGGTTTTAGTCATACAGAGTTAAAGGATTATTTAGGAAAGAATGTTGTAAATACACTGATTGAATGGACGCCAAAAGGTGACACAGCATTAACAAAACAGAGACTTATAAAGATGATTGACAGTGTATACGGAACTAACATATTGAAAAATTCTAGCTTCAGAAAAGATTTGTTGTTACAAATGAAAGAAACACAGATCTATGAGATACGGGATGAATATTTGAAGGGGAATGAGAAAAGAGAAACAAATTTACAGAATATTGTTAAGTATATCTCTTCAAAGCCATGGGGAAATAATAATTTATCAAAAAAACTTTTGGAACTATGGGGGGTAACAGAAAATATATTTGAAAAAAAAGAAGATGATTCAGTAGTTGAAAATGATATAAATGCTGAGGAACAATTTTATGAATTATTGGATTATCAATATTATATAAAACAAAGGGTATTATTTAATTTAAATTCAGATAACTTACAAGAAAGAATGTTGGTACATATGCCCACGGGAACAGGAAAAACAAAAACATCAATGCATATAATAGTTAATTATATTAATTTCACATTAAAGAAAAAGGGATTAATTATATGGGTTGCACATACATCAGAACTATTACAACAGGCATATGACACATTTGTTAATGTGTGGAATCATCTTGGAGATGGCTGTATTAAAGCATATAAATTATGGGATAAACGAATAATTGAAAAAACAGATCAACCTTTAGATGGTATAGTTTTTTGTGGGTTACAAAAACTGATGTCTATAAGTGAAAATGATTCAAAGTTATTTGAAAGATTAAAATTAGATTGTAGATTATTAGTGTTTGATGAGGCGCATAAGGCTTCAGCTAATATTACACAGAAAGTTATTGAATCGATTTTACGCATGCCGGAGGGATATGAGAACAGGGCATTGCTAGGACTTACAGCAACTCCTGGGAGAACAACGGAAGAATCTTATGATAATAATTTATTGACTAATATGTTTGGTAACAAACTAATTTCTATTGATTCTGATGTTTTGAATCAAATAAATATGGGAAAACTTCGCGCATTAAATACTGATGCTGAAAAAAATATAATTAAATATTTTCAGAAGCGAAGAATATTAGCAAAAATGAATTCTGAGCGACTTGACTACAAAAAAGAATTTTCAGAACATGATCTAAAGATATTAAGTTCTGAATTAAAAGATTTAGGGTTTAATGATAAAGAGTACACAGAAAAACAATTGCAGGTATTAGCGCAAAATAAAAACAGAAATTTTGCTATCATGAAAAAGATTAGGCAGTTGTATTCAGAAGGTGTTCCGACGATAGTATTTGCATGTTCTGTAGAACATGCACAAATGTTATCAGCTATGTTGACACTTGAAGAAATACCAAATAGTTTAGTTGTTGGATCTATGAATCCTATTGATAGAAAGAAAGCAATTAATGATTTCAAGGATAGGGATAATGATGTGAATATTATTATAAACTATGAGGTTCTTACAACGGGCTTTGATTCTAAGAACATTCGTTGCGTATTTATAACTCGACCAACTAAGTCAGTGGTTCTTTATAGTCAAATGTTAGGAAGAGGATTGAGAGGACCGCTAATGGGAGGCAATGAAGAATGTTTGTTGGTTGATATAGAAGATAATTTGAAATCGTTTGATAATGAAACAGCATTTTCACATTTTAATGATTATTGGATAAGATAGGAGGATATACAAATGGGAAAAAGTATTGTTGATATTCAGAATATGGGAGATGCACTTAGGAATACGGGATATAAAAATATTGAAAGTGCAGTATCGGAGATAATTGATAATTCTATTGAAGCAGAGGCAAAGGATGTATTTATTATTATTAGCGAGGGCGTTGATCGAAAATCAGGCTGGAAGGTTGTTAATGAAATCGGATTTCTTGATAACGGAATAGGCATGGATTTCGATACATTAGGTGCGTGTCTGGGAATAGGTGCAACTACAAGACAAGCTCGCAAAGGAATGGGAAGATTTGGTGTTGGTTTACCACAAGCATCTTTGTATGCTTGCCCTAATGTAGTTGTTTATTCATGGCAAAACGGTATAGAAAATTGCAAAAAAGTATTTTTAGATATTAATATGGTAAAGGATGGAACACAGACAGAATTAGATGATCCACAACAGTGTGCTGTGCCAGATAAATATTTAGGCTATATTACATATAAAACTCAAGAGAAGGAGTATGATTTTTCTCATTCAGGTACATTAGTTGTTTGGAAAAAATGTGATAGAATTCAACCCAAAACAAGTGGAGCATTAATACCAAGATTAGAATTTGCACTCGGTCAAAAGTTCAGATATTTTATAAGCAGAGGTATTTCTAATTTAAGAATCATAAATGACAATAATCAGGATAATTCTTTCGATATCTGTCCTAATGATCCGTTATTTCTCATGGATAATAATTATGTTTTAGGAGATCCTGAATCCCCGGGAAAACTAATAAAAACAAAGAATTTTAATAAATATGAACCTGTGTTTGAACCATATACAGGAGATGGTGCTAGTGACGGAACCGAAATAGTTCCTGTAAAATATTATGATAAAGATGGTAATATTGCAGAATCTACAGTTACTATTCGGTTTTCAATTGTAAAACCTAAATTTTATGATGAAACCGCATTTCCAAAGGGGAAAAACCCTGGAACATCACAATTTGGCAAGTATGCTGCTAAACTAGAAGGTATATCTGTTGTGCGCGCCAATCGGGAAATTGATTTTAGAAAATTTGATTTTTATGACAATTTAAATGAACCACAGCATAGATGGTGGGGTTGTGAAATAGAATTTGGTCCCGAGCTTGATGAGGTTTTTGGTGTTGCAAATAATAAACAGTACGTAGAATTAAAGAAAATAGAAGAGGAAGATATAGACTATAATGAAGAAATACAGCCAATTTGGTTAAAGCTTGATGAAATAATCAGACCAACCATAAAGGCTATGTATAATAAAAATGAGGAAACGAGAAAAAATACCCGTTCATTTGATGATACAATATCTGCATCAACAGATATTATTAATGTAGTTGAATCTGATGATGAAAATGATATAGATGAGAGAAATGAAGATGGCGAGATTGCTGCTACAGAAGAAGCACCGACATTAGAAGAAATAGTAGAAGCAGGAAGACGGGAATTAGAAAGTCAAGGATATGAGGATACAACAGATGAGCAAGCAGTTCAATTTATTAATAATAGAGTAAATTTTGTGTATATGGATTTAGGTGAACGATCACCGGCGTTTGATTACGGATTTGTTTTTTCGATGACTAAAATTACAATAAATACTAGTCATAGATTTTATACAAACTTTTTGAGCAAAGTCTATGAAAACGATGAAGCAAAAGTGACTTTTGAATTGTTGTTGGCATCATTAATACAATCCATTAGAAAATTAGATGTATATCAAAAAGTTGAAAATGATAGATTAGTAACTTTGTGGTATGAAAAGCTTAACAAATTTATACAAGAACAATTTGAACCTAGAGATGTAAAGTAGGTGATGGTATGTCCATCTTAATGGCAAATGAAATAATAAATACACTTGCACAAGAATTAAAATGTGCTGATAAATCCATACAAATAGTTACAGCTTATTGTAAACTAAAAACAATAAAGTATCTAAATTCCAATATTTCATGTTCAGTTACGGATAAGAGGATAATGTTACGTTTTCAACTGCAGGACATTATTAAAGGCAGTACTGATTTTGGTGTGCTTGAATATTGTATTGTAAATGGGTGGAATGTATTTATTAGATTTGATTTGCATGCAAAAACATACATTGTTGATAATAAAAGGGGAATTATTGGAAGTGCAAATGCCACAAATCGGGGATTGGGCTTGGGCGGAAATGGAAATCTTGAAATTGCTGTGTTTTCTGACATTGAAGAGAAGGATTTGGTAAAGATTGAATCATTATATGATGATGCAATTTTCGTTGATGAAAGTATATTTAATGAACTTAGAAATAATTATCAAAATACAAATCTAGAAAATGTTAGTGGGAAAACAGTAAAATGGAATGAAAAAATACAAGCATTATTTAAACCAAAAATCAAATCACTTTTCTCATATGAGTTACCGGATGAGATTGATATCAAATCGGAGAATCCATTAGGTTATCTTACAGAAGGTAATGTTATAACCGAAGACGAATCTCGCGAGTTATTTAGATGGAGTAATGCATACCTTTGGTTGTTAGATACCCTCGAGCAAAATGATGGCTGTCTGTATTTTGGTGAATTGTCAGAAAAATTACATAATGCTCTTGTGTCGGACCCAAAGCCGTACAGAAAAGATGTAAAAATATTGTTGGCAAATTTATTGAAACTTGTTGATAGGTTGAATATGGATGAGGTTGTCATTGACAGACCAAATTATTCGCAGAGGGTAAGAGTAAAAATATAAATGAATTGTAATAAAAAAATTAATGATATAATTATGTTTGTATGATATTATGTACTTTGAAGAATTAGGAAAGGAAACAATATTTATTTAAATATTGAGATTAAAAAATATGAATCTTGATGATATTTTAGATCAAGCACCTCAAAATAGTTTGATTGGAAACTCTTTGATAATTACATATGACAAGATACGAAAATATGACAAAATATTATGTTCTGTTAGTGGTGGAAGTGATAGTGATATTTTGGTTGATTTATGCCAAAAATATGATGACATTGATAAAATTACATATGCTTTTTTTGACACAGGATTGGAATTTGCAGCAACGAAAGAACACTTAGATTACTTAGAGCAACGATATGGTATAACAATACAGAGAATACGGGCGAACAAATCAGTTCCATTATGTTGTAAAACATATGGTCAACCATTTATTTCCAAACAGGTTAGTGAATGGATTGAAAGATTACAAAAGCACAATTTTCAATGGGAAGATGAACCGTTGGATATTTTAGAAGAACGTTATCCAAACTGTAGAGCAGCGTTAAGATGGTGGTGTAATGATTTTGCAAGCAAATCCGGTGGAGAAGAGAGTAGTTTTAATATTGCATATAATCAATATTTAAAAGAATTTTTGGTTGAATATCCTCCTCAATTTCATATTTCTAATAAATGTTGTCATTATGCAAAGAAATTGGTGGCAAAAAAATATAAAGAAAATGGTGGATTTGATTTAAATATTTATGGTGTACGAAAATCTGAGGGTGGAGTTAGGAGAAGTGCTTATAAAACTTGCTTTTCTTCAAATGACGAAGAATGTGATGAATACAGACCTATTTTTTGGTATTTGGCAGACACTAAAAATTTATATTATAAGCATTATAATATACAAAATAGCAGATGTTATTGCGAATATGGGTTAAAACGAACAGGTTGTGCTGGGTGTCCATTTGCAAGAAATTTTGAAGAGGAATTGGAAGCAATGAGAAGGTTCGAACCGAAGTTGTATGTTGCAGTAAATAATATTTTTGCAGATTCCTATGCATATACGCGAAAATATAGGGATTTTATTCGAAAAAAAAGGAATAATAATAACGAAGGAGATGAATAAAAATGGATAATAATATCGTGAAAGCAAGCCCTACAAAAGAGTTTTTTGTTAATATGTTGGTAAGAGACATAATGTTAAAACAGGCAATTATCGAATTGATTGATAACAGTATAGATGGGGCAAGAAGCATACGGAATAATAATGAATACTCTGGACTTAATATAAATGTGTCCTTTAACAAATTATCGTTTAAGATTGAGGATAATTGTGGTGGGATTCCATTAGATATTGCTGCAAATTATGCTTTTAGATTTGGAAGACCAAAGGGGTTTGATAAAAAAGATGTGGAATCTACAGGCATTTTTGGCATTGGGATGAAAAGAGCTTTATTTAAGATTGGGAAAAAGTTTTCTATTCATTCTATTACTAACTCTACAGAATTTCAGCTAGATGTTGATGTTGACGAATGGTTAAAACAAGATGATAACGATTGGGATTTTCGATTTACAAATTTTGAAAACAATATGTATAATAATGATAATGAAGTAGGAACTAGCATTATTATTACTCAATTAAATAATGAAATAGCTGGAGAATTAGATAATTCAGAATTTGAAAAAGAGGTTATTGAACATATTCAAAGAAGAGTAGGCTTAGATATATCATATGGTATTAATATTGTTGTTAACGGAAAGAAGCTGGTAGGTAATAATATATCGTTAATTAATAATGATCAAATAAAACCAATTAAAGAAGAATATACAGATAAGGATATTAAGGTCACAATTATATGTGGAATTGCGTCTCGTGAAGGTAAAAATTATCCACCAGAACAAGCAGGTTGGTATATATATTGTAATGGTAGGTTAGTTGTAGCTGCTGATAAAAGTTCATTAACAACATGGAAAGACATGGAAAATAAAAGTAGTGGAGTGATTTTTCATAATAATTATGCTGGCTTTAGAGGAATTGTTTATTTTAACTCTAATTATCCCGCTGAATTACCTTGGAATACAACTAAGACCGGTTTAGATGAAACCTCATTGGTTTATTTACGTGCAAGAGAAAAAATGAAAGAGTATTTTATTATTGTTAAAAATATTATTGATGAAATTAGAAATAATACGAATGAAAATGATGATGGTATAGAGGAAACCATTGCACATATGCCTGGAACAGAATTGACACTAAAAAATATAGGTAAAATAAAAGATAATAGAATTATTACCATTACTAATGTCTCTTTATCTACCGTTCCTAAAGTCACTATTAGTTATAAAAAAACTAAGAAGGAAGCTGATGAAATTAAAGAGCAATTAAATGTAAAGACATACAAAGAAGTTGGTGAGAAAACCTTTGAATACTATAAAGATGCGGAGTGTTAAATATGCCAGGAAGTGACCAAAAAATTAATTATCAAATACGTCCAGCAAAATCAATAGAAAGAAAAATGCTTTGTGATTTGATTCGTGAAATACAGTTATTGCGATCGAACGGTGAAATGCGATATATTGGATTAGGTGCTAAGTACTTTACAGATTTTCTTTTATTGCATAATGAATTTGGAATTACTGATATGATCAGTATAGAGGCACAAAAAGAAAGACAAATGAGATATGAGTTTAATAAACCGCTCAAGTATATTCAAATGTGGTATGGTTCGACAAATGAGGTTCTTCCACAGCTCGATAATTTTGACGATAAAATGAATCTTATTTGGTTAGATTACGATAGTATGTTTAATGAAACGATGCTAAAAGATGTTGAAACGATATGCAAAAAATTATGTGTTGGAAGCATGTTTTTTTTATCATGTAACTGCTCTTTTAGTGGTACACAAACTGATAAAATGAAAGCATTCAAAGAAAATGTTGGAGAATATTTTGATGAAAGCACAGAAAAAAAACAGTATTCGGCTAATAATATACCTTATACTATTAAATCATTAATAGACAAACAAATTAAAAATAGTATTGAAATGAGAAAAAGAATTAATAATGATAATTTAGAATATCTTCAGTTGTTGTTTCTGAAATATAAAGATGGTGCTCAAATGCTTACTATTGGTGGTGTTATAGTGGATGAAAAGTTGAGGAATAATATTGAGAACAGTAGGTTGTTTAATAAATATGATTTTATTTCTATAAATAATAACTTATATTCTATAGATATTCCGCAATTAACTAATAAGGAGATACAGTTAATATTAAAGAATCTTCCGATTTCTGAGGAAGAATATATAATTAATCAAGATAAGTTTTTTGGTATAGAATATGATGAGATAGCGAAATTTCAAAAAATATACCGATATTATCCATTTTATTCAGAAGGTGTATATAGAACGTAATACATATAAGGGTCTAATCCATCAGATGATTTTTTATATTAAAGTAGGGGCTAAGTAATAAATTATTTAAGCATTCCTTTTGATTTTACAAACGGGTTATAGTTATGATACAAAAAGATGAATTTTGAATAGCAAAAAGTAATTATGTTTTTACATTTGGAGGGAAGACCATGATTGAGAATTTAAAACTAGTATTAAAAGAAGATGTCTTGGCAACTTATGAGCTTGATGGAAAAGAGAGTAAACTTCCATTAGAAGCTATTCGTAAATATTGGGATTATGCTAATGAAGCTGATCTGGAGGGCGCAAAGCTTTATACAGATGATAATAATGTTGTTGCGCTGCTGGCCACAGCATCTGATCAGGGAGGAGTTGTGGTTATCTGGGATGCGGCTTCGGAAGAGATAACGCATATTTCTGATGCTTCCTATACTGTTGCTGTTGACATCTATGAAGGTAAAGTATTTACGTTATCATTTATACAAAGCTTCGGCACACCTCTTACGGCGAAGATGTTTATTGAACCTGTAGGAACTATGGATGCATTTAAGGAAGCAGATGAGGATAGAAATTTTGAATTTGAGGAACTGTCAGATTATGATGGGGATGCTTCTGATGTTTCATTAACAGTTGATGCTGACAATTATATCATTAATATTAAGGATAAAGAGTTTGTGGTAAATAGATGATATAGGCAGCATTTATTAAATGATCAACTATTCGAGTATGTTAGAGGGGGAGCGGGAAGCTCCCCTTTTTTGAAATAACACTTTACAAGGCGAACGTTTGTTTGTATAATGTATTTGTGAATATTATTACATTGTTTATGCTGTGAGTAGAAATTATCCAGAGGTAGAAAGGAGAAGTCTCAGTAATGGCAAAAAAGAAGGAAATTACAATTAAATCATCTGCGGCGGAGTATTTGACATATGTTGCTGCTACGGGAGATAACTCTGATAGTTTTGAAATGCGATATGTGGAAGAAAACATTTGGCTGACTCAGAAGATGATGGCGGCTCTGTATGATGTGGCTGTTTCAACAATAAATGAACACATTAAAAAAATATATGAAGATGGAGAACTAGATGAGATGTCAACTATTCGGAAATTCCGAATAGTTCAACAGGAAGGTAGTCGAGATGTAAGTAGGGACGTGACTCATTATAATCTTCAGATGATAATAGCTGTGGGATTTAAAGTAAATAACGAACGCGCAGTACAATTCCGTAAATGGGCCGGGCAAATTGTAAAGGACTATACAATTCAAGGCTGGACTATGGATGTCGAAAGACTAAAAAAGGGACATAGGTTTACTAATGAATTCTTTGAACGTCAATTACAGCAGATTCGTGAAATCAGACTGTCGGAAAGAATGTTTTATCAGAAAGTTACGGATTTATATGCGACGGCATTTGATTATAATAAAGATGCACCTACAACAAAAGCTTTTTTTAAGACCGTTCAAAATAAGATGCATTATGCTGTTCACAGGCATACAGCTGCTGAATTGATTGTAGAACGTGCTGATGCTAATAAAGATCATATGGGTCTAACGACATGGGAGAATGCTCCTGATGGTAAAATTATTAAAGCGGATGTCAGCATTGCTAAAAATTATTTGAATGAAGAAGAAATGTCGTATCTTGAACGAATCGTATCTTTGTATCTGGATTATGCGGAATTGCAGGCACAGAGGCACATTCCTATGAGTATGGAAGACTGGTCAAAACGTCTTGATGGTTTTTTGGAATTTAATGGAAATGAGTTGTTGGTTGGTCCAGGTAAGATCAGCGCAGAGCAGGCCAAGCTCCATGCAGAAACAGAATTTGAAAAATATAGAATTGTTCAGGATCGGCTTTTTCAGAGTGATTTTGATCGTTTTTTGGAATTGGAAGAGTCTGTTAAGAAATAAAATACTCAAGTAAGTCTGGATAAAGGAATTGTTTGGCTACGAAAATAAAGGGAGGTTAACATACTATGAAAGCATATGTTTTAAAAGTAACCATTAAGAATACTCATCCCCCAATTTGGAGGAGAGTTATAGTTCCGGCGGGGATAAGTTTCTCGCAGCTGAATCTAATCTTAAATACCGCGATAGGATGGTGTGGTTATCATCTTAGCTCATATGAGTTTAAAAATTATTATGTGAATATTGTGGACGATCCCGATGAATTTAGATTCGGAGGGGGTCCTAATGAATATATTGATGCTGCTAATACCTGCATTGATGATTATTTGGATGACGAAGATATTAAGTCTTTCACATATACTTATGATTTTGGAGATGATTGGACTCATACCGTACAGATAGAGAAAAGGTTAGATGATTATTCGGGTCCGTGTCCGATTGTTGCAAAGTACAAAGGAGATACACCATGGGAAGATTGTGGAGGAGTATGGGGGTTTTATAATTACCTTGAAATACTGAATAATCCTCAGCATGAAGAGTTTAATGAAATAAATGAATGGACAGGCGGCAAAGTTCCGGAATACGACATGGAATTAGTTAATGATGAACTGTCCGGAATTATTCTGTCAAAAGAAAAGCGTCCACCTATGTCAACAAGTGAAGTTTATGATGCTTATTTTAAAAATAAAAAGCTGTATACTATCGAGTTTGATACTATAAATGATAGTTTTATGTCTTATGGTACGGATGTCTATAGCTTATTTTCAGAGATGGTAGAAGATTTTGGTGAGATTGATGAAAGGTTATCAGACATTTTATCAAAGAAAAGCATCAATGAAGAAGAAAAGTATGAAATCCATAATTTCTTATTCAGTGCAAATATGAATACAATTCTGGCGATGATGATAAATGATAAATTGTCTAAAAAGTTAGCAGAGCTAATGGGAGAAGACTCTGTGCCTTTTATTGACGAAGTAAATAACAGCGCAATCGATGAATTGAATCGAATAATGGAAGTTATTATGGGTGAAGACGATTAACGCATTATACTTACTTAAGGAAGGTGATAGTTACATAAAGAATTGGGATAATGCATCATTGGAATATGGTAAACCAAGGAGGATTTACACTATGCCACAATACAACACACAACAGACAAGCAAATTCATAAGCCTTATATTAAGGCACAAGCCTGAGACTATTGGAATCACTCTTGACGAGCATGGCTGGGCTAATGTGGAGGAACTGATCAAGGGTGTTAATGGGACGGGCAGGAATCATTTAGATATGGAGCTGCTGGAGGAGATTGTGAGAACTGATAACAAGCAGCGATACTCCTTCAATGAGGACAAGACATTGATACGGGCTAACCAGGGGCATTCCATTCCGGTGGATGTGGAGCTTCCTGTGAAGGTGCCGCCTGAGTTTTTGTGGCATGGAACCGGGGAGAAGTATGTGGAGTCCATTGATCACCGGGGACTTGTACCGAAGTCACGATTGTATGTGCATTTATCCGGTGATGTGGAGACTGCGGAGAATGTGGGAAGACGCCATGGGAAGCCTGTTATCTATAAGGTGTTAAGCGGGAAAATGCAGGAGGATGGATATACATTTTATCAGTCGGTTAATGGTGTGTGGCTGGTGAAGGAGGTGCCAGCCAAATATTTGGAGAAGATGACAATGTGATGCATAAAGGTTGTGAATTATGAAAGCTTCAAAGACAAATATAACTCTGAAGCAGCCTCAGGGCATAAATGCAGATAATAAGGATATGATCATATGAATGAAGATTTAAGAATGAGTGTCTCATCTATGACACGGACAAAGGACAAGAAGGCGCTGTATGTTTTGTTTCAGGATGACACGAGAATGGCGGAGTTTGAGCTGCCTGCCTGCAGGGTCGTGAGCAATAAAGGGTTTTCGGAGGATGAGCTCAAGCAGCTTTTGGATTATGTGGATGGGCAGAGGGAGTACATTTATTCCCTGGGAAAGAAGCTTAATCCCATCAAGGCTATGATGAAGGATTGATATGATAGAGCCGGATTAATTATAAGGATAGCCGCAGGAAGGAATATTTGATTTTTATTATAATTTTTTAATATGGTGTAGATTTATGAAGTATAATAATATAACTCAAGCAACATTTATAAATCGTCCTAACAGATTCATCGCAGAGGTTGATATTAACGGCAGAAGAGAGATTGTTCATGTGAAGAATACCGGCAGATGCAAGGAGCTTCTGATTCCCGGATGTGAGGTGTGGCTTACGGAACCGGGTACACCGGGCAGAAAGACAAGATATGATCTGGTAGCGGTAAGGAAGGACAACGGGATTCTTTTTAACATTGACAGCCAGGCTCCGAACAAGGTTGTAAAGGAGTGGTTGGCAGGGCAGGGCTATAGCAAGGTCGTGCCGGAGTACACTTATGGCAAATCCAGAATAGATTTCTATATGGAGAAAGCCCCGGATAATTTGCATGAAGGCTCAGAGCCGAAACAGATATATATGGAAAATGTGGCAAGGAAACCGAAGCAGGAGCGATCAAGTGTCGATTTAGCGAATGAGGAATCAGGGCAGGAGCGATCAAGAGTCGATTTAGTGAATGAGGAATCAAGGCAGGAGCGATCAAGTGTCATTTCGATGGATGAGGAATCAGAGCCGGAACGATTCCTCATGGAGGTAAAGGGCTGTACCTTGGAAGTGGATGGCATTGGGTATTTTCCTGATGCGCCTACCGAGCGGGGAGTGAAGCATATCCGGGAATTGATAGGTGCAGGGAAGGCGGGCTATCATGCGATTCTTGCATTTGTTATCCAGATGGACGGGGTATGTGAGGTGAGACCTAATATTGCTACACATCCGGAATTTGGAGTGGCTATGGATGAGGCGAGAGAGGCGGGGGTAGAGATATTATTCTTAACCTGTCATGTGGAGCCGGACGAGATTGTGATAACACTATAACAAAAGAGGCGTAGGATAAATGATGGATTTCAAAGAAATTATGAATACAACTGAATATGATTTCCTTAGGACTAATGAGAGGCTTGGAGACAGGATAATGCTTTTGGGACTTGGGGGAAGCTATGCTTATGGAACGAATAATGAGGGCAGTGATATTGATTTTCGGGGAGTTACATTGCAGCTTCCTTCGGATTTGATAGGAATGACTGAGTTTGAGCAGTTTGAGGATGATAAGACTGATACGGTTATATATGGGTTCAACAAGCTTGTGAAGCTTCTTTTGGAGTGTAATCCCAATACATGTGAGATGCTGGGACTGGATGAGGATCAATATCTTATCAAGTCAGAGCTGGGGCAGGAGCTGATCGATAACAGCAGGCTTTTTCTTTCCAAGAGGGCTATTAAGTCCTTTGGAGGGTATGCGGATTCGCAGCTTAGGAGATTACAGAATGCTATCGCAAGGGATACTCTGCCTCAAAGTGATAGGGAAAAGCATATATTAAAGTCAGTAATGAATTCACTTGAGGATTTTAACCGCAGATATGCCGGCAAAGAGAAGGGCAATATCAGGCTCTACATTGATAAAGCAGAGAATCCGGAATTTGATACGGAAATTTTTGTGGATGCTGATTATGAGCATTTTCCTTTGCGGGATTATACAAATCAGTGGGGGATCATGAAGAATGTTATTCGGGAATATGACAAGATTGGAAAGCGCAACAAGAAAAAGGATGACAATCATCTGAACAAGCATGCCATGCATCTGATTCGGCTGTTTATGATGGCCATAGATATATTGGAGAAGGGTGAGATCCTGACACATCGCAAAGATGATCTGCCAACACTTCTTGCTATCCGCAGGGGCGACTATATGCTTTCTGATGGAACATTTTCACCTGAGTTTTATGAGCTGCTGGAGGAATATGAGCGCAGGCTTGATGAGGCTGCTGCAAAGACCGTCCTGCCGGATAATCCGGACATGGAGAAGGTGGAACATTTTGTAGAAAGAGTTAACAGATTTGCAGTTTTGGGAGAGTATAAATGAGAGATGTTACCCTTGAGATTAATGAAAAATTGGATGAAATAGAGAGAAAAGAAGGAGTGCGGGTACTGCATGCCGTTGAGTCGGGAAGCAGAGCCTGGGGATTTGCTTCTCCGGACAGTGATTATGATGTGCGTTTTGTGTATGTAAGACCAAGGACGGACTATCTTCGTCTTAATGAGCCAAGGGATGTGATCGAGTGGCAGCTTGACGAGGTGTTAGATATTAACGGATGGGATCTTAAGAAGGCACTTGGGCAGTTTGCAAGAGGCAATGCAACCCTGTTTGAGTGGAGCGGATCGCCAATCGTGTATCGCACTACAGAGGAGTGGGCGAGGATACGGGAGGTATCTAAGCAGTATTTTTCTGAAAAGGCAGCAGTCTGCCATTATTATGGAACAGCTAACAGTACATTACAGGGATATCTGCTTGGAGAGACAGTCAGATATAAGAAGTACTTCTATGCTCTGAGACCTTTGCTTGCAGCACAGTATATTGAGAAGTATCATATAGCTCCACCGGTGCTTTTTGATGAACTTTTGAAGATGGATTTACCTGATAACCTGCAAAAATCAATTGATGAGCTGTTAGAGGTAAAGAAAAGAACAACTGAGGGAGAAGAGAATCCTCAGATGCCGGTCATAAGAGAATTTATCGCTTCGGAGGTGGCAAGACAAAAGGAGATTGCAGACAATTTGGAGGATGATCACAACAAGGATTGGACGGCACTGGATAATATATTTTTAGAGATTATAAATGAGGCAGATTAAAGGATTGTTTTACTATGACGTTATCGGGGATACATTATGAAGAATCATTTTGACATACACTACGTAAAAAGAATACTAGCTATTGCATTTCCAATTATGCTTTCCAACCTCATATCCCAACTGCAGATGCTCATAGACAGGGTGTTTATAGGCAGGCTGTCACTTGAGAGCATGAGTGCGGTGGGAAATGCATCAACACCCATGTGGACCACCATGAGTGTCATGTTCTCCCTTACAACGGGAGCCACGATTCTGGTGAGCCAGGCCTATGGTGCAGGAGAAAATGAAAGAGCAAGGACAGTTCTTGCAGCGCTTTTCAAGTACAATAATGTGATGGGAATAGTGCTGTTCCTGTTCTGGTTTCTGTGTCCGCAGGTGGCCTTTCGTTTGATGGGCGTGGATGAGAGCATCATAAGTATGAGTATCGACTATGCAAAGTACTTTGCACCCATATTCATCCTTACGGGAATCGGTGCTTCTGTAAGCTGCCTTCTTGAGGTAAGCCAGAAGACACAGATAATGATATGGTACGGGGTGTCCAGATCCCTTACCAACATAGTGCTGGACTATGTAATGATCTTCGGACATTTTGGCTTTCCTGCCATGGGGGTAAAGGGAGCAGCGCTGGCCACCACCATAGCGGAGCTGCTAGGAGATATGATAGTTTTAGTATATGTGCTAAGAGCCAAAGAGCTTAAGATCAAGCCTTCCATTTCCCAGACCATAGAATCAAAGCTTAGGCCTTATCTGGATACCATAAGACTTGGACTGCCTGCAGCATGTGAGGACTTTGCATGGAATATGGGCAGTCTCTATCTTATTGTAATGCTCAACAAGGTATCGGTGGAGGCGGCGGGAATACACTCTATCATCTTTGGAGTGGAGCTTATAGCAGTGGTGCTTGTTTCCTCCATAGGAACAGCCACTCTTACACTTTCTGGCTTTGAAACAGGGAGTAAGAATCCTAAGGGAGTGTGGGTGGTTGCCCTTAACTCAGCATTTTTAAGCTGGGGTATCTCTTTGGTGAACTTAATTGTATTCATAATATTCCCGGCGCAGATACTGGGACTGTTTACAAAGGATGCAGCCGTTATAAATGCAGCCCCATTGTATCTGTTGATTGTAGGCTTAGACCTGTTCCCAAAGAGTGGGAATATCATTTTCGGTTCGGGCATCAAGGGATATGGGGAACCGAGCTGGATGCTGAAAACTCAGCTTTTTGGAACCGCATTTGTTGTCATATTAAGTACGGTTATGGTCATGGTATTTCACATGGGCATCACCGAGATATTCTGTCTTGTGGTGGTGGACGAAACATTAAGGTTCATGTTAAATGCGTGGAAGCTCCGCAGTATACGAAGGAAGGCAGAGCTGGCAGAAAATTAATGGTAGTTGTGGGAAGTCAGAGAATGTGGGCATTCTCCTAATGCATGAATTTTGTTAAAATTAATCAAAAATCCCCTTGCGTCAGGGGTTGCTTGTGACGCTGCGTCATAAGGTATTTTTGACGTGAAGGAGGTTCCCGCTAATAGGGAGGTGATGCCAGACTTCTTGGCCCGGCATCTAACGGAATTGTTTCGGCACTGCCGTTCCTTATTATCGGTGCAGTTATGTTAGCGAGAGGGGAGAAATGATGAACTACAGAGTTATTGATAGAGAAACCTATTACAGGAAGGGTGTGTTCCGGCATTTTACAGAGGACTGTAAATGCTCAACTTCCATGACAGCGAGAGTTGATGTGACGGAGCTTGTTCCTGCCGATCATTAACTGGGGGAGATACCGGGAGGAAAATGACAGACTGATGATGCCGATATCGGTTCGCATGAATCATGCCGTGGCTGACGGATATCTGGTGGCGAATGTATTCCGCCTGCTGGAAAAAGAAATGGCTTAGTTTTGCAATAGTAAATAGAATAGCGGGAATTACCTGGACAAATAAAGGCAAGAAAAGTCGGGGAGGCAAGTAATCTATGAGATAAGATAGCCACATAGCAAGTGAAGGGAGGCAGGTTGCCGTGGAGTGGATGGCAATAATCGGTGATTCGATTCAGTATATTGAAGAGCATATCACAGAGGATGTGACAGCTGATGAAGTGGCAAAGTCAAAGTCTGTAGGCGTATCGCCATTTTATTTTCAGAAGGGATTTGCCATGCTCTGTGGATTCAGTGTGGCTGAGTATATCATTTACTACCGTGGAAAAGTGGTCGGTGGTATATACGATGACCGATTTCTAGTGAAGAATATCAAGTCGGCAGTAGAGAAAATGTCTGAAGCGACATTGGAACTGCCTTATGATGGAGCAAAGGAGATGCTTCTGGTGGATGATATCGAAAACAAAGAGTTTCTGCGAGAACTTCTGGAAGCGATGTATGATGAATTACCGGCACTGAAGAAACGAAAATAGGGAGGATTTTACTTTCCGTAGCTTGTTATATGGCGTCTACTGTAATATAAATAATGAGTATGTGTATTCTAGTTGTGTTAATAGTGACAAATGACACTTTCATATAAATCTCTTAAATCATATAATAAGCCCATAAGATAAAACATTTAATATCACTTGAGGCACAGTATGAAAGGAGATAAAAAATGAATAAGAAGATTATAGCAATAATAACAGAATTAATTCCGATTGTTTCAGCAGTTACATCATATACATTGATAGTGTCAAACATTGATTCGGTACTTGTAAGGAAAGTGATATCTGTAACCATGATACTGGCATTTCTTGGTTTCGTGTTTTTCTTTATAGGACGCAGGCTTTCTAAAGAAGACAAGGCGGTACGCATTTTGGGGTACTTGACCTGTTGATGACGGTGCTTGTTATAGGATTTTATGTTATTGCATTCATGAGTGTTGGAATGTAAAGTTGGGAAAGATATATATGTTCAATAATTATTTTAAGAAAGCATTCGCGTTGATGTGGGTGCTTTCTTTTATGTCAAGGCAAAATATTATATTGACAACAAATATAAATGAATATAAAATAATCACAGAAATATAAATGAATATAAATATAATTAATAAATATAAACGAATATAAAAGGAGCAGTATGAAGAATATCAACCCATATACATTAATGTTTGGAAAAGAGCCAGTTCAGATGATTTCAAGAATTGGTGAAACAGATGAAATATACCGCAATTTTCTTGCGGATGTATCACCCCAGCAGGTCTATATGATTACCGGAGTGAGAGGATCGGGAAAAACAGTTCAAATGACGGAGATATCAAAAAGGATTCAGAAAGAGGACAACTGGATCGTAGTGGAACTGAATCCGGCCAATGACCTGCTTATTGATCTTGCGGCGAAACTATATAATGAGAGCAAAGCCGGCGAGATTATTCGAAGCGCTAAGCTTAATCTGTCATTTTGGGGCATTGGTATCGAATTAGATAATTCCGAGAAGCTTACCAATATAGAGGTGGCGGTAGTCAAGATGCTGGAAAGCCTTAAGAAGCATAACAAGAGAGTTCTTATTACAATTGACGAGGTGACTAATTCGCAGGAAATGAAAGTATTTTCAAGTGCATTTCAGATATTTGTCAGAAAAGATCTTCCAGTATATCTGGTCATGACCGGGTTATATGAGAATATAGATGCTTTGCAGAATGAAAAGACTCTTACATTTCTATATCGTGCTCCTAAGATTTTTTTGAAAGCACTTAACATGGGTAGTATAGCAAGACAATACAAGAAGACCTTTGAGCTTACGGACGAAGAGGTCAGGGAAATGGCCAGAATGACCAAGGGGTATTCCTTTGCATTTCAAGTGCTGGGTTATTGCACATATGAGATTAAGGGTAATTACAAAGGGGCTTTTGATAAATACAGAGAGTATTTGGATGAGTATGTATATAATAAAATATGGTCGGAGCTGTCTGCAAAGGATAAGAAGATAATGTATGTCATTGCAACCACGGAAGGTGGGAAGATCAGTGATATACGTGAAAAGCTTGATATGAAGTCTAATGAGTGGAGTCCATATAGAGAGCGTCTTATAAGAAGAGGGTTGTTAAATGGTAATGAGCGGGGATATATAAGCTTCGCATTACCTTGTTTTGAGGATTATGTGTTAGATAATTATTATATGGATTAACTGTATTTGCAGGAAATAGTACTCATCGCCCATTCAAAAACCTGCACACTCCCACAGAAATAGCATAAGCCAAATCCTTCTGGTAATTGGAATCGGTAAGTCTTGCTGTTTCCTCGGAATTAGAGAGGAAGCCGCATTCTACTATTACAGCGGGAACAGAGGTGTTTTTCAGCAGATAATAACTGTCATTAGCCTTTGCCTTGCGCTTGTTGGTGGAATCTAAGGAGAGCAGGGAGTCCTGAACATTTTCTGCAAGCAGCTTACTGTCCTCCCTTCCCTTGAAGTAGAAGGTCTGGGCTCCGTGCTGGGATGCGTCGGGGTAGCTGTTCTGATGAACGCTTATAACAAGGTCGGCGTTTTTATCCTTGAAGAATTGGATTCGGTTATTGAGATCGGATCTTTTTTTGTTGGAAACATTGTCATCATAAAGTCCTCTGTCGGTATCTCTTGTGAGATAGACAGTATAGTCCTGAGCTATGAGATAGTCCTGGAGATATTTTGCGATGGCGAGATTCACATTCTTCTCTTCAGTGCCGTCGGAACTTACCTTGCCGGGATCATCTCCTCCATGTCCCACATCAATGACCACTACGGCAGATTTCATTTTTACAGAGAATACATCTTCGGAAATTCTCTCTGACATAAGGGGGATAAACAAAAGTGAAGTGATGAAAAGAGCGGAAAGAATGTATTTTTTCATGGGACAGGAAGACCTATAAGTATTATTATGCAGTATATGAGGCTGCTGCCCCGAATATGCAGGAATTGGTTGCAGATTTTCAAAATGTGGGTTATACTAGGTGCGCGAAAGAACGCGTTTGATTAATGACAATGGAGCAGGGCATTCTTGGGATTAATAATTATTTGGGATTAAGACTTATTAAGAAAGAATGTCTCAAACAAATAATTGGATGTTACACATGAATAGTACAGATACAGTAAATGATACAAAAAAGAATACAATAATCATTAAGGCTATAGATGATGACTTTGAAGAAGGAAAAGTCATTAATGCAGATGCCGGGAGCGACAACTATGATATAGGTAAAGACAGCAAGAAAACTGACATGAGCAGACTTCTGGCGGATGCGGCCCTATGTCTTAAAAATGGCGGACTGGTAGCATTTCCAACAGAGACAGTGTATGGGTTAGGGGCTGATGGACTTAATCCTGAGGCGTCTAAGAAGATATATGCAGCCAAGGGAAGACCATCAGACAATCCCCTTATTGTGCACATAGCGGATCTTGATGCCTTAGAGGAGCTGGCATACACCAATGAAAAGGCGTATACGCTGGCGCATGCATTTTGGCCGGGACCACTAACGATCATTCTTCCGAAGAAGGATATCGTTCCCAAGGAGACTACGGGAGGACTTGATACAGTGGCTGTACGCATGCCATCCCATCCTGCAGCCCAATCCCTTATAAGACAGTCGGGCGTCTATGTGGCTGCGCCCTCTGCCAACATTTCCGGCAGACCATCACCCACTAAGGCGGAGCATGTTATAGAGGACATGCAGGGAAGGATTGATTATATTATAGAAGGGGGAGCAGTGGGAATTGGTATCGAATCCACTATTGTGGATCTGACAGGCGAAGTACCCATAATCCTTCGCCCGGGATACATTACAAAGAAAATGTTAGAGGAAATGATAGGGGAAGTGGCTATGGACCCTGCCCTTGAAAGACCGGTAGAGATGGAGGCCAAGGGAGTTCATCCTAAGGCACCGGGAATGAAATATACCCACTATGCACCGAAGGGGGAGCTGACACTTGTGGAGGCAGATGTGGAAGAGGGCAATATACCGAGTATTGATGTTAAAGAAGTGTCAGATAAGAATGGACAGCCTGGTCTCGAGTTGGTATTAGATAAAAAAGAAGGATCGGATAGGAAAGAGGCAGAGGAAAAAAACAGCCAGTCGTATCTTGAAATGGCATCAGATAAAAAAGAAGGATCGGACAGGAAAGAGGCGGAGGAGAAGAACAAACAGCCTGATCTCAAAAGAACATCAGAAAGAAAACAAGAACTAGACAGGAAAGCTCCAGAAGAGAAGGACAGCAAGCCTGTGAACAGCATAGATGCGGTTGTAGAAAAGATCCGCCAGCTTGCGGTCGAAAAACAGGAGCAGGGCTTCAAGGTTGGAATCATGGCACCTAAGGAAACATTATCACTATATGAAGGCTATGCTGATGTGGTGGTCTGTGTTGGGGACAGAAGCAGGCAGGCAACTGTGGCAGCGGGACTATACGCAGCCCTTCGGGAATTTGATGAGCAGGGTGCCCAGTATATATATGCGGAAAGCTTCCGTGGCGACGGCATTTCCTACGCCATTATGAACCGTCTCCTAAAGGCAGCGGGACACAGGATCATAAAGGTATGAACAGTAATATAAAAAAGAAAGCGAGGACAAGAACATGATAGCATTGGGCTGCGACCATGGTGGATATGGTCTTATGCAGGAGGTTAAGAAGCATTTGGAGGAAAGAGGCTTTGAGTACAAGGACTTTGGCTGCTACTCTGAGGAATCGGTGGATTACCCTGTGTATGGCAAGAAGGCTGCGCAGGCGGTTGCCTCAGGTGAGTGTGAGCTTGGGATCATTATATGCGGAACGGGAATCGGCATCTCTATTGCCGCTAATAAGGTCAAGGGAATCAGGGCAGCTCTTTGTCATGACTGCTTCTCGGCGGCAGCGACCAAGGAACATAACAACGCCAATATGCTTGCCATGGGTGCCAGGGTCATAGGACCGGGACATGCACTTAAGGTTGTGGACACATTTCTTGATACACCATTTTCTAATGATGAGAGACATGTAAGAAGAATATCTATGATAGAGTAATGACTGGCAGATTAAGTTGAGCTGATTCATGAAAAGCTACATATCGAAAAATAATTTTGATTGTTACATGGAATAAAGGCTGGTGGATAACAAGATAAGGAATAGATGAAACAGGAGGTTTATGCTCATGAAAATGCTTGCGCTGGTCAGTCAGCTTGCAATATCCATGCTGACCGCAATTCTCATATGCGGTGTAGTGGGTTATGCTGTGGACTATCTGTTTGAGACCAATCTGTTTATATTCTTTCTTATTCTAGGTGTGGCCGGGGGATATAAGACCTGCTACAACGTTATATGCAAATTTCTGGGAAGAAAGAGTCTGTTCCATAATGAGGATGCAGAGGAAATGGATGAGCAAACGACAGAAATGGATAAAAATTAGCAAAAGGGAGAGATTTTAAGAAAAAGTTCTCGACAAAATATTACATAAATGTTACAAAATACACGACATAATTGTTACGAATTTGTTTATAATCTGTCGAAATATGCCTTAAACATCCTGAAACAACGCTAAAAAGTTGACATAAAACAAATTTGGGGTTGACAAATAGGGCTTATCGTGGCATAATGTTACAAAAGTGTTACAGAAATGTTAAAGGATATCTAAAGAGAGGCAGGATATCATTTAACATCTGTAACAAATAAAAAGTAAAGGAGTGTATGCCATTTATCCTAATAAGGTGCATGGCAAATAATTAAATGAAAAAGATAGTAACTGTTACTGCAGTTTGTCTTGCTTGTATTTTTATGGCGGGATTAGATGTTCAGGCAACTGCTACATCAGCTACTACCGATGAAAACATTGTTGAAAGCACAGAATTAGAAGAGAAAAAAGAAGAACAGCCGGATATTCAATATTTGTATGAAATAGAAAAGATAAGTGATAAAGACAGTAGCACTAGTGTGAGTGGCAATAATAAAGCAAAGAGTAAAGGTGAAAAGAGTAAGGCAACAGGTAACAAAACAAAAAGCAAGTCGAAAAGCAAAAAATCAAAGAGCAAAACGGTAAGCGATAAGGCTAAGAGTAACAAGACAAAGAGCAAGGGAAAAAATAAGACAACAAAGATAGCGTCAGTAAAATCAGAATTATCAGAAGGTATTGCTGTTGATAATAATCTTGTGGATGTAGGGCGACTTCAGGAGGCCGCCATAAATGACAACATTGCTATAAACTCAGATGATATAAGTGCTGTGGCAGTTTCTGAGAAGAAAAAGCAGGTTGAAAAAAATAAGAAAAATAAATATACACCCGCAGAGCTTAAATATATGACATGTATTATTTATTGTGAGGCGAGAGGAGAGGAATATGCAGGACAGATGGCAGTGGGAATTGTTGTTATGAATCGTGTAAAAAGCGAGGATTTTCCTGATACCATCAAGAAGGTTATATACCAGCGAGGCCAGTTTACACCAACTGTTAATGGCAGTATGTCGAGAGCACTTTCTCTTTACGAAAAGTACGACGATAACGGAAAATTCAAGGGAGAGATGGTAAGCTGCTATAAGGCAGCCAAGGAGGTGCTTTCCGGCACCACCACCGTTAAGGTAGATGGTGAGGAGAAGGAGATGAAGAAGTACCTGTATTTTTCACGATATATTAGAGGTGCTAAATATACGTTAGGAAGTCATCAATTTAAATAAAGTGTGTGTAAGAAGGTCCGGTCAGTTATTTGACCGGGCCTTCCTGCATTTTACGGCCGCCTGCCATATTTCTGTTCTTATTCCGGAAAAAATGAATATATATAACATAGATTGATCATATTGGGGAGGTGTGTTGTTATGGGAAGCTTTTTGCGGAGGAGACGTTATAAGATATTAGTGGTTTTTCTATTCGCCTTTCTTCTGAGTGCCCTTGCAGGGTGCGAATTTTCCGAAACAAGCGAGAAGAAGCTGAAGGACCTGGATTACACGGTCTGTGATGAAAGCAGGCTGCCACAGGAGTTAAAGAATCTGATAAATGAGAAGAAGAAGGAACCATTTAAATTCACATACAGAACCAATGATTATCTGTACATTGTCGTGGGCTATGGCGCCCAGGACCGCATGGACTTAAATGTTGTAATGACGGAGCTGTATCTGACTGAAAATGCAATATTTGTGGACACCGATCTCACAACGAAGGAGACCTCCGTACTTGAAAATGGCCTGGTGAGCTATCCCTGGATTGCGGTAAAGTGTGAGTTATATGACCTGCCGGTGAATTTTAAATGAGGTTAAATTTTGCTTAACCTCTTGAAGCAATTAATAACCTTTGATAAAATATGCAGTTGTTGATACAAGGCATGCAGAAGCGAACACAATAGGTGATTGGATAACTATTTTGCCTGCACAAGGGCTTGTAACATATATTGGTTTGACAATTACATGAATCGCAAAAGGAGAAAAGAGGACTGATAATGAGACTTAGAAATGTACCGGGCTCCCGGGATGTTATTGCCGAAAGCCCATATACCATAAAGGACGAGACAACCAGGAAGGGGACATGGGGAGAAATTTTTGGAAATGATAATCCCATTTATATTGAGATAGGAATGGGCAAGGGACAGTTCATAATGGAGCTTGCCAGATCTAACCCTGACAAGAATTATGTGGGTATCGAAAAGTATTCCTCTGTACTTGTGAGGGCTTTGGAAAAGCAGGATGAGGAGCAGTTTCCAAATATATATTTTATAAGAATGGAAGCGGAGTATATTGCTGATGTGTTTGCGGAAAATGAGGTGGCGGGCATCTATCTCAATTTCTCTGATCCCTGGCCTAAGGACAGGCATGCCAAGAGAAGGCTTACCTCAGTACAGTTTCTTGAAAGATATGACAGGATACTTGCACCGGAGGGACATATTGTATTTAAGACTGATAACAGGGAGCTGTTTGACTTCTCCCTGGAGCAGGTGGAAATGGCTGATAAATGGGAGCTCCTTAACCACACCTATGATCTGCATAATTCACCCTATGTTACGGGCAATGTTATGACAGAGTATGAGACAAGGTTTGTTGCCAAGGGTAATCCCATATGCCGCATGGAAATATGCCGAAGGGAATCCTGGTAGGACAAAGCAGTATACAAAGAATGCCATATGCCGTCGGGAGATGTTCCTGGTGTTTGGATAATGTGCCAAGATGCTGGAGATAATACAGGCAGCCCCTTGAAAATTATAACGAAATATATACCCTCCTCACCTGGGAATTGGTAAGGAGGGTATTTTCATGCAGTATGGCAGTGGGTGTAATGTGTGCAAAAATCCTGGCGCAATAATTACGTAAAAGCATATAATATATTAAGAGAGCTGATTGATAAATGTGTTATGGGTATTTGTTGTAAGCTTGCAGGAATCAAATATGATCTTGAAAACCGTTATCCCCTGATCATGAAGCTTGAGAGAAGAATGTGCACAGTGGAAAGGGAGCTCAATAGAAATAATCCATGTCTTGATAAGAAGGGTAAATGTGGCAGCAAAGGCTGCAGATAGTTTTAATGGATGGCCGATTATAACTGATTGTATTTGCTTATAAAAAGTGGTATTATAGGAATATGCTTTTGACTGGAAGACTGTGCGAGTCAGAGCTTGACTGGAATCCGGCTGGCCGGTTGGAATTAGAAAAATGATTGTGTTTAAGAATTGATATAAAGGATTAATAGATGTATCATGAAGTTTCGACCATGTATAGATATACACAATGGACAAGTTAAACAGATAGTAGGCGGTTCGCTTACAGACGCAGGCAATCAGGCGACAGAGAATTATGTATCAGAGCAGGATGCGGCATTTTATGCGCATTTATATAAAGAAAGCGGAATTGCCGGTGGGCATATTATATTGTTAAATAAGGCAGGAACACCGGAGTATGAAGCGGATATTGATGAGGCAGGGAAGGCCTTAAGGGAATATCCCAAGGGACTCCAGATCGGCGGAGGTGTCAATGCTGACAATGCCAAAGCTTTTATTGACATGGGAGCCTCCCATGTTATTGTGACCTCCTATGTATTCCGGGAGGGGAAGATTGATTATGAACGTCTTGACAAGCTTGTGAGTGCAGTGGGGAAAGAGCGGTTAGTGCTTGACCTGTCCTGCAGGCGAAAGGGCCAGGTGTCACAACAAGCGAAAACAGATAATACAGTGGATGAAGCGAATAAAGAACAGCTGCATAGTACCGTTGATGAGGGACAGTATTATATTGTCACAGACCGTTGGCAGCGCTTCACGGAGGAGCCTCTTACAAAGGAGTTATTATCAAAGCTTTCGTCCTATGCAGATGAGTTTCTTGTCCATGCAGTTGATGTGGAAGGAAAGGCTTCCGGTGTGGAGCAGGAGCTGGTGTCACTGCTGGCAGATTCCTGTGATATTCCCATAACCTACGCAGGAGGCGTGGGAAGCTATGAGGATATTGAGCTTATAAGGAAGCTTGGGAATGGCAGGATTGATGTTACCATAGGCAGTGCCCTTGATCTCTTTGGAGGAACACTGGAATATGATAAGGTTCTTTCCATGATGGATGACAGTGATACAGAAGAAGCCCCGGAGTATAAAGATACCGTAACGGATGAGTATATTGAGTCGGGGAAACAGGGCAGAGGTGTCTGGAGCTTTGTTAAGAACCAATATGTCTATGTACTCACATTTATATTTGCTTTTGCTATGATGGCAGGAGCCTGGATAATCGGTGATGTAGGACCCTTTGGAGGCAAATGCCTTGTGGTGGTGGATGGAGTGCACCAGTATCTGCCCTTCTTTTCCGAGTATCAGGAAAAGCTGACACATCTTTCGGATATACAGTACACCTTTGATGTGGGGATGGGCAACAATTTTATCTCACTTTGGTCATATTACCTTTCAAGCCCATTTAACCTTATCATAATGCTGTGCTCAAAGAGCCATCTGCCTATGGCCCTCAACATTATAATCAGTACTAAGATAATTCTGGCGGCTCTTTGCTTTGCTTATTTTCTTATGCATTACTGGAAGAAGCCCTCAAAGGATATGGGGGTTGTGGCCTTTTCGCTGTTATATGCATTTTCAAGCTATGTGGTGGGCTATTACTGGAATCTCATGTGGCTTGACTGTATCTTCATCTTTCCAATTATTATTCTTGGGATGAAGAAAATGTTAAATGAAAAGGACAGCCGCTTGTATGTGCTTGCGCTTTTGTACGCATTTATATGTAATTACTATATCAGCTTTATGATATGTATGTTTCTGGTGCTGTGGTTTTTCACCTTCAGCTTTAAGAGTGTTTCGGACTTTTTCTTTAAGGGAGTACGCTTTGCAGTGGCTTCCATTACTACAGCGATGCTTTCTGCGGTGGTGCTGCTGCCGGCATATAAGGGTATCATGACAACGGCATCTGCAGAGTTTGAGCTGCCGGAATGGGAGTTCTATGGGACCTTTGCGGATACTCTCCGTTCCCATCTTTTCTGCTCGGAGGTGCTGACCAACCAGATTGGGGATGCGGGAACTAACCTGTATTGCGGAATGCTGACCATTTTGTTTGCAGTTGTCTTTTTCCTCATGCCGGGAATCAAGGCAGAGAAGAAGGTGAAGTACTTAGCCCTTCTTGCGCTGTTTGTTGTCAGCTTTAATAACATTGAGCTTAACTATATCTGGCATGGATTTCATAACCAGTATGGGATTCCTAACAGATTTGCATTTTTATATATTTTTGTGCTGCTGCTGATGGCTTATGAGGTGTACAGGAAGCGGGAAGGCTTGAAATGGCCTATGGTCATCATTTCCTACACCATATCAATGCTTTTTGTTATATTCTGTTACTTTAATGCAGAGACTATATATGATGATAAGACCTATATGCTTTCGGCTCTGCTTCTTACGTTATACATGGTGCTGCTTGTGCTTTTCTGTATGGCAAAGGGTGCCAGAAAACCGTTAATAATAATTGTTTCTTTTGTTGCAATATTTGAGATGGCAATTAATGGGCTCTATGGTTTTTACCAGGATGGAAGCTCTGAGCCGGATTATTATTATGGCGATACTGAGGCGGTGGCTGAGCTTAGGAAGCGTAATGGCGGCTTAGGTGATGATAATACACAGTTCTATCGGGAGGATGTGCTGCAGCCCTTGTTCGTGGATGAAGCCACGTGGCATAATCTAAAGAGCGTGGGAATATTCGGCTCCACCGTGCGGGGTGAGATGGTAGATATTATGGGGGATTTGGGCTTTTACACGGGAGCTAATGAGTATCTGTATTATGGGGCGACTCCGGTTACCAATGCACTTTTTGGAGTAAAGTATGTGTATACCAGAAGGTATGATTTTGTAAATGTTGACACTGATATGATAAAGGTGGATTCCCAGGAATCTCCTTCAAGCACTGTGTCAGTATATGAGAATCCCAATATTCTTCCGGTCGGATATATGGTTAATGAGGATATTCTTGATTTTGAAACCTACGATAATGGACCATTTACAGTGCAGAATGAGCTGTGCGGTGCTCTTACTGGAATTGAGCCCATATTTGTGTCAATACTGGATGATATGAAGGTGAATGTATACGGCACCAACATGGATATTGAATTGATCGATGACAATAATGCAAAGTACAGCAATGCAAACCCCAGTGCCCGTGGTGATATGATATATACGGTGCCCCATGACATGGATCTTTATGTGAGTACCCGAGGAAGCAATATTCACAAGGTTGCTATTCTCATTGACGGAACAGAGGTAGGTTATGACAGGTATCATGGCCAGCTCTGCCATATAGGGGATCTTAAGGCAGGCCAGCTTGTGGATATACAGTTTGAGCTTGGAGATAATGATGATATGGATGGAGAGCTTTACTGCTATCCTATGGAGTTTAAGAAGGACCAGTTCAGGGATTTTTATAATGTTATGCTTAACCGAGGAATGCAGGTAGAGACCGTATCGGATACTAAGATCACAGGCAAGGTCAGTGCTAAGGATGGGGAGGTTTTCATGACCTCCATACCATATGATGACGGATGGAGCGTGTATTGTGACGGGGATAAGGTGGAGACCCTTGTATTGTTAGACGGTTTTTTGGGTGCGGACATTCCTTCCGGAGAGCATGAGATAAAGCTGGTGTTCAGGAGTCCTGGAAGCAGAGAGGGGCTTTTGCTGACGCTTGCAGGTGTAGTGTTCTTTTTGATACTCATTTATTCTGAGCGTGGGAAAAAGGAAAGGAAAAGTGCTTCGCAGTAGGGCGATTTCGTTCGCGAGTATAATAAAGGATAAGAAAGAAGGAGAGACGGACATGCACAGAAAACAGATTAAAAAGGCGGTGATTCCGGCGGCGGGGCTGGGAACAAGATTTCTTCCTGCCACAAAGGCAATTCCTAAGGAAATGCTTCCGCTGGTTGATATACCTACTATCCAGTATATCGTAAAGGAGGCAGTGGAAAGCGGAATTGAAGAGATATTAGTGATTACCAATTCCAATAAGCACTGTATGGAAAATCATTTTGACAGATCCTATGAATTAGAGAGCAGACTTCTTGAATCTGATAAGAAAGAGGAGTATAATATGATATGTGATATTGCCAACATGGCTAATATCTATTATGTCAGGCAGAAGGAGCCGAAGGGACTGGGTCATGCAATCCTTTGCTCCAAATCCTTTATAGGTGATGAGCCCTTTGCAGTTTTGCTTGGAGATGATGTGGTGGAAAACCATGATGGAAAGCCTGCATTAAAGCAGTTGATTGATGCTTATAACCAGGTGCAGGCGTCTATTGTAGGGGTTCAGACAGTGCCGGAGGAGGATGTCAGCAAGTACGGTATTGTGGAGCCTGCAAGGGGAGAGGATATTGAGAACAAGAGGGTTAAGCTAAGATCCATGGTAGAGAAGCCTAAGATGCAGGATGCTCCAAGCCGAATGGCGGTTCTTGGCAGATACGTTCTGACACCGGAGATATTTGACTATCTTGAGACCCAGACACCGGGAGCAGGAGGAGAGATCCAGCTTACCGATGCCATCAAAAACCTTATGATCAGCCAGTCGGTATATGCCTATGATTTCGAGGGCATCCGATATGACGTTGGAGATAAATTCGGATTCATTAAAGCCACTATTGAATATGCTTTGGAGCGGGAGGAATTAAGGGATAAGCTTCAGGGATATCTGAAGGAGCTGGCAGCAACATTTTAACATGTAATCTTATTATTAACGGGGGTTATAACGCATGGATAAGAAGGATGGTTCATTTAAGGTAAAAATTATTTATGCAGTATTAGCAGCAGTACAGGTTTTGGTAGCTATTGTTGGCCTTATAATGGTTGCTTCAAAGTTTGCAGGTGCCGATGGCAAGAGCACAGTTGTTGCATTAATGCTTGCTATTATAGTATTGGGACTTGGAATGGCTGTAGTAATGCTTAAGCTGGTGCAGGACGAGGAGAAGGAATCAGCGGTGAAGAGCGATAAGTACAAGAAGCTGTTTCTTAATCTTCCTGTTGGATTTGCCCAGGCTCAGATACTTAAGGATCCCGCCAGTGGAAGGAATATGGGATATAGGATATCGGATGCCAACGAGACCTTTGGAAGACTTTTCAATCTTGATATCTCTGATTACTATAACAAGGTAATCTCAGACAGTAAGGTTGAGGTGCTTCAGGATATAAATGCATGGTTTGAGGCATATAACAATTCCGGCACTAAGCAGGGTGAGCTTCTTGCAGTAGAGATCACAATGGAGAAGCTTAATAAGGTATTCAATACAGTTATGTATAAGTCGGAGGCCGACTATATCAACATGGTTGTTATTGATATCACCGAGCAGAAGGAGACAGAGAACAAGCTTTCCAAGGCAATTAAGGATGCCAATGCTGCTTACAAGACACAGTCAGAATTCCTTGCAAACATGTCTCATGAGATAAGAACCCCAATTAACGGAATTCTTGGAATGCTTCAGCTTACACTGATGTCAGAGGATCTTCAGGCTGACCATAGAGACAATTTGACCACGGCCAAGAACTGTGCCGATACATTGCTCCGTCTTATTAATGATATTCTTGATATTTCTAAGTTAGAGGCAGGCAAGTACAATCTCCGTGAGGAGAACTTTGATGTCAAGGCAGCTATTGAGGAGACAATTGCTGCCCAGGTTCCTATCGCACAGAATAAGGGGCTTACCCTTGACTGCAGCTTCGGAAGTGATATTCCTAAGCTTGTGCGCGGTGATGAACAGAGAATCCAGCAGGTGCTCAATTGTCTGTTGTCTAATGCTATTAAGTTCACCAGTGAGGGCGGTGTCCGTGTAAAGGTTGCATGTCTTGATGATGTGCTTGATAAGATAAGACTTCGGATTGCCGTGGCAGATTCCGGTATCGGTATCTCTGATGCAGACAGAAATAAGCTGTTCATCAGATTTTCCCAGGTTGATGCCTCTGATACACGTAAATACGGCGGCTCAGGACTTGGCCTTGTAATCACAAAGCAGATTGTAGAGCTTATGGGTGGTAATATAACAGTACAGAGTAAGGAAGGAATAGGCTCAACATTTATTGTTGAGGTTCCGTTGAAGATAATCAAGCCGTCAGAAGCTGCTGCTGAGGAAGAGGCTAACGAGCAGGACCAGGATCCAGCAGTATTCTCACTTGCAGGACATTCAAGAGCAAGAATCCTTGTGGCAGAGGATGAGCCTGTTAACCAGCAGGTTATCGGAAAGCTTCTTGGCATGGCAGGGTATTCTTATGACATTGCTGAGAATGGAGAGAAGGCAGTTGAGCTCTTCAAGCAGAAGGAGTACAAGGCAGCACTCTTTGATGTGCAGATGCCTGTAATGGACGGACTTGCCGCCACTCAGGAGATCCGCGCAATTGAGGTTAGGGAGAATCGCAAGCGTCTTCCTATCATTGCGGTAACAGCAAGAGCCATGTTTGGAGATAAGGAGAGAATCCTTGAAGCAAAGCTGGATGACTACATAGCAAAGCCATATAATCTTAATGATGTGGTGGAGACCCTTAACAAGTATGTGGATGCGGAAGAGAAGTAAGGGGTTAATGCCAATTCCCCGAGAGTTGGAAAGATGCCGGCGAGGCAGACGGCGGTGGGGGCTTTCAAATTATACTAGCTACACTTAATAGCTGCCGCAGGCAGGTATTCTAGTGTAACTGCATATACCGCGGAGACAGATTGTAATCGGCAGCTAATTATATTCGCGAGCATAATAAGCAGGTTTAAGGACTGTGAATCAGAGATGGTTTGCGGTCCTTTTTCTTATGCACAGAGCTGCGTTAGGAATTATTTCGATATGCTCGAACGCAGCTCGCGCGGCGTATATGGAAGATTATATCATGCGATAAATTATGTAAATTTATACATAATTTCATCACAAAAATACATAAAGTTATGTATTTATTTTCATAAAATCAGGCTAATTATGTAAAAACTATTTTTATTTTGTAACTTTGTACATAATTGTAGACAAGGGGCGAGCCTGGGTATATAATGCGAAAACACAAGGAGAGAGGAAGCGAGGTAAGGATAGAAACTACAGGTAAATAGCGCGCTTTTATATATTATATATGACATAAGTAAATAAAAGGCGGGCGTTTTCTGGGGCTATATTATGAAAGGAATGTGGTATGTGGTTACAGTTTATATTATTGATGCCGGTGCTTATAAGGGCGGTGTTTACAGATATAAAGACGGGAAGGATAGAGAACAGGCTGATGCTTACGGCTATAACAGGAGGACTGGCAGTTGATTATTATATTGGAGGCACAGGCTATGTTCTTCAGGGGCTTAAGATGGCTGTCCTTATGACGGGAGTGCTCTTTGTATTGTTCCTTGTGAAAGGTCTGGGGGCAGGTGACATCAAGCTTTTATCTGCGGTTGGCATTTTCATGCCGGAGCAGGCTGTGAGGATCACTGTGGCTGCATTTATTATGGCAGGGCTCTTGTCACTGGCAAGAATTATATATAGAGCTATCAAGAGGGATCAGATCCTTGTACCCGGCGAGACCATACATTTTTCTGTTCCAATACTGCTTTCAGTGTGTGTGACAGCATGTATGGCAGCAAGGCTTGGTTAAGGGAAAGCGTATGTATTAAAACTATTTTATCCTGGTGTACTTTGACAATTTAATATAAGTTCTGCAATTATTTGAAAAAGTGTGATATACTGTCTCTATGATAACTAAACAATAGATAGTTTGTGAAAACCTTGTTGAATTGAGGTATTATAGAGGGTGGTGATAAAGATGGGAGATGAGAATATGAATCAGAATGAATTGGCTGTTTTTGCCTATGCATGCCAGCTGCTCTTGAAGAATCAATTATATGACGATCTCAATAGTTTGTTGGAATTTGCAAAGAATAAGGGTGTAACAGTAACAGCACCTGTAAGTAACAGGTAATAAAACAAAGCAATAGTAAGAAGCAGAGCTTTATGGGTTCTGCTTTTTTTAATTATTGAAAGAGTCGCCGAAGTAATACATATCAGCCTGCGCTGACCGATGGCTTACAGGCGATAAGTGAGATAGGACCGATTGAATAAATGAAAACAGAGGGGGACTATGGTTATGATAAGAATTGGAATAATGGATAGGGAAACGGAATACGTCACCAGGCTCTGTGCCTATCTTAACAGGTATGGAAAGGGTATATGGAGTGTCTCTGCATTTACTGAAAAGGAAGCCTTAATGCGGTATATGTCGGATAAGCGGCTGGATATGGCAGTGGCAACCGACAGTGATGTTCTTATGCAAATGAAGGATACATTTTCCGACAGATGTTATGTGCTTCTTTCTGAGGAACGGGAGCACAAGAGTGTGGGAACCTCTGAGAAGAAAATCTACATGATATACAGATACCAAAGCGCAAGGCTTATAGGAGAAGCATTAAGGGATATTGTGGAGTATCTTGGCATGCTGATGAAGGCAGATAAGAAAAGTGCAGTTATCTATTCACCTGTTGGAAGGTGTGGCAAGACAACCCTTGCTATGGGCTTTGTCCGGGCAGCTGCAGGTGAGAAGTGGCTATATGTGGGGATGGAGGATTATAGCGGTAAATGGGACTATAGTGGTAATGATGAAGAAGGTGGAAGAGGAATAGGTGCTGATAAGGAAATCTATAGGGATGCCCCAGGAGGCATAATCACAGAGGATTTTATATATTACCTGAAGGAAAGAGATGAGAAAGCAGTGCTTGGTGTTATTTCAAGATGTGGAGGCATCCTTGCCTCAGCATTTTCGCTTTTTGACACAAGGCTTGTGGACAGGGAGGATATGAAGTGGTTTTTTGAAGTGTTTGAGAAGGTGGTGGAATACCGTGGAGTGATAATCGATATGGGAACAGGAATACTTAAGGATATTAATGTGCTTTCAGAATTCAAATATATTATTGTTCCGTATATTAATAACAGCATTTCTCTGGCAAAGAAAAAGCAGTTTGAGGAGCTTGTAGTAGCGTATGAGCTGGGCGGGATAAGGGATAGAATCAAATATATTGAAATGTCAGGAGAAGGGCTGGTGCAGGAGCTTAGGAAGCTGCTTGCATGATGTTGTTTATAGAACCCTGGTGGCTATTTGACCGGATAAATTTACAAACACATGGTATGGTGTGTTGTGGGCAAATACCAGGTGTGAAGGATGACAGTAAGGAGTACATAATGAGCAGGTTAGAAAAGGAAAAAGAGTATCTTTCAGAGCAGCTGTTTATAAGGCTGGGCGGGCAGGGAGAATTTTCGGATGAAGAGATATTTGAAATAATAGAGGAAGCTATTCTTACAAGAAGCCGCCAGGTATATATATCCGTTGAGGAGAAAAGACAGCTGAAAAAGGAGCTGTTTAATGTGTTCAGGCGGTTGGATGTGTTGTCAGGCTACTTAGAGGATGAAGATATATCAGAAATAATGATTAACGGATATGACCATATATTTCTTGAAAAGCATGGAAGGCTTGTGAAGGCTGAAGAAACCTTTTCCTCTGAGGAGAGACTTAGAAATGTTATACAGCAGATTGTCAGCAGCTGTAACAGGATAGTAAACGAGACCAGCCCCATAGTAGATGCAAGACTTAAGGATGGATCCAGGGTTAATGTTGTTCTTCCGCCTGTGGCACTTAACGGAGCAACAATGACCATCAGGAAATTCCCTAAGGAATTTTTTACCATGGAAAAGCTGATACAAATGCAGTCCATTACAAAGGAGTGCGCAGAGTTTCTAAGAAAGTTAGTGGTTGCCGGCTACAATGTTTTTATCAGCGGAGGGACCGGCAGCGGGAAGACCACATTTTTGAATGTGCTGTCTAACTATATTCCTGCAACAGATAGGGTGATAACAATAGAGGATGCAGCGGAGCTGCAGATTCACGGAATTCCCAATCTTGTAAGCTTAGAGACAAGGAACGCTAATGTGGAGGGGGAAAATGCCGTCACAATGTCGGCACTTATTAAGGCGGCTCTCAGAATGAGGCCTACAAGAATCATAGTGGGAGAGGTAAGGGATGCAGCGGCAATGGATATGATGAATTCAATGCTTACAGGCCATGATGGCTCCCTATCCACCGGACATGGCAACTCCGCAGCAGAAATGATGCTAAGGCTTGAGACCATGATATTGATGGGATATGACATGCCGGTGGCTGCCATAAGGCAGCAGCTTGCGGCGGCTATAGATATAGTAGTACATCTGGGCAGGCTTCGGGATAACAGCAGAAGGGTGTTGGAGGTATGTGAGGTAATGGGAGTAGAGGAAGGAGTAATAAAGCTTTCTCCCATATATGAATTCAGAGAGAGTGGGGAAGATAAGGGTAAGGTATGTGGTGAGCTTGTTAAATGTGGAGAGCTTAAGAGTGTGGACAAGCTGTTAAGAAGTGGGATAAGTGTGTGAGTATGAGAAGTCTCAGTGATAGGGGCTGATATATGTATGCTTGATGGACGTTTTTGGCGGTATTAATAAAAGCATAAGCATAGAAAATGATTGACGAAAAAATGAAAATTGAAAGGAAAGGAGCTGGTACTTTAATGGGAACAGATTATAGAAGCTATCATTTTACCTGGAAGGATTGGGTTCAATATATATTAAAAATAGCGGTGAAGGGAGCAGTAATAGGATACCTGTTCTATGATTCCATGAAAATGTGCGTTATCTGCATTCCGTTTTTTGTTGTGGATTACAGAGAGCTTAAGAAGGACAAGCTCAAAAAACAAAAGCGGGAGCTTACTATGGAGTTTAAAGCCATGATGGAGGCACTGGTAACATCCCTTACAGCTGGCTATTCTTTGGAGCATGCATTTACGGATGCCAAGAGGGATCTGTCCTTTATCTATGATAAAAATGCAATGATATTCAGGGAGCTTGATGAAATAATCGCAGGACTGAAGGTTAATATTCCTATTGAGAAGCTTCTCAGTGATTTTGGTGACAGAAGTGGGGTGGAGGATATAGAGAACTTTGCAAATGTGGTGGCGGCCGCAAAGAGAAGTGGCGGTAATCTTATCAGAATCATCGAAAAGACTGTGAGAAGCATATCCGACAAGATCAGTGTTGAGGAAGAGATGGAAACATTGATAGCCTCTAAGAAATTAGAGGAAAAAATAATGATGGTAATGCCCTATGGAATACTGCTTTATCTACGGGTGAGTAATGGGGGCTTTTTGAATGTGCTGTATCACAATGGACTGGGGATAATACTTATGACAGTATTTTTGATAGGGGTATATATTGCTAACGCATGGGCCGCGAAGATTATGGATATACCGGTGTGACACAGAACATGGAGATACAGCATATAAAGCTCTGGCGGTACCGTAGGACTGGTGAGGCTGCTTTTATGAAAGAAAATATGGAGACAATAGCCTACATGAAAGAAACACGAAGGCGACACCGCATGATATTAAAAAAAGGCCAATTCTGGAAAGGAAGGTTATGGAATGTCAAAAATTACAATATACATAGTTGTCTATGTTGTGCTTATTACGCTTATGTTGTACTGCTTTTGCTTTAAGCATAAGGTTAACAGACAGTGGGTGAACTTTGTGCAGAGACACCTTTCGATCATGCTTCTTCTCCTGGCAGTCAATACTGTAAGCTTTGGACTTTCTCTAAAAAAACAGGAGGCAGACTATTACATAAAGCGAGGTGAGCCCTACGAGCAGGAGAAGCAGTATTCCTTCCAGGCCATCTTTGATAAGAAACCTGTTAATTTTTCCATCAATGTTCCACCTAGAGGGTTAAAGCCAAAGGAGGCACAGGAGAAGTTTGAGCAGGCATTTATTTATCTAGATAACAACATTATGGGGGAGAACGAGGGTCTTGACCACATAAACAGTAATCTTGATCTGTCCCTTGATCATAAGGAGTATCCCTTTGATATGGAGGTGAAGACTGCAGACTACAGCTTGATTGATGATGAAGGGGTTTTACGAAATGAGGAGGAGCAGCTTAAAGCATTGGGATATACAGCGAAGGATTTTCTCTCAGGTATCCCGTCAAGTATTGTTGTCAAGCTTTCTTATGGGGATATGGAAAAGGAAAAGACCTATGACCTTGTGATCTTCCCAAGGGAGAAGTCAGACATTGAAAAAACTGTTTCTGAAATAGAAAAGCTTTATGATAGAAAGGAAGAGGAGTCACCCTATGAGGAGGGCTTTTACCTGCCATCAAAATATAAGGACATTGGTATTGAGTATCCAGCGGGAGAGAGTGTCAGGCCGGAAGTCATATTGCTGCTTGGGTTTCTCGTGGCAGGACTTTTGCTTCTTAGAGAGGCAGAGGGAAAAAGAAGTGAGGAGCTAAGGCTTAGGCAGGAGCTGCTGCAGTCATATCCATGGTTTATTAATGAGCTGGTATTACTTATGGGAGCAGGCATGCAGGTTAGAAATGTGTTCTCACAGCTTATTATCGATTACAGGGATCAGCAGGATTACAGGGCTTTTCTGATAGAAGAGCTTAAGCGTGCAAAGCATAATTTTGAAATCGGAATGTCCGAGGGGAGAATATATTATGAGCTGGGAAGAAGGCTTAAGCTTCCCTGCTATATCAAGGTACTGACGCTGCTAGAGCAGAATGTCACAAAGGGTTCCAGGGGAATAGTGGAGGTGTTAGAGCAGGAGGAAAGAGCTGCATTAGAGGAGAGGATGAATCTTGTGAAAAAGAGAGGAGAGGAGGCCGGTACTAAGCTGTTGGGCCCGATGATACTTCTTTTGCTCATTGTCATGCTGATGATCATGGTTCCTGCATTTATAAGCTTTATGTAATCACATAGCTTATCAAAACGTATATTGAACAGCAAAATCCCTATCCCTTAACGAATGCTTACATGAGCTTAGGGACAGAGCATGCCCTGGCTGCGTGCCTGTGTCGGAACTATATAGTGTTCACAACAAAAAGGAGCATTTGAGTTTTACAATTAATTGCCCGGTACATTTCACTTATGAAAGGAGGTGATGCATATGAATGTGATAAGGCAGGCATGGAAGGATTTTCTTAAGGATGAATCCGGTATGGGCGTTGTTGAGATCATACTGATTATTGTGGTGCTGATCGCAATGGTGATCATCTTTAAAGAACAGATCACAACGTTAGTCAATAATATATGGAAATCCATTAATGAAAGTGCCAAGAAGATTTATTAGTAAACAGTAACTATTGTCATAGTAATTATTTTTTTCATTAAATGCATTAGCTGTCTGCTGGCAGGTGACAGTGCAAAAATCCAATATCAGTCTCCAGGGAGGTGTGTTATGAAGAACAAAGGCCAGACCACTGTTTTATTTTCTTTAATAATAAGCATTCTATTATTGTTCACTTTGTCTGCGCTTGAAGTGGGCAGGATTTATTGTGGGAAAATGAAGCTCAGGGCAGTTCTTCATAGCGCACACTCTAGCATTCTTGCTGATTACAACCGGGAGCTGTTTGAGAGATATCATTTATTATTCATGGACCCAACATATGGCACAGGAAGCTGTGCCATGGTGGAGGAAAAATTCAAGAATTATTTGGAGGCGTCCTTAAATGGTGAAGAAAGTGCGGAGGGCTTGTATAGCTTTTCTGTGGAGGAGGTGGCTCTTTCAAGCTACAGCACTATAACTGATAACCACATGAGGCTTTTGAAAAAACAGATAATGGAGTATGAAAAGGGAGCGGGAGCTGTTAATAAGCTAACTGAGCTGGGAAGAAGAGCAGCAGATACTTCAAGGCAGATAGAAAAGGCAGGAGAGCATACAGAGCGTAATGCCACAACACTTTCGGAAAATACTGAAGAAGCTGCTGGTGAGGGTCTAGAGGATGCTTCAAAGGAAGAGCCTTCGGAGGAGCCCCCAAAAGTAGAGGACCCGAGAGATGTTTTGAAAAACTCTCTCTCGCTGGGATTGTTAACACTATTGCTTCCTGAAGGGGCGCAGGTGTCAAAGGAGCCACAGGATTTCTCTCATGGGCCCTCAAAGGCATATTCTGTTCTTGCTGATAAAGAAAAGGATTCAGATTTTCAGGATGTGTCTAAGCTTGTGACGATTCTTGGAGATTCAGCAAAGGAGGATCAGAATACATTTACATCCCTTGGAGAAAAGGCGGCATTCTGTGTATATGTGACAGATCATTTCTCCCACCAGGGAGTATATAAGGATAGTGTTATGCACTGCGAGGCTGAATACATATTGAAGGGTAAGGACAATGACTACGATAATCTGGAGGCGGTGCTATCAGACATTATCTGGATGAGAATGCCTGTTAATTATATATATCTTCTGCAGGATGTTGAAAAGCAGAGTGAGGCATTAACTCTGGCTACAGCCATATGCAGTGCAACCGGCACAATGCCTATGGTGGAGATCGTCAAATACCTTCTGTTAGGCTGCTGGTCCTATGGGGAATCAATATATGAGGTGAGAATGCTTATGCATGGTGAGAAGCTGCCCTTTATCAAAACCGCTATGGATTGGAATACCGACCTCAAAACTCTAAAGACTAATAATCAGGCGGCCTCTGCAACTGTTGGCATGGATTATGATGATTATCTTAAAGTTATGCTTGCAAGGAAGGAAAGCAAGGATGTGACATATGGAAGAATGTTGGATCTTATTGAGCTTAACCTGAAGCAAGGTGATGAAAAACTGACTGTGGTTAATTTGTGCGGAGCCTTTTCAATACAAGGTATGATAAGACTTGAGCCTTTGTTGGTTAAGGATAGGGATGCAAGTGTATATGAGCATTATTTTCAGGAGGACTTTGCATATTGAAATACTGAAATGATGAAATGACAAGATAACAAAATAAGCGCTGCCATACTCTAAAAGCTCTTACAGGAGGCTTAGTAAACCCCAATAATCACATATATATATGGCTGTCCTTTTCAAAAAAATTTAAATTCTCCAAGTACGGCAAGGGTAGGCTTTTTGTAAGGGTTTTTAAAGTATGGTAATGGAATCTATACAATATTCACAATACAATATATTTTATGATGAGTTTCGTAAACGCATATATAGTGTAGTAATAGGAGAAGGAAAATAAGGAATGAAAAGAAGGAACGAGGGCTCGGCGGTGGTTGAAGCCTGTGTGGTGATACCGCTGTTTCTGTTTTTTATGCTGTTTATCATTTATTTATACAGAATGATCTATGTTGATGCCCATATTCATCAATGCTTGTGTGAGGCGGCGGTGTATTGTGCAAAGCGCTGTTATCTTGAAGACAGACTGATGAAGGAGGGAGAAGGAGGAAATACAGGTGGTAAGGCGGCTGTAACCGACACCGCTGCTCCGTTGCAGGATGGTGGAAACGATATTGGAACGGGAGGATTATTAACCGCAGAACCTGGAATATATACAGAAGGATCGTCTTCGGCAGGGTCTGGGGAGTCAACAGAAGGATTATCTCTGGCAGAGCTTGGTGTGTCCACTGGAATCATCTATGCACAGTTTAACAAGTATATGGGCAATGATCCTATGGTTAAGCAGGTTGTGGCAGGGGGACAGAAGGGAATCCTTATTACAGTTGAGGCTGACGAGGCTGACAGGAATACCTTCGTCGCTAAGGCAAGCTATATGACAAAGATAGATGTTCCCATATTTGGAAGCTTTATGTTTCCTAGAAGTAACGAAGTGAAGCAGAAGGCATTTCTTGGATACAGCAGTGAGGATGGGGTGGATGAGGATGAGTCATATGTATATGTTACGCCCAATGAGTCCGTGTATCATGTGAGCCGTAGCTGCTCTCATTTAAAAAGGAGTGTTAGGGCTGTGTCAGGACATGGGGGCTATGAGCCGTGTAAATTTTGTGGGAAGGAAGAATCAGGGGGACAGGTATATGTGACAGAAAACGGGGATGCATATCATTGTAACCTTAAGTGTCTAGGGCTTAAGAGAACAGTTAAGAGAGTCAGGAAGAAAACGGTGGCAGGGCTTAGAGTGTGCAGCCTGTGTGGAAGATAAGAGGAACAGGGTTCAGAGTGTATGGTCTGTGTGGAAGGCGAAGCAGACAATACAGCTACATAAACTGTGAAAGGATGCCCGGTTTTGTTGGTATGTGCGGTTGATCTAAAGAAAGATGAGGTGATGAATGTCATGAGACGTAATAGAGGAAGTGCAGTGGTGGAGGTGACGCTGCTGGTGCCAATTATGCTTGGCTGTATTTACTTTTATATAATGAGTATGCTATATCTGGTGGAGCATGGCAGGGTGGTTAATAGTCTTTCGGAAAGGCTTTATGAAGCAATAGACAGCACAGAGGAGAAATCCACAGGAGAAGGTACATTGGCAAAGGGTGGCGTGGAGAGCTTTGAGGAACGCTTTGAAAATTACACTATTTCTCTGACACTGCAGGCGGATGACAGTGATCCTGTAAAAAGCTTAAGGAGGTGGCAGCTGATTGCAGACACAGTTCGTTAGAGAGGGCATGAAAAATTATTTGGTGATAAATGACATAGAATTATGGGACAACGAGTATGAGATCAATCTGTTTCGCAATCAGAATATTCCATGCTTTATGGCCTGTGAGCTTAGAGAGGTGAACGGGAAAGCACAGCTTTATTATAAGCTGCAGTATAGAACAAGTCTGAAGGAAGTCTTTGGACATATAAGCTTTACCGCTGAGAAGATCAACAATATTATGCGCAGCATTGTGAAGGCCTTAGAGGTGTGCGAGGAATTTCTTCTTCTGCCGGATAATATAATATGCACTCCCGACAAGGTTTTTATGGAGGTTAATACAGGGAGGCTGTTGTTTGGCTATTGCCCATGCATGTCTGGCGGTAGAGGGTCGCTGCAGGAGCTGGTCATGGAGATTTTACAGAATGTTGACAGAAGATATGAGAAGGGAGCTATTGATCTTCTACAGTTTTATAACCTTTTGACAGAAGCCGACTGCAGCATTGAAGGGCTGAAGAATGTTACCATTTATGGCGGCAGGTGTGATAGGGCTGATGTGGATGAATATGGGAGAAGGGATGATGAAGAAAGGTATAATAATATTATAGTAACAAAGGACAAGCGGGGTAAAGATAAAGAGCATATTAAGAACAAAAAAGAAGTCCATGATGCCGTAAATGATAATAATGCAATGGGTGTGAGCAAGAATGTGAATAAGAAGATATATAGGAGAATTAAAACAAATGAAGGCAGTAAGATTATGCAAATGATAGTGAAAACAGGAATGGCATTGACTGCTGCTGTTGATATATTACTGCTGGCAGGATTGGTCTTTAACGTGTTGACCTATGAAAAAACAGGATTTCTTTTTGTGGGCATGGCGGTGCTTATTGTATTGGTGATTATCTACATGCAGGTGGAGCCTTACGAATCGCCGGATGAGATAATGGAAAGCTATATGAAGGAACGGGAGGGGGAGAATATCAGAATACATGATCAATATGGAAATGATGGAAGAGGTGTTCAAAACCTATATAATCAGGAAGGCAGCGGTGGTCAAAACCTATATGATCAGGAAGGCAGCGGTGATCAATACCTATATGATCAGGAAGACAGCAGTGATCAATACCTATATGATCAGGAAGACGGCAGTGATCATGACAAATATAAGTATAACGAATGTTTTCATGATAGCATAGGAGCTTCGGTGAAAGCTGCCATACCAATGAATAACGCACAGGGCGGAGACATAGATGGGGAGACAGTGCTTCTTACAAAGGAAACGGAGGATAAGACGCAGCTGGTAAAGGAGGACAGTCCTGGCAGCTTATATCTTATTCCTGTGGAGGGTGACCGATATGATTCCTTCTCCATAGAAAAGAGCAGCCTTGTTGTTGGGAGTATGAGGGGAAGCTGCGACCATGTTATATCGGCAAGGGGAGTCAGCAGGCTTCACGCGAAGCTTTTCCGTAAAAATGATGGGATATATATTATGGACATGAATTCGACTAATGGTACTTATCTAAATGGAAATATACTTACCCCGTGTAAGGAATATAAGTTGGAGCTAGGTGATATGGTATCATTTGCAAAGGTAGAATATATAATCTCGGAGAAAATGCAAGGTAAATAGTATTCCAGTTATTAAATTGTTTGATATTAATTATCTAGGTATAATTTATATAGCACAAATATGGCTTACAAATGAAATGGATGGGCATCTGAGGGGATAAAAAGATGGATCTTGGATATATTATTAGAAAGGATGATTAGATGTTGAAAAATTAAATACGTAATTTTAAAAATAAAAAAATATTAAAAATCAGAGACTATTAGGAAAGTTTAAATGTATTACCGCTAGGTGATAATAATAAAGATGAAAAGAATGAAAGGATGATAAAATATGGATGTAGTATATGTTTTATATGAGGAGCGAGAATCTAGTCAACTCTGCGGAGTAAGAGGAGTTTGGGATAACCGTGAAAATGCTATTAATGAAATGAAATCATTAATTCAAAGAAATGATTTGTATTCGGAGTTTAGTGAAATAAATTATGAAAAGGGATATTCGGAAAGTGATCCGATATATTCTGAAGATGAATATTCTAATTACTATATTAAACAGATAGAAAAGAAATAGAAATAATTGAGCAGTTCATTTAATATATAAATGAACTGCTCGCAGTTTTAATCTAAATATTTTTTTAAGTACTTATTGAAATGATTAACTAAAGACTGCCCATCTTCACCTGGTCGCCACATGAAATAATTTTTGTCGTATTTATCAAACCAAAAAGCAATTTCTCTGTTTCTTTTTGGATCCCTTGTTATATCACCTTCTAAAACAACCCAAAATGGGAGAATGGATAAATCAGTAATTTTACTTTTTTCACGATATACTCTCATTAGTCCAGGAGTGAATAATTTGCACATACGTTCATGAACGTTTCCTCGGCCATCGTTAGGTTTACCGCCCTCAACCCAGCCGTCTTGACGTTTGATTTCACCAAAAATAGTTTTGCCTGTTTTTGAATTGGTTATAGAAAAATCAGGAGAAACACCCCAACCGCGTTTTTTAATTTTGGACATAGTTTTTTTGTCAGGACAATATATTTGAGAGAGAGTTTCTTCAGATAAAATAACGTTTTCATATAAATGCTTAAAATCTTTAGGATGATCCGAAATCACATATTTTGTTCCTTTAAAAGCTTCCTTAAATACAGCGATTAAGTTTTGTTCTGCAATACCTGCTTTACCACTTGGTCCAGATTCAGTTTGCCAGTTATCTCTTCCCTGTAAATCTTTTTTTGCCATAAGTACACCTCACATATTTTTGAATAATTCTTCAAGTGAAACCCCGAAACCATCGGCTATTTTTTGATATTTTTAATGGATACATTTCGCTTGCCGGCTTCAACGGAAGCGTAGTAAGTTCTATCCATATCAATTTTTAAAGCCATTTTCTCTTGGCTTAGCCCTTTTTGGTGCCGAAGTTCTTTGATTCGATTTGCGAAATCGTCTACTATCATAAAATCACCTCACATAAAATATTGTATTGATATTCTTTATATAAGGCAACGGGTTTTAAGTCACATGGTTATTGACTTTAAAGTTAATTTCGATTATTCTATAATCACATTGCTATATAGAAAGGATGATACAGATGTCTCACAAAGAAAAGTCAGATGTTACAGCGTATTCTATTTATAATGTTGAACAGAAGAAAAGGACAAAGGTTAATCCATTAGAAGATATTTACCCCAAATTACCAGAAAAAAAATATCAGGTTATTTATGCAGATCCACCTTGGGATTACGGTGGAAAGATGCAATATGATAAATCTACAATTAAGGATGAAAATGCAGGTTTTGAAAAGAAAATTTTTATTAGTTCAGCATCATTTAAATATCCTACTGTAAAATTAAAACAATTAAAAGAGTTAGATGTAAACGCCATTGCTGCTGATGATTGTATTCTGTTTATGTGGACAACTGGACCTCAGATGGCTAATTCAATAGAACTCGGTGAAGCATGGGGATTTGAATATAAAACTGTAGCATTCGTTTGGGATAAAATGGTACATAATCCTGGAAGATATACGTTAAGCCAAACGGAGTTTGTTCTTGCATTTAAGAAAGGAAAGTTTCCTCAGCCAAGAGGAGCAAGAAATGTACGTCAAATGGTTACTATACACAGAGGGGATCATAGTGTAAAACCTGTTGATGTAATTGAAGGAATAACAAAAATGTTTCCAGAGCAGGATAAGATTGAGCTTTTTGCCCGTAATAATTACGTTGGATGGGATAATTGGGGACTTGAAATACCTGATGAAAAAATTGAAATTAAGACGGCGGGTGAAATTGATAGAGAGTCGCGTAAAAAAAATCCGAACGGAGAACAGCAAGTTTTAAAGTTTGGATAGAAGTATTTTTAAGCAGATATGTGTAATAAGCTAATCTGGATTAGTTGTTTTATATCTTCAAGAAGGGTTGAGGAAGAATAGAGGGATTTATATTTTATTTTTAGGGATACAAATATAAATCCTGAATTGAAAAAGTAAATTCCGTATGAAACATTAAATTCCACATGGTGCTCAAAATCTAAGAAAATATTAAAGTTTATTAGCTGTTTTGCTGTTTTTGTGATAGTATATAAGTGAAATTTTTCAAAATATCCGTATTTTAGGGCATGCCAAAAACACCGCTGAAATTGTGCTGTGAAAAACTAAATTCCACCGGTGCTGTATGAAAATGTGAAATTTTTGTCCTAAGCGGTGTTTAGAAAAATTTAGGGTTTATTTAAGCAGCTTCGGTGTTAATGTGACATCATCCGGTGCCACATACCGGAGCTGTAATTCCATATGGCATATGCGTTTGCCGTACTTATCCATAGCAAGCATATAAGGTGTATTACCGTTAAGGGCAGCTCGTGGTGTGGCATTGATGTGATTTACACATTTACGTACATCCCATTGCGTCAGATCAGTGAATACAGTACCTTTGGGAATGATCATTCTTAGCATAGTGTGCACTTGCTCTATGCCGGCTTTCTGACAACTTCGCATGGGGTCACAGTAATAAATGCTGGAGCGCTGCAGATCATTTATACCGGTTTCGAGGCGCCCGGGATCGGAGAATTCACTTCCCCGGTCGGTAAGGATTATTTCAAATACAGTCTGGAAGTCATATGTCCCCATGGTGTTCTCGAGCTGGTCAAAAACTGCACGAACGGCACCTTTGCTGCAACGCGGAATAAGTCTTGCATAGAAGAATTCTATTTCAGGATCATAGAAA
>JAFUXG010000037.1 GCA_017470935.1 Lachnospiraceae bacterium
ACTAAGCACCTTGCCACGGACGGTATCATACTATATCCGGGGCACCTAGAAGTTCTTATCCCGTCCAACACGCCATCTGACCTGAGGGTATCTGTGCAAGGCAGACGGCGTACGGTTTCAAAAAATGACCTAAACAGTAATATAGGGAGAAGAAGCGACATGAACAAACGTACATTACGTGTTTTGGAATATTATAAGGTGATTGAACAGCTGACGTCATTTGCCACAACTCCTTCGGGAAAGCGGATGTGCGAAGGCCTTAAACCTAAGACAAACATTACCGAGATTGAAAAGGAGCAGGAGGAGACAGCAGATGCACTTGCCAGGGTATATCAGCAGGGAAGTGTGTCCTTTTTCGGTGTCTATCCCATTAGTGAGGCTCTTAAGAGAGCAGAAGTGGGAGCAGGACTATCTATTTCAGAGCTTATAGATGTGGCAAAGCTGCTTAAGGTGGCTGAGCATGCAAGACAGTATGGAGAGAAGGCTGAGAGCAAGGATGAAGAGGGAGTGACAGGAAGGCAGGATTCTCTTACGGGTTATTTTGAAAGCCTGATGCCTTTAGAGCATCTGTCAAGGGAGATTAACAGGTGCATCCTTTCAGAGGATGAGATCGCAGATGATGCTTCGCCTGCACTTAAGGAAATCCGCAGGGATATGAAGCAGGTCAATTCTAAAGTGCATGATGTGTTGAGCCAGATTGTGGCAAAGCAGGATAACCAGTCTATGCTTCAGGATGCAATTGTCACCATGAGAAACGGCAGGTACTGTATTCCTGTGAAATCTGAGTATAAGGGTAAGTTTCCGGGAATGGTGCATGACCAGTCGGGGACAGGATCCACATTTTTTATTGAGCCCATGGCGGTGGTGAACCTGAATAATGAGCTGAAGGAATTGGAGATCAATGAAGCTATTGAGATAGAGAGGATACTGGCGGCATTAAGTGAACAGGTGGCATTGTCAAGGGATGCATTAGCGGTGGATTTTGATATTCTTACAAGGCTTGACTACATCTTTGCTAAGGCATCATTTGCAAAGGCATATGATGGCAGCAAGCCGGAGTTAAATGAAAAGGGAATAATCGATATTAAACAGGGACGTCACCCACTCCTGGAAAAGCACAAGGTGGTGCCGGTGGATATACGGCTTGGGGATGACTTTACGATGCTGATCATTACGGGACCTAATACGGGAGGTAAGACTGTATCCTTAAAGACACTGGGGCTTTTCACTCTTATGGGACAGTCGGGACTGCATATACCTGCATTTCAGGGTTCAAGGTTAGCGGTGTTTGAGGATGTATTTGCAGATATCGGAGATGAGCAGAGTATCGAGCAGAGCCTGTCCACATTTTCATCCCATATGACTAATATAGTATATATCATGAAGCATGCCACAGATAAGACATTGGTGTTGTTTGATGAGCTTGGAGGAGGAACGGACCCTGTTGAGGGCTCGGCTCTTGCCATTTCCATATTAAATGATCTTCATAACAGGAATATAAGGTGTATGGCAACGACCCATTACAGTGAGCTTAAGACCTTTGCCATGACAAGTCCGGGAATAGAGAATGCATGCTGTGAGTTTGATGTAGATACACTTTCTCCCACATATCATTTACTTATAGGGATACCAGGAAAGTCCAACGCCTTTGCCATTGCAAAGAAGCTTGGAATGAGGGATGATGTGATAGAGGCTGCCAGAGCGCAGATAGACAGCAGTACCGTAGATATGGAAACATTGCTTGCTGATCTTGAAAAATCCAAGCAGACCATACTTGCAGACCAGGAGGAGATAGAGCGTAACAAGGCTGATATCGAGAAGCTTAAGAGTAGACTTGCATCAAAGAATGAGCATATTGAGCAGAGAAAGCAGGATATTCTCAGGCATGCCAGGGAGCAGGCGGAGGAGATACTGCAGGAGGCAAAGACCTTTGCTGACGAGTCTATAAGAAGGTATAACAACTGGGAGAAGAAGGGCAATGCCACCACTAAGGAAATGGAGAAGGAGAGGGACAGACTTAGGGGAAGGCTCAAGGATGTAAGCGGTTCCTTGGCAGAGAAAAGACCTGATAGAAGGTCTAATGCAAAGCCCTCTGATTTTCATCTTGGAGATTCAGTCCATGTTATCAGCATGAATTCTGACGGAATAGTAAGGTCCCTGCCTGATCATAAGGGAGAGCTTACAGTGCAGATGGGAATACTCCAGAGTACTGTTAAGATAAGTGACGTAGAGGTTATAAAGGATAGTAATGCCGGAAAGACCGGTGGAAAAAGTACCGGTGGACAGGGCGGCTCATATCATGGTAATATGGGTAAGTCAAGGAATATTAAGCCGGAGATCAATCTCATAGGACTTACAGTGGATGATGCCATAACTGAGCTTGACAAATATCTTGATGATGCATGCCTGTCACATCTTAACCAGGTGAGAGTGGTGCATGGCAAGGGAACGGGTGCTCTTAGGAAGGGTATTCACGAATACCTGAAACGGCAGTCCTATGTTAAGGCCTTCAGGCTTGGAGAATTTGGTGAGGGTGATTCAGGCGTGACAATTGTTGAGCTGTGAGGATGTTATGTTTATCAGGAAATTATGGAAGAAATATGAAAAACAATTATATGTTTGATAGAAATCGGTCATATGCGTTGATGAATCGAAATGGATATTTGGAGAAGAAGGGTGAAGGAGGAACAATATGGATAAAAAGAAAATATTGATAGTGGATGATGATGAGAATATTGCAGAGCTTATTTCTCTATATCTGGTGAAGGAGTGCTTTGACACAGAGATAGCAGAAAATGGAGAGCTTGCCCTTGAAAAATTCAAATCCTATCAGCCGGACCTTATTCTTCTTGATATTATGCTCCCTGGTATAGATGGATATGATGTGTGCCGGGAGATCAGAAAAAGCAGCAGCGTTCCGGTGATCATGTTATCTGCCAAGGGAGAAGTCTTTGATAAGGTATTGGGACTTAAGATAGGTGCAGATGATTATATGGTAAAGCCCTTTGATTCAAATGAGCTGGTTGCAAGAGTACAGGCGATATTAAGACGGGTGGAGGGCACCGAGGAGGCAAAGGGTAAGGAGCCTCAAAGTAAGGAAGATTGCGTGAATTATGAAGGACTGTCCGTTAACCTTACAAGCTATTCCGTATTGTATAATGGAAATCCCATTGATATGCCGCCTAAGGAGCTGGAGCTTTTGTACTTCCTGTCCAGCCGTCCCAATCAGGTGTTTACAAGAGAACAGCTTTTAGATAAGATCTGGGGATATGATTATGTGGGTGATACAAGAACGGTGGATGTCCATGTTAAGCGTATCAGGGAAAAAATCAAGGATCAGGGGAATTGGTCTATAGCAACTGTGTGGGGGATTGGTTATAAATTCGAGGTGAAGTGATCTAATGAAATTAAAAAGTAATTTCTTTGATAAGGTAATTGTTATAATAGTACTGCTGCTGATCATAGTATTTGTTATACTTGCCAGCTATACTACTTATGCTACACAGAGAACATTAGTACAGGAAAAGCAGAGTACGCTTGCCAATGAAGCTTCGCTTTTGTCACAGCAGACCATATCCTTATACATGAAGGATGAGGTATCCCTTGAATACCTTCAGAAGAGGCTGGAGGAGTTTGAGGATACATTAAAAACAAATGTATGGTACTGTGACGAGGATGGTAATATAGTTGCAAGCTCTAATACTGATAATCAAAAAAAAGTACCGGATAATATTACCCAGCTTAGCGAGAATATTAATATAAAGAAAGGGTTTACCATGACGGGTGATTTTTATGGTATCTTTCAGGGGACAGTGATAAGCGTGGGAATGCCCGTTATTATGGATGGAAAGCAGCAGGGACTTTTGGTTCTGCACACCTCCTTGGCGGAGCTTGATGACATACAGCAGGATATGTTAAGCATTATGTATATGCCCTTTGTGGTAATGATTCTTGTGGTGGTTCTTGTCCTCATTTATATGTCGGGAACAATACTAAGGCCTATATCCAGGATAAGCGGAGCTGCAAGAGAATATGCAAAGGGGAATTTTGATGCCACAACCGGGGTTTCCAGAAAGGATGAGATAGGAGAGCTTTCAGATTCTCTTGAATACATGGCTGGAGAATTAAGCAAGCTGGATGAATATCGGAAGAACTTTATCGCCAATATCTCTCACGATTTTCGTTCTCCTCTGACCTCTATAAAGGGATATCTTCAGGCTATGCTGGACGGCACCATTCCACCAGAGAAATACGACAGATATCTTGGGATAGTACTTAATGAGTCAAAGAGGCTGACAAAGCTTACAGAGGGATTGCTTGAATTAAATAATTTTGATACCTATGGCCCAATTCTTAAGAAAACAAGCTTTGATGTGGTTGATGTGATTCGTTCCACAAGAAATACGGTTGAGGGCCTATGTGAAAATAAAAATATAGATTTCCGGATCGACTGTCCTGCAAAAAATACTATGGTATATGCAGATAAAATGAAGATAGGCCAGGTCATATATAATCTGGTGGATAATGCCATTAAATTCAGCCCTCAAAATGGTAAGATAACTGCCACTATCTATAACAGAAATGATAAGGTCTTTGTTTCTATAAAGGATGAGGGACCGGGTATTGACAAGGAAAGCAAGAATAAGGTCTGGGACAGATTTTATAAGGCCGATATGTCAAGAGGCAAGGATAAGCAGGGCACAGGCCTAGGTCTCGCGATCACAAGAGAGATCATAAAGGCTCACGGAGAAAATATAGATCTCATAAGCACAGAGGGTGTGGGCAGTGAATTTGTTTTTTCACTTCCCTTAAGTGATGACCAAGTGTAATCCATACTTGCGAAACTGCTCAATAAAAAACCCGTATTTAACAAAAGTATAAATATATAGGAAAAGTTGAAATAATTGGAATAATTGGAATAACTGGAATAGAAGGGAGAATACATATGCGGTTTATAGCAGAACTTAAGGAAGGAGATAATATATCTTCTATATATCTTTGCAAGAATAAGAGATCCTTACAGACAAAGGCAGGAAAGACATACTATTCCATGCAGCTTCATGATAAGACAGGTGTGGTAGATGGAAAGGTGTGGGACATCAATAATGGAATTGAGCACTTTGACTCCATGGATTATATCCAGGTGGATGCCCAGGTCATCAGCTATCAGGGGGCATTGCAGCTTAATGTTAAGCGTGTGAGAAAGGCATCTGAGGGTGAGTATGATCCAAGGGATTATATGCCATTTTCCAAGAAAAACATAGACGAGATGTATGATGAGATGGTAAGGCTTATTGAAAGTGTTAAGGAGCCCCATCTGTTAAAGCTGCTGCAGATGGTGTTTGTGGAGGATAAGGAGTACGTTAAGCGCTTTAAGCTCCATTCTGCTGCCAAGACAATGCACCACAATTTTGCAGGTGGATTGCTGCAGCATAGCTTATCTGTTGCAAGGCTTTGTGATTTCTACGCAGCTAATTATGAAATGATCAACAGGGATCTGCTTATTGCGGCTGCCCTTCTACATGATATTGGAAAGATGGATGAGATTTCTGAATTCCCGGAAAATGATTATACTGACGAGGGACAGCTGATCGGACATATCGTAAAGGGCGTTATAATCGTCGAGGAGAAGATAGGTAAGATAGAAGGATTTCCAGTAAAGCTTTCTAATGAGCTCAAGCATTGTATATTATCCCATCATGGGGAGCTGGAGTTTGGGTCTCCTAAAAAGCCCGCGTTGATTGAGGCGGTGGCTCTTTCCTTTGCAGATAATACCGATGCTAAGCTTGAGGGCTTTGCTGAGCTTTTGGATGCTCCGGGCAATCGAAATGCAGGATGGCTTGGATATAACAGGATGTTTGATTCTAATGTAAGGGCAACTTCTAAATGATCTTGCCTAATGATAGATATATACTTAATGAATTGATGTATTAGAGAGGCAGTATCTTAAGGAAGAGCAGGTATTATTGGAATGAAGAGCTTGAGCAGTCCTTTTCAAAAATCACAGATAGATAAGGTATATAAAAGGGCGAAGGATGAGGGAAGGCTTCCCTTAGAGATTTCAGGAACTGATGGGTATGCCAGATACTATGCAATGGATAACATTTCAAGGGATAAGGCCAGGCTCATTGTGACCTACAGCGAGGACAGGGCTAAGGAAATATATGAGGCATTTCATTTTTTTGACAGAAATACCTTATACTATCCCGCCAAGGATGTGTTGTTCTACAGTGCGGATATACATGGGCATACAATTCTTGCCCAGAGGATGGAAGTAATACGGGCTATATTGGAGGACAGAGTGACCACGGTGGTGGTGTCCTTTGATGCCCTGCTTAATAAGGTTGTTCCAATAGATGAGGTTAAGAAGCATGTAATAAAATTAAAAACAGGTGACACACTTAATCTTGAGGAGATTAAAAAGGCTCTTGTGTCCGAGGGATACGAGAGAAATGATTGGGTAGATGGTGTGGGACAGTTCACCATAAGGGGAGGTATCTTGGATATCTTCCCTATGAGCAGTGAGTGCCCTTATCGTATAGAGCTTTGGGGAGAGGATATAGACAGCATAAGAAGCTTCGATGCCGAGAGCCAGAGGAGTATTGAAAATCTTGATGAGCTCCTGATATATCCTGCTTCTGAAATGATACTTGATGAGGACAGGATTGCTAAGGGTATTAAGAGGATAGACAAGGAACATAAGGCGTATGCCAAGAAGCTTAAGGAAGCATTTAAGAGTGAAGAGTATAGCAGGATCAACAGGGCAGTGGAGGCTTTAAAGGAGGAGTTAGAGTACTTTCACAGCGCCATGGGAATTGATGGCTATATAAGCTCGTTTTATGATGAGCTATCAAGCTTTTTGTCTTATATGCCGGAAAACACAGTGATTTTGGTGGATGAACCCGCTAAGGTAATACACAGGGGTGAGCTCTGCCGGCTTGAATTTGAGCAGAGCATGACCGGAAGACTTGAGGGCGGATATATGCTTCCAAGCCAGGCGGATGTGCTTTTTGATTATACAGAAATAGCAGCTAAGCTTGCCCGAGGCAATGTTATCACATTCAGTCTGTTAGGGGAGAAGACGGAATTCTTTGAGCCGAAGGAAAGGGTGGAGTTAGACAGCAGGGCAGTACCCTCATACCATCACAGCATGGATATGCTGGTGAAGGATATTACAGGATGGAAGAAGGAAGGATATTCGATTCTTTTGTTCTGCCCCTCTGTCACAAGAGGAAAGCGTCTGGCAGATGATCTTTCACTACAGGATATTACATGCTTCTTTTCTGAGAACAAGGACAGGGTGTTAGCACCCAAGGAAATGATGATAACTGACGGAAGGCTTAAATCGGGATTTTATATTCCCCAGCTTAAATTTGTGGTGCTTACCGAGGGGGATATCTTCGGACAGAGAAAGACCAGGCTAAGGCTTAAGAGAAAGCCTCTTTACACAGGTGAGAGGATAGGCAGCTTCGAGGATCTTTCTGTGGGGGATTATGTGGTACATGAAAGGCATGGTCTTGGAATATACAGGGGTATTGAAAAGATAGATGTGGATAAGATTACAAAGGACTACATCTGCATTGAATACAGCGGCGGGTCAAAGCTTTATATTCTTGTTTCCCAGCTTGATATGATACAAAAATACTCATCTAAGGAGGGAAGAAGGCCTAAGCTTAATAAGCTTGGTGGAAATGAGTGGGAAAGGACCAAGTCTAAGGTTAAGACCAGAGTTTTGGCAATTGCTAAGGAACTGGTGGAGCTTTATGCCATAAGACAGAAGACAGAGGGGTATGCATTTTCTCCGGATTCCCTGTGGCAGCGGGAGTTTGAGGAGCTGTTTCCCTATGAGGAGACAGAGGATCAGCTTCATGCTATTGAGGATACAAAGAAGGATATGGAAAGCACAAAGATAATGGATCGCCTTATATGTGGTGATGTAGGATATGGAAAGACGGAGATTGCTATAAGGGCTGCATTTAAGGCAGTGCAGGATGGAAAGCAGGTGGCTTATCTTGTGCCAACCACAATACTTGCACAGCAGCACTATAATACCTTTAAGGAGCGCATGGCTGATTTCCCAATTTCTGTTGGCATGATGTCCAGATTTTTGACACAGAAGGAACAGAAAAAGACTCTGACGGATCTAAAGAAGGGACAGCTTGATATAATAATAGGAACCCATAGATTGTTGTCTAAGGATATGGATTACAACAATCTAGGACTATTAATAATTGACGAGGAACAACGGTTTGGCGTCTCCCATAAGGAAAAGATCAAGCAGATGAAAAAGAATGTGGATGTGCTTACTCTTACAGCTACACCTATTCCAAGGACTCTGCACATGAGCCTTATAGGTATCCGTGACATGAGCCTGCTTTCTGAGCCGCCGGTGGACAGAAAGGCAATCCAGACCTATGTGCTGGAATATAATCCTGAGCTTGTGAAGGAAGCCATCTCGAGAGAGCTTGCCAGAAACGGTCAGGTATATTATGTGTATAATCGTGTCAATAATATTGATGAGATTACATCAGAGCTTGCTAAGATGATGCCGGATGTGAGGATCGCATTTGCCCACGGACAGATGAAGGAGCAGGAGCTGGAGGATGTGATGTATGAATTTATCAATAAGGAGATAGATGTGCTGGTCACCACAACAATTATTGAAACAGGACTTGACATTGCCAATGTTAATACTATGATAATACATGATGCGGATAATTTTGGTCTGGCACAGCTTTATCAGTTAAGGGGACGTGTGGGTAGATCTGACAGAACTGCCTATGCCTTTCTAATGTATAAGCGTGACAAGATGTTAAGGGAGACAGCAGAGAAGCGGCTTAAGGCCATCAGGGAATTTACCGATCTTGGATCGGGCTATAAAATTGCCATGAAGGATCTTGAGATTCGTGGAGCAGGTAATATTCTGGGAATGGATCAGTCAGGACATATGGAGGCTGTTGGCTATGATCTCTATTGTAAGATGTTAAATGATGCAATACTAGAGCAGAAGGGCGAGAATACAGGCTCAGAATTTGAAACCAGCATTGAGCTTCCTGTGGATGCATATATACCATCCTCATATGTGAAGAATGAGATGATGAAGCTAGAGCTATACAAGCGTATTTCTGGAGTGTGGAGCAAAGAGGATTACGAGGATATGCTGGATGAGCTAGTGGACAGATTTGGAGAACCTCCTACGCCGGTGCTTAATCTTTTGACCATTGCGCTTATAAAGGCTAAGGCTCATGCTGCATTTATTACATCAATAACCTATAAAAACGGTAAGGCTCATATTGAAATGGCTGATGGTGTGAGAATCAATATGGAGCTTTTGGAATCATTTATTGTTAAATATATGAATAATATACGGATTGTTTCCGGTGAGAAATCCGGCTTTGTGGTGGACCTTGAAAGGAAGGGCTTAGGTACTTTTATCAAGGAGCTTAATGAGATAGTTGAGGATATTGACGGACTAATTGAGCATGAAGCAATTAAAGATAGTGGGGCATAGAAAAGTTGCTTGCAGTACTGCCTGTTTTTATGTCGAATACATGAGAATAGCTACAGGCTGATGAATATGAATAGAAAGCTGTTGGGAATATGAGTAAGAAGAAAAAGAAAAAAAGAGCAGGAGTAAGAACAGAAAATAGGGCAAGTGAAAGAGAGCTTGAAAAAAAGGACATCAAAAAGGAGATGGTAATTACTGTCGTTGTCTTAGTGTGCGCATTTATAGCAATTGCAATTGGTTTAGTAGCATTATTTCATATGGAGCATACTGCGTACGATACGGTGGTTTTCAAGGTGGGAGATGAGAAGGTGAGGAAGGATGAAATCAACTTTCTTATGCTTCAAAATGCTGTGGATCTGGGTATTTCAGAGGACAAATTAAATATTACACTTGGGCAGTATATTTCTCTTGATGCTGATAGTGCTGATGAGTATTATAAAAATGAAATAGCAAAAATGATAATGGATTATAAGGTGGAGTGTCTCATTGCTAAGAAGCAGGGGATTTCACTTAGTAAGGATGAGGAGGATGCCGCAAGAAAGGATGCCACAAGATATCTTTCTATAATTAATGCCAGGGTGCTTAATGAGATTGGGGTTACTAGGGATAGGGTGATTGACATATATGAACAGAGAAGCTTGGCTAATAAGCTGCTTGAGGAGACGAAGAAGGAAATTCATGTGGAGGATGAGGATATAGATAAGAGATTCGCTTCGGTATATATCATGCTTTTTCCTAAGGTTGAAACCACAGATGATGGTGATTATGTAAGGGAGGAGGATGGGGAAACTCCCATAATGCTTTCTGATGAGGAAATTAACAAGCAAAAGGAAAATGCCTATTCTGCATATAAAGAGCTTACAGAGGAAGGAGCTGACATAGAGGAGCTGGCAAGAAAATATAATATTGAGGCCTTTTCCGGTATGGAGTATAATCTTGTTGACAGCTTTGCAGATCCTTTTCTAGATTACATTAAAAAGCTTAAAGAAGGAGAATATAGTGAGGTAATAGAGGAAAGCTCCTTTTATGGCATAGTGAAAATGGTAAGTGAAAATAATGAAGAGATTTCTAATCAGATTATGAAGCAGTATAATGAGGATATGGTTAAGGAAGAATTAGAGAAAAGGCTTGATGGATGGTACGAAGAGCTTGGAATCTCAAAGGACCCTGTGTTCGTTGGGAGCGCATGGGATAAGATAACCTTCTACGATTTCACTAAGTATGTGAGTGCAGGTGATGCAGAACAGACAGGCTTGCCGAAGCAGGAAGAATCGATGGGTGGAGCAGATGGAACAAATACGGAAAGTGAAATAAGTACATCAGATGAAACAGACTGAGCAAACAGGGAAGCGAAACAGGCAGAGATGCCAAAACAGATGAATCAGACAGATTATAGCAAACAGTCGTAATAAATGAACTGCTATCAGGAGGATAAGAGACATGAAGGATAGAAGAAGCCGGATATTTGCGTGTGCTATTATATTGTGTATGGTATTATGCTCTGCCTGTGGAAAAAAAGAGGTGGAGGTACAGGATGCCTCGGTAGTATATCATTTTGGAGAGGATGATATAACATACGGAGAATACTACATTTATGCAAAGACTGTGGAGGAGGATTATAGAAAATCCTATGGAAATGGCGTATGGGATTTAGAGCTTAATGTGGATGATGAAAGCCGGACTGTAAGGGATATAACAATAGACGATATTATAGAGGATATTAACAGAGTTAAAATACTTGCGTCACATGCAGGAGATTATTCTATTGCCCTTACTGATAACGAAAAAGCAGAGGTGGAGAATAAGACGGAAGCCTTTTATAAGGGTCTTACAGACAAGGATATTAAGGAAACTGAGTTGAATAAGCAGATCATCAGTAAGGTTATGGAGGAGAATATTCTTGCAAAAAAGGTATATGATCAGGTGTTGTCTGATTATGATTTTGAGATATCAGATGAGGAAGCAAGAATGATCACCTTTTATGATGTGGTGTTTGAGTGTTATAGCATAGAAAAGGATGGGTCTGTAAAGGAATATACTGATGAGAAGAAGGCGTTACAGCTAGAGAGAGCCAATGAAGCCCTAGAATCCCTTGCTCAGGAGGAGGGTATTGCCTACAATGATATTGTTGATAAATATAACCTGTCCTATTCCTCTGAGTATACAATGTCAAAGGCAGAGCTTATAGAGGAGTATGGAGAGGCTGTAGCAAATAATATTCTGGCACTTTCTGATGGTGAAGTAAGTGTAGTGATAGAAACCCAGTATGGTTATCATTTATTCAAAATGATAGAATCTAGCAATGAGGAGCTGACAAAGGAGAACAAAAGACAGATAATTGCCTCCAAGCAGAAGGAGTACTTTAATGGTGTTTATTCTGACTGGCTGAAGGAATTCGATTCACATTTTGATGCTTCAAAGGATGTGAATATGGAGCTTGCGGGAAGATTCCCGTTTACAGGAGAGGATGGAAAGGCTGCAGGTAAAGACAGCAGCAGTGATAAGGATTGATTACAAATAATAAATGCGGATAGCTTATAATTAATAAAACCGGAGATGGCAGGCAGACTGCATCTCCGGTTTTATGTTATGGCATGACTTAAGTTATATGTTAGCCTGTTCCATAATCTCCTTATACATATCAGAACCGCTTGAGAACAATCCGAATATAAGTAGTCCAATGCCAATTACAAGTCCAATAATCGAAAGTATGAGACCAATAGTTGCCATGGTTGGACGATTGCCCTCCGAATCCTTAGGCTGTACACAGAAGAAAATGATACCAAGTATTCCAAATATAATGGCAATAACTGTACAGCAGCAGGTAAGTATGCTTAAGATACCCATTACAAGAGATGCGATGGCAAAGCCTTTAGATATCTCTTCGGGAGCATTAACATTGGCAGCATTAGTGTTGGTATAATAATTGTTAGCTGGAGTCCCCTCCACTGATCCGCCAAATACCTCCTGGTGTGAGGTGCTCTGCTGTGGTGTAGAGCTTGCTGCAGTATCAAAGGCAGATGTGGAAGCTTCACTTGAAGAGCTCTCGGTCTCTTTAGCTGTACCAAAGGCAGCTCTTTCTTCATCAGTTGGTGCACCATAGCTGGATGGTTCCCCACTGCTTGTTGAAGAGTTGTTTTCTAAATTAGTATTATTTTCATCCATAATAGTAGTTTCTCCTTTTATATTTTTTTAATATAGTTTATAATACCATTAATTAATATATAATGCAAAGTATTTATATATGAGATTTGAGCCGTGGAGATTGGCTGACCGGAGGTTTTGTATGAACAGGAATAATATTAATAAAAAGCTTTTGCTAAGGGATTATCTGATCGCAAATATTGCCGGAGGCACAGGAATGCTCATAATGTTTATTGGAATGCTTTTGCAGGTTAAAAGCATTCTTCCGAAAACCAGCTGCGCATTTTTAAACGCTACACATATGTACTGTCCGGGCTGTGGAGGTACAAGAGCTTTGTTTTCGCTACTACATTTAAGAATTAAGAACTCCTTATGCTATAATCCTGCTGTAATATTAGGGGCTACGTTACTGTTATATTATGAGATAACTATAGCTATGACCCTGCTTAGTAAGGATGGGAAAAAATATTATTCCAGCTCTCCATTTCCCATATATGTATATGTAGCTTTGGTCCTGATATATACCATTGTGAGAAATGTTCTGCTGGTGGTGTTTGGTATAGATGTACTGGCGGTTTGATTTTTTAGGAACCAATTTGGGTTACGAATAATCTTTAAATATGTAGGTTTAATATTATAAAATAAATTATTAGGGAGAGATACCTTATTAATTAAGCATATATAAATATACTGATAGAAATGGAGTTACACAGATCATATGGCACCAGGTACTCAAAAAATAAGAAGTGCAAGTGAATATGGGAAGCTTGGGAAATATGGAATGAGGATCATCAAATTGATGTTTGGGATATTTCTTTGCATATCCTTCGGATACTTTTTTGTGGGGGAGATGTTTCTTCCGGCTGATTCTCCGTCTAATTACTATGACTGTGAAGAATTTATCTCTTCCTGGACGCAGGTGTTTGATGACGGCACAAGAAGGGCTGTGGATATTCCCGGTAAGTGTGAGGGTGACAGAGGAGATGTTATAACCATCGAGACAACCCTGCCAGAGACAATAGAAAGAGATAAGTATCTGTGCTTTAGAAGCTCTAAGCAGGATATGAGATTCTATGTTGACGGACAGCTTAGAATGGAATATTCAACCAATGATACAAGGATATTTGGAAAGACCACAGCGGTTGCGTATGTTTTTGTGGAGATAATGAATGAGGATGCAGGAAAGATATTAAGGGTGGAGACGGAATCCGATTCTGCTTACTCCGGAATCATCTATTCCATCTACTATGGAGATAAGATGGGAATATGGTATTCCTTTTTTGAACAGCATGGTGCGGAGCTTCTGATCGCTTTTCTTGCACTGCTTTTGGGTGTCTTGAGTATTATTGGAAGTGTTTTTCTTGATATAGTGTACCATAGACAGGTGGAGCTTAAATATCTCGGATGGAGCGTAGTCGTATCCTCGGTATGGATAATTGCCAACTCTGTCTTTAGGCAGGTGATCTTCCCCAATATCAGTACCATCAATGATATGACCTTTTACATGGTAATGCTTATGCCATTTCCGTTTCTTATCTATATGAATGAGGTACAGAAGTACAGATATGTGAAGGTTTATTTTATTGTGGGACTGCTGGCTGTAGTTGATTTCCTAGTGTGTACGCCTCTTCACATGCTGCGTATAGTTGATTTTGCGGATACAATAAAGTTCATGGCGGTGGCATGCCTTTTTACAGTGTTAACTCTTTTGATAACAATAGCAATAGATATAAAACGAGGACTTATATGGCAGTATTTTTTGGTGGCAGTCGGAATATTCGGTGCCTGTCTTGCAGCGGTGGTACAGTTTGCAAACTATTTTGCCAGGGCAAAGGAATTTGACTGTTCAGTGTTAGCAGTGGGACTTATCTTCCTGCTCTTAATATCAATGATCAATACGGTAAAGGGTATACTTAATTTAGAGAGTGAAAAACAGCAAGCCATATTGCAAAGTGCCGCAAAGGCCACCTTTCTTGCCAATATGTCCCATGAGATAAGAACGCCTATCAATGCGATCCTTGGGATGGATGAGATGATACTTAGAGAAAATAAGGACAGACAGATAAGAGAGTATGCCCTTGATATTCATAATGCCGGACAGGGCCTTTTGTCGATAATTAATGATATACTTGATCTTTCGAAAATCGAATCGGGAAAGATGGAAATCATACCTGTGGATTATGACTTTTCCAGTGTTATCCATGATGTGGTTAATATGGTAAGGGAGAAGGCTAAGGACAAAGGACTTACAGTTAATGTAATACTTGACCATGAGCTTCCGGCAAGATACTATGGTGATGAGGTAAGGCTTAGACAGATACTTCTTAATCTTCTAAACAATGCCGTAAAATATACAGAGGAAGGCAGTGTAACTCTTGAAATAGAAGGAAAACGGAAGGATAATGATTCTGAGCTTATGGAGCTTTCCTTCAGCGTAAATGATACTGGAATCGGAATAAAGGAGGAGGATTTAGAAAAGCTGTTTGCAAAATACGAGCGAATAGAGGAAGCCAGGAATCGCAACATTGAGGGTACCGGTCTTGGTATGAATATTACTGTTACTCTTCTTCAGCTGATGGGCAGTGAGCTGGATGTAGAGAGTGAATATGGCAAGGGTTCAAGCTTTTCCTTTGTGCTGGAGCAGCCTATAACGGACCATACTCCGATTGGAAACCTGGAAGAACGTATAAGAGAGCAGGCTGTAGATTTTACATATAATGTATCATTTACTGCGCCTGATGCATGGGTGCTAGTGGTTGACGATAATAGTGTTAATAGAAAGGTATTTAGAAGCCTGCTGAAATTGACCGCAGTCAATATTGATGAGGCGGACAGCGGACAGGAATGTCTTGATATGGTTTCCAAAAGACATTATGATATTATATTCCTTGACCATATGATGCCGGAAATGGATGGTGTTGAAACCCTGCAGAGAATGAAGGAGATGGAGGATAATCCATGTGAAGACACACCGGTGGTGGCGCTTACAGCCAATGCCATTTCAGGGGCAAAGGAGATGTATCTTGAGCTTGGCTTTGACAAGTTCCTTTCAAAGCCGATTGTACCGGAACGGCTAGAGAAGATGATTGCACAGCTGCTGCCGGATGAGCTGATAGTACATGGAGGTCAAGGTGTAGAAGAAAGTGCAGAGAATCTTAAGCATATTAGCACGGCTTATAATGGTAAGGCTGTATCATTGGCTGATACTGATGATGACCCTGAAAAGAAATTGCCTGACATAACAGGAATTGATTGGGATTATGCCCTTATGCATCTATTGAATGAGGAAGTCCTTAGGGAAATGGTTGAAGCATTCTATAATTCCATTGAGCATGACGGGGATTTCTTGTATAATTGCTATAAAGAATTAGCCGGTATTACAAAAAATGATGTAGATCATTCGGATTCATATGATGAAAGTAATTACGAAAAAATATTGAGTGAATATAGAGTTAAGGTTCACGCCATGAAAAGCTCAGCTGCTGCCATAGGTGCAATGCAGCTGTCGGGACTGGCACAGCTTCTTGAGAATTTGGCTAAAGAAGGAAATACAGAAACTATATTGGCACTCACCCCTGCATTTTTGGAGGAATGGTATGAATACAAGGAGAAGCTTGCCTGCATGATTCCTGAGAAAAATAATGCCAGTGAGCCGGCGAAGCCGGAGGTTGTGGTTACATATCTTAATGTATTAAAGGGAGCACTTGATGATATGGACTTAGATATGTTGGACTCAACAATGGAGGAATTGATGGGATATGCATATTCTGATAAAATACAAGGGGAAATGAAAGAACTCAAAATAGCAGTTGATAATTTGGAAGAGGACAGGATAGAGGAGCTAATAAAGGGGATTAAGGAGGAAATGTATGAAAAAGGTATTGCTGATCGGTAAGCTTAATAGAACATTAGAGGATTTGAATATGTGTTTAACAGAAAGATTTAATGTTCAAGTGTGCGGAGAAACTGCAGAATTAGTGGCTGGAATGATTAAAATCTTTAAACCGGATATGATTGTTATTAGTGCAAAGGATTTGGGATCTGGAGCAGAGGATATTATTAATCTGCTTATAAAGACATTTTCCGGTATTCATGTATTGATGATCGGGACAAGGGATGAATGTGGTGAATATGGAGAGTACCTTGAAAATGAGCAATTTGATGAACTGATACGCCCTATGAGCAAGAATCAGCTTCTTGATAAATGCTGTGAATATATGGGAGTTGATGAAGCGGGTGAACCGATAAAGGCTGATGAGCGGAAAAAGCTTATTCTTGTTGTTGATGACAGTGCTCTTTCTCTTAGAGGAACAAAGGCGATGCTGGAAGGCCGATATGACGTTATGGCTGCTAACTCGGCTAAGAGAGCATTTAAATGTATAGAAAAAAGAAAGCCTGACCTTATATTGTTAGATTACGAGATGCCGGAGATGAATGGAAAGGACTTTTTAGAGAATCTAAGATTTAATGCAGATTTCTTTGAAATACCGGTTATTTTTATTACTGCATTGGCTGACAAGGAGCATCTTGCATCGGTGCTTGATCTTGAGCCTGCCGGATACTTTGTTAAGCCTCTAAGACAGGATAAGGTTTTAATGGCGATTGAAGATGTACTCGCCGGAAAGAAATTGTGGTAATATGTCGGATAGTAATGTTGATAATAAGATGAAATTAAATAATATAGAATACAATAGTTCAGGCGTGGAAGATATTAAGCATCCACAAAGAGAGCTGGATATTAAAGATAGGGAAGCTGTCGCTTTGGTGCTATCAGATAAACCCATAAAGCTTGTGCTAAGCAATCCTCAGGATAAATCCTATATATATAAGAAGACAGTAATACAAAGCTTCTATAATAAGAATATAATGCATTATCAGGTGGAACGCTTTACAGAGAAGCAGGCATTTCATGAAAATATTGAGGTTAATAAGCTGTCAGAGGTGGTTTTGGATGCCTTTCCTAGCTGTTATAAACAGCTTAATGTTTTTCTTGAGGATGGTGATGTGGATTATAAGGTGACTAAGAAGGGAAAGCTTCTTTCTAATCGGCATAAGGAAACGTCAAAGCTTAAGAGAGGTAATTCTTATAGCAGCACTGAATGCAGTGTTAAAGATAATACTCGTGGTAATATACATAGCAATACCCATAATAGAAGGAAAAATTATATTCTGGAAGAGGGTATGGTAGTGCCGCCCCTTGTTGACTTAGGGATTTTCACAAAGGATGGCAAGGTGGTTAATTCCATGTATGATAAATACAAGCAGATCAACCGATTTATTGAGCTTGTAGATGATGTGATCAAAAAATATCCCTGTGAAAAGGAGCTTAATATAATAGACTTTGGATGTGGCAAGTCCTATCTTACATTTATATTATATTACTACCTTGTCTGTATTTGTGGGCTTAAGGTAACTATGACAGGACTTGATCTTAAGGCTGATGTGATAGAGAAGTGTAATGCTACAGCAAAGAAATATCACTATGACAATCTGCATTTTGAATTAGGTGATATTAATGGGTACAAAACGGACAAGCCTGTTGATATGGTTGTAACACTTCACGCCTGTGATACTGCCACAGACTATGCACTTTATAATGCAATCAAATGGAATGCGGGCATTATAATGTCAGTGCCCTGCTGCCAGCATGAATTAAATTCACAGATACAGAGTGAAGATTATAATATTCTCACAAGGTACGGAATTGTCAAGGAGAGGGTGAGTGCTTTGATGACGGATGCCATTAGAGCAAATGTGCTTGAATATTGCGGCTACCATACCCAGCTTCTTGAATTTATAGACATAGCTCATTCCCCGAAGAATATTTTGATTCGTGCAGTCAAGAATAATAGTGGAAGGGTAATTGAGTATAGTGATGGGAAAACGCTGGTGGAAAATTCTAACAAGGGAAATGGGAATATGACCTGCTGGAAAGAGGCTGAAAGATTATGTCAGGAGTTTCATTTAAAACAGAAATTGATGGAGCTGGTGAAAGGGGATAAAGTATAACTGCTTTCAGTCATCGGCTGTAAGCTGTGACAAAGCTAATATTTTTAAAGGAGGACAGTTATGAAAAAAACCTTAATGACAATATGTGCATTTATAATGCTTATGGTGGCATTTAGTGTGACATCCATATCTTCAGAGGCGAAGGTGAAGCTTAATAAGAAAACAGCAGAGGTCAAGGCTGGCAGCACTGTCACTCTTAAGGTTAGCGGAACAAAGAAGAAGGTGAAATGGACAACCGGCAACAAAAAGGTGGCTACAGTTAAAGCAAAGGGCAAGTATAAAGGGATCGTAACCGGTAAGAAGGCTGGAAAAACAACTATTACAGCAAAGGTTTCAGGAAAGAAATATAAGTGTAAGCTGACAGTAGCCTCTAAGCCGGCTGGAGATGATACTGAAAAGAAAAGTGAGGTTGTTGAGCCGACTGAAGATGATACCGAAAAGAAAAGTGAGGTTGTTGAGCCGGCTGAGGATACCGCTAAGGTTGATGCGGGAGAATACTCTTTAGATAATGTACATTCGGGTAAAGGTACTTATTATGAAAGAGTAAGTGGTGGTGCAGCAAATCTTGATGAATATGAAAGTATTTATTATACAGTGGCTATGAATAATGAAGACTACATGAATGGCCTTGCAGGTGCTTATATAGAGATAACTGACAAGGATGGTGACAAAATTGCTGTGATGGTTACTGACAGACTTCCGGAGGGGGCAAAGGGAGACATTGATCTGACGAAAGCTACATTTGAGAAGATTGAACCGTTGTCAACCGGCAAGATGGATATTACATGGAAAATAATTCCACTGCCTACTAATGATCCGATACAGTATGTTTTCAAACCCACCAGTACCAAGTATTGGGCTGAGATACAGGTGAGAAATCACAGATATCCCATTGCAAAGCTGGAGTATCTTGATACAGTAACCAATACTTATGTGGAGCTTCCTAGGCAGGAGTATAATTATTTCACTGCAGCAAATGGTATGGGAGCAGGTCCTTATACATTTCGTGTAACAGATTTCTATGGGCATCAGCTTATAGACAGTGGTATAGAGATCAATACGACCTCTACACCTGTAAATGGGGCTGCTAATTTTCCATATTAATATATGTTAAAATTACAATATCTTGCATGTGAGTAAGATACCATACAAGATGTTGTAATTATACTATTGTGTTCTGAAAATTGTACTTTTAAAAGTACAATTTTCTTTAAATTTTTCTTGCAATGGCAGAATTTGTGTGGTATAGTGACTTTTGCTGTGACATTGATAGCTATGAAGCGCGAGGTTGCTGCTTAATATATAAGCAGGTTTTCCGTGGAGCGAATGTCAAGTCTAGATACTGACGGCAAGTCACTGTACCATAACCATCCGCGTGGGCGGAGATGACGTGTAGTAAGTTTTGGAATGAATTATTTTAGGACACACACGGGAGAGTGTACAGTCACCACTTGTCGTACTAATAATAAGTGCGAAAAGGAGGCGGCTTTTTTTATGGCAAATCAGGTAATGAGAATTACACTCAAGGCTTATGATCACAAGTTAATCGATCAGGCTGCAGCAAACATCATTGACACTGTTAAGAAGACAGGTGCTAAGGTTTCAGGTCCTGTACCTATGCCTACTAAGGTTGAGAAGATCACAATCCTTAGAGCGGTTCATAAGTATAAGGATTCCAGAGAGCAGTTTGAGCAGAGAACTCATAAGAGATTAATCGACGTGATTCAGCCTACTCAGAAGACAATCGATGCATTACAGCATCTTGATATGTCAGCCGGTGTTTACATCGATGTTAAGATGAAAACAAAATAATCGGCAACAACAACTAAACCTAATGGGTGCAAGCCCCACTTAGAATGATTGCAGATGCAATCCGCTGTAAATGAATTTAGGAGGAAAGTTTCAAAATGAAGAAAGCAATTCTAGCAACAAAAGTCGGAATGACTCAAATCTTCACAGAAGACGGTGTGTTAGTGCCTGTTACTGTATTACAGGCAGGACCTTGTGTAGTAACACAGGTTAAGACAGAAGACAACGATGGATATGATGCTATTCAGGTTGGTTTCGGTGAAAAGAAGGAAAAAATTAAAACAAAGGATGTATCAGGTAAGAAGGTAATCAGAAATCCCCATGGCGCCGGTAAGGCAGCAGTAGGACATTTCAAGAAAGCGAATACAACCCCTAAGCAGTTTGTTCGCGAGTTCCGTGTAGAGAACGTTTCTGAATACGTTGCAGGTGAAAGCGTAATTAAGGCTGATATCTTTTCAGAGGGCGACAAGGTTGATGTAACTGCTAAGTCAAAGGGTAAGGGATATGCAGGTGCTATTAAGCGTCATGGCTTGCATACAGGTCCTAAGACTCATGGTTCTAAGTACCATCGCCATCAGGGTTCTAACGGTTGTGCAACTGATCCCGGTAAGGTATTCAAGGGTAAGAAGATGGCAGGTCACATGGGAGCTGTCAGAGTTACCGTTCAGAACTTGGAGATTGTTAAAATAGATGCTGAGAATGATGTGATTTTGGTTAAGGGTTCTGTACCAGGACCTAAGAAGTCATTAGTCATGATCAAGGAAACAGTTAAGGCATAATAATTTGTAGGAAGGAGGAATAGACAATGGCAACAGTAGCTGTATACAACACTGATGGTAAGGAAGTTGACAAGTTAGAGCTTAACGACGCAGTGTTTGGTGTAGAAGTAAATGATCATTTAGTTCATAAGGCAGTTGTGGCTTACCTTGCTAATAATCGTCAGGGTACACAGAGCGCTAAGACACGTTCTGAGGTGCGCGGCGGTGGAAGAAAGCCATGGAGACAGAAGGGAACAGGTCATGCAAGACAGGGTTCTACAAGAGCTCCTCAGTGGACCGGTGGTGGAGTTGTATTTGCACCAAAGCCAAGAGATTATTCCGTTAAAATGAATAAAAAAGAGAAGGCTAATGCAATTTGTTCTGCATTAACTTCAAGAGTTAACGAGGAGAAATTCATCGTATTAGATGAATTCAAGTTGGATGAGATTAAGACAAAGAAGTTTGTAGAGGTGCTTGGTAAGCTTGAGGTTGCTAAGGCATTGGTTGTAACAAAGGATATCGACCAGAACTTAGTATTATCTGCAAGAAATGTACCTGATGTTAAGACTACACCTACAAACGCAATCAATGTATACGATATTCTTAAGTATGATACAGTAGTTATCACTAAGGATGCGGTTGCAGCAATCGAGGAGGTGTACGCATAATGGCAGATATCAAGTATTATGACGTTATTCAGAAGCCTATTATTACAGAGAAGTCAATGGATGCTATGGCTGAGAAGAAATATACATTTCAGGTTCATCCAGAGGCTAACAAGTCAATGATCAAGGAAGCTGTTGAGAAGATGTTCGAGGGAACTAAGGTGGCAAAGGTTAACACCATGAATCTTGACGGAAAGACAAAGAGACGTGGAATGGTTTACGGAAAGACTGCTAAGTCTAAGAAGGCCATCGTTCAGTTAACAGCTGACAGCAAGGATATTGAGATTTTTGAGGGACTTTAAAGCATTGAGCACTTATTGAAACCGAGACGTAGTCGAAGGCTGAGATTAGTGCGAAAGATCATCGCGATACTTAACGAAATCAAGACGAGGTCGCAGATTGAGTTTAGTAGAGGGATGTATCCTATAATTAATATACGCAATAAAGCGTGATAAGAAATTTGCTGATTTCAACAACATTTAAATGCTTCATAAGAAATCAGTAGTAAGAAAGGAGAAAGAAAATGGGAATTAAGACATATAACCCATATACACCTTCCAGACGTAATATGACCGGTTTGGACTTTGATGTTATCACAAAGGATACACCAGAAAAGTCCCTTACAGTTTCTTTAAAGAAGAACGCAGGTCGTAACAATCAGGGAAAGATTACAGTAAGACACCATGGTGGTGGATCAAGAAGAAAATACAGAATTATTGATTTTAAGAGAAGAAAAGATGATGTTCCTGCAATAGTAGCATCAATCGAGTACGATCCTAACAGAACAGCTAATATTGCACTTCTTAACTATGCAGATGGTGAGAAGGCATACATCTTAGCTCCTGTAGGACTTAAGGTTGGTGATAAGCTTATGAATGGTGCCAATGCAGATATCAGAGTTGGTAACTGCTTACCACTTGAGAACATTCCGGTTGGTACAGAAATTCATAACATTGAGTTATATCCTGGCAAGGGTGGACAGTTGGTTCGTTCAGCAGGAAACTCAGCACAGCTTATGGCTAAGGAAGGAAAGTATGCAACCCTTCGTTTACCTTCAGGCGAAATGAGAATGGTTCCTATTACAGGACGTGCAACCATCGGCCAGGTGGGTAATATCGAGCATGGACTTGTTAATATCGGTAAGGCCGGACGTAAGCGTCATATGGGTATCAGACCTACAGTTCGTGGTTCCGTTATGAACCCTAACGACCATCCACACGGTGGTGGTGAAGGTAGAACAAGTATCGGTCGTCCAGGACCATGTACTCCATGGGGTAAGCCGGCACTTGGACTTAAGACTCGTAAGAAGAATAAGCAGTCTAATAAGATGATTGTTAGAACAAGAGACGGAAAGAACGTAAAGTAAGGAGGTTTGAAATATGGCTCGTTCATTAAAAAAAGGACCATTTGCAGATGAGCATTTGTTAAAGAAGGTCGACGCTATGAATGCTGCAAACGACAAGCAGGTTATTAAGACATGGTCACGTCGTTCCACAATTTTCCCAAGCTTCGTTGGGCATACAATTGCTGTATATGACGGAAGAAGACATGTCCCTGTATATGTAACAGAGGATATGGTTGGACATAAGCTTGGTGAGTTTGTGGCAACAAGAACCTACAGAGGTCATGGCAAAGACGAGAAGAAGTCAAAGGTTAGATAATAACAAGACTTTAACATTTAACAATAAGGTAATATAAATAGATAAATTATTTATAAGATTTGAAAGGAGGGTTCATCCATGGCAAAAGGACATAGATCCCAGATAAAAAGAGAAAGAAATGCGAATAAGGATACAAGACCTTCAGCTAAGGTTTCTTATGCCAGAGTGTCTGTTACCAAAGCATGCTTTGTTTTAGATGCCATCAGAGGTAAGGATGTACAGACTGCACTTGCTATCTTAGCATATAACCCAAGATATGCTTCAAGTGTTATAGAGAAGTTATTAAAGTCAGCAATTGCTAATGCTGAGAATAACAATGGAATGAAGATGGAAAACCTTTATGTTGCAGAGTGTTATGCAAATAAGGGTCCTACAATGAAGAGAATTCAACCAAGAGCACAGGGTAGAGCTTATAGAATCGAGAAGAGAACAAGCCACATCACTATTGTGCTTGATGAAAGATAAGGAGGCAGGAAATGGGACAGAAAGTTAATCCTCATGGTTTGAGAGTTGGTATCATCAAGGATTGGGATTCCAGATGGTATGCTGATACAAAGGATGGCGAATTTGCAAACAACTTAGTTGAAGATAACAAGATTCGTGAGTTCCTTAAGAAGAGACTTTACAGTGCTCAGGTATCAAAGATTGAGATTGAGAGAGCTTCTGACAGATTAAAGGTAATCATCCATACTGCTAAGCCCGGTGTTGTGATCGGTAAGGGCGGTGCTGAGATTGAAAAGCTCAAGAAGGATGTTGCAAAGCTTACTGATAAGAAGTTAATGGTAGATGTTAAAGAGGTTAAAAAGCCGGATGCAGATGCTCAGTTAGTAGCTGAGAATATTGCAGAGCAGTTAGAGAGACGTATCTCCTTCCGTAAGGCTATGAAGTCTTGTATGGGAAGAACGATGAAGACAGGAGCTCTTGGAATCAAGACTTCAGTTTCAGGACGTTTGGGTGGTGCAGATATGGCTCGTACAGAGTTCTATAGCGAAGGTACAATTCCTCTTCAGACACTTCGTGCAGATATCGACTATGGTTTTGCTGAGGCTGATACAACCTATGGTAAGGTTGGTGTTAAGACTTGGATTTATCATGGCGAAGTACTTCCAACTAAGAACAACAAGGAAGGGAGCGATCAATAATGTTAATGCCAAAAAGAACAAAGCATAGAAAGCAATTCAGAGGTTCCATGGCTGGTAAGGCTACAAGAGGTAACAAGATTAGCAATGGTGAATATGGTATCGTTGCTGTTGAGCCTGCTTGGATCAAGTCTAATCAGATAGAGGCAGCCCGTGTTGCTATGACACGTTACGTAAAGCGTACCGGTAAGGTATGGATCAAGATTTTCCCTGATAAGCCTTATACATCTAAGCCTATCGGAGTTCGTATGGGTAAAGGTAAAGGTAACGTAGAGGGATGGGTAGCTGTTGTAAAGCCTGGTCGTGTAATGTTTGAGATTGCAGGTGTACCTGAGGATGTTGCAAAGGAAGCTTTAAGACTTGCAACACATAAGCTCCCAGTTAAATGTAAGATTGTATCTAAAGCTGATTTAGAGGGAGGTGCAGGCAGTGAAAACTAAGGAATATCGTGAAGACTTAAGGTCTAAGAATGTTGATGAGTTAAACGCAGAGTTAGTAGCTGCTAAGAAGGAATTGTTCAACCTAAGATTCCAGAATGCAACTAACCAGTTGGATAACACAAGCAGAATTAAAGAGGTTAGAAGAAATATTGCAAGAATTCAGTCCATCATGACTGAGAAGGCAAATGCTTAATAGGTTGAAAGGAGGAAAAAAACAATGGCAAATAATCCAGAAGAAAGAAATTTAAGAAAAACACGTGTGGGACTTGTGACAAGTGATAAGATGGATAAGACAATTGTTGTTTCAATCGTTGATAATGTTAAGCATCCTCTTTATGGAAAGATTGTGAAGAGAACTTATAAGTTAAAGGCTCATGATGAGAACAACGAGTGTCATAAGGGTGACCGTGTTAAGGTTATGGAGACAAGACCTTTATCTAAGGATAAGAGATGGAGACTTGTAGAGATCATAGAGAAGGCTAAATAATTAAGGAGGCAAAGGAAATGGTTCAACAGGAAACAAGACTTAAGGTTGCCGACAATACCGGAGCAAAGGAGCTCCTTTGCATCAGAGTATTAGGCGGTTCAACAAGAAGATATGCAAATATCGGTGATATCATCGTTGCCTCTGTTAAGGATGCAACACCAGGCGGTGTTGTAAAGAAGGGTGACGTTGTTAAGGCAGTTGTAGTCCGCACAAAGAAGGGTGCACGTCGTAAGGATGGTTCTTATATCAAGTTTGATGAGAACGCTGCTGTAATCATCAAGGACGATCAGAATCCAAGAGGAACACGTATTTTTGGGCCTGTAGCAAGAGAGCTCAGAGACAAGAAGTTCATGAAGATCGTTTCGTTAGCACCGGAAGTTTTATAAGGAGGGTGTCAGGATGGCAACTAGTAAAATAAAAAAGAATGATCTTGTACAGGTCATTACCGGAAAAGACAAAGGAAAAACCGGAAAGGTTTTATCAGTAGATGTTAAAAACCACAAGGTATTAGTTGAGGGCGTTAACAAGGTATTTAAGCATTCTAAGCCAAGCATGGCTAATCAGCAGGGTGGTATTATTGAAAAGGAAGCACCTATTGATATATCTAATGTAATGTATGTTCACAAGGGTAAGCCGGTTCGTATCGGTTTTCAGGGCGAGAAGAAGGATAAGGTTCGTGTAGCCAAGGTGAACGGCAAGACAGAAAAGATCGATTAAGTAGGAAAGGAGGCTACAGAAGTTGAGTAGATTAAAAGAGCAGTATAATAGCGAAATCAAAGACGCTATGACAAAGAAATTTGGTTACAAAAACGTTATGGAGGTTCCTAAGCTTGAGAAGATCGTTATCAACATGGGTGTTGGTGAGGCAAAGGAGAACCATAAGCTGATAGATACAGCAGTTCAGGATTTGGAGATCATTACAGGACAGAAGGCAGTTGTAACTAAGGCTAAGAAGTCTGTTGCAAACTTTAAGCTTCGTGAGGGAATGCCTATCGGATGTAAGGTTACTCTTCGTGGAGAGAGAATGTATGAGTTTGCAGATCGTTTGATCAATCTTGCATTGCCACGAGTACGTGACTTCCGAGGAATTAATCCGGATTCATTTGATGGCAGAGGTAACTATGCATTAGGTATCAAGGAACAGTTAATTTTCCCTGAGATCGAGTATGACAAGGTGGATAAGGTAAGAGGTATGGATATTATATTCGTTACCACAGCAAAGACTGACGAGGAAGCTCGCGAGTTACTTACATTATTCGGAATGCCATTTAAGAAATAATAGGAGGAAGATTCATGGCTAAGAGATCTATGGTTGTTAAACAACAGCGTAAACAGAAGTTTTCAACAAGAGAATATACACGTTGTAAGGTTTGTGGACGTCCACATGCAGTATTAAGAAAATACGGAATCTGCAGAATCTGCTTCCGTGAGTTAGCATACAAGGGTGAGATTCCGGGCGTTAAGAAGTCAAGCTGGTAAGATTTTTGAAGGAGGTAAAATACAATGACAGATCCAATCGCAGATATGCTTACAAGAATTCGTAATGCGAATACCGCTAAGCATGATACAGTTGATGTTCCTGCTTCAAAGATGAAGGAAGCAATTGCCAACATTCTTTTAGAAGAGGGATATGTTAAGGCTGTTGATATAGTTGAAGAAGGAAAGTTTAAGACAATCCGCATCACTCTTAAGTATGGTGCAGACAAGAACGAGAAGGTTATTACAGGTATTAAGAGAATATCTAAGCCTGGACTTCGAGTATATGCAGGCAAGGATGAACTTCCTAAGGTATTAGGTGGTTTGGGAGTTGCAATTATTTCTACAAACAAAGGTGTGCTCACTGACAAGCAGGCTCGTGAGGCTCAGGTCGGTGGAGAAGTATTAGCGTTTATATGGTAAAAATAAGGAGGTAACGGCATGTCACGAATCGGAAGAATGCCTATCGCGGTACCGGCAGGCGTAACTGTTGATATTGCAGAAAATAATCAAGTGACTGTAAAAGGACCAAAGGGTACACTGACAAGAGTATTACCTGCGGAAATGGACATTAAGCTTGAAGGTGCAGAGGTTGTTGTTACAAGACCTAATGATCTTAAGAAGATGAAATCATTACATGGTCTTACAAGAACACTAATTAATAACATGGTAATCGGTGTAACCGAAGGTTATTCAAAGGTATTAGAGGTTAATGGTGTAGGTTACAGAGCTGCTAAGCAGGGTAAGAAGCTGGTTCTTAACTTAGGATATTCTCATCCGGTAGAGATGGAGGATCCTGAAGGATTAGAGTCTAAGGTTGATGGAAACACCATTACAATAACAGGTATCGACAAAGAAAAGGTTGGCCAATATGCTGCAGAGATCAGAGATACAAGAAGACCTGAGCCATATAAGGGTAAGGGTATCAAGTATGCTGATGAGGTTATCCGTCGCAAGGTTGGTAAGACTGGTAAGAAATAATTAAAGGAGTGAGATAGATGATTAAGAAAGAAGCAAGAAGCAAAGTTCGTGCTAAGAAGCACTTACGTATTCGTAACCGCTTTAGTGGTACACCTGAGAGACCACGTTTGGCTGTATTCAGAAGCAATAATCATATGTACGCTCAAATTATTGATGATACAGTCGGCAATACTCTTGTGGCAGCTTCAACAGTAGAGAAGGCTGCAAAGTCAGAGCTTAAGAAGACCAATGATGTTGATGCAGCAGCTTACGTAGGTAAGGCTATTGCAGAGAAGGCATTGGAAAAGGGAATTAAGACAGTTGTCTTTGATCGAGGCGGTTTTATATATCAGGGTAAAGTTAAAGCGTTAGCAGATGCAGCACGAGAAGCTGGTCTGGAATTCTAATAAGGAGGAAACAACATATGAAGCATACTATTATTGATGCTAATCAGTTTGAATTAGAAGAACAGGTAGTTGCCATTAAGCGTGTAACCAAGGTTGTTAAGGGTGGACGTAACATGAGATTTGCTGCGCTTGTTGTTGTAGGTGACAAGAATGGTCATGTTGGTGCAGGTCTTGGCAAGGCAGCCGAGATTCCTGAGGCAATTCATAAAGGAGTAGAGGATGCAAAGAAGAGTCTTGTTGAGGTACCTATCAACGAGAATGGAAGTATTCCTCATGACTGGACAGGAAAGTTCGGAAGCGCTTCAGTGCTTTTGAAGGAGTCTCCCGAAGGTACCGGTATCATCGCAGGCGGTCCTGCACGTAAGGTGCTTGAGCTTGCAGGTTACAAGAATATCCGTACAAAGTCTTTAGGTTCTAACAATAAGCAGAATGTAGTTCTTGCTACAATCGATGGACTTAAGAACCTTAAAACTCCCGAAGAGGTTGCAAGACTTCGTGGAAAATCTGTAGAAGAGATTTTAGGTTAATTCATAAGGAGGATTTACAAAAATGGCAGATAAGGTTAAAGTTACTTTGGTAAAGTCTCCTATCGGAGCTATTCCTAAGCATAAGAGAACATTAGAAGCTTTAGGACTTAGAAAGCTTCATCATACAGTAGAGCTTCCTAACAATGCAGCAACAAAGGGAATGACTGATCAGGTAAGACATTTAGTAAAGGTTGAAGAGATTTAATATAATATCAGATAAGGAGGTGTGCATTCATGAATTTATCTACGTTAAAACCGGCAGAGGGTTCTAAGCACAGCGATAACTTCAGACGTGGTCGTGGACACGGTTCAGGAAATGGTAAGACTGCAGGTAAAGGTCATAAGGG
>JAFUXG010000038.1 GCA_017470935.1 Lachnospiraceae bacterium
AGTTGATAGCATCCAACTTAAATTGTTTGGTGTGATGTGGTTTTTTTCTTGACATAATGAGTTCCTCCTATACTTGTTTATTATACAATATTTTAGGGGAATGTCTCATTTTATTTTGTACTAATTAGATGCTAACATTAGAAAGGCAAATTGTAGATAAATTAGCCGCTGCAATACAGTAAGACGAAAGTGGGTGAAAATGTGTTCTTTAATATTATTAATTTTATTGAATGCAATTTAATACATATCATCCTAATAATTTTAATAATTATGTTGGCAGTAATTGTTATTAGCTGGATTGTTATCTTATTTACTAGTTGTTTTTTTTACTTTTTTGGTACAATATCTTTAACAAAAAAAAATATCATGCGTGTTCATAATAAATTTCTTAACATTAAAATAATAAAAACGCCAGTGATTATATTTAAAAAAGCTTTTGTTTTCCTGGTTGTTACGTTGATATTGTTTTTTATAATTATTCAGATTAACAATAGATCCTTATATAAAATCAACATAATTGCGCCTTTTTGTGAACAAAAAAACGTAAATATTTTATTTGATTCAAAAGATAATAAAATAGTTACAAATGATTGGCTTCAAGTATTGCATTATAATGAAGTTAATGGAAGGATAATTACAAGAGATACGATTAGTGATTGCATTGAAGAGTTGGATAATTATTATAAAAATGGAATGACAGTAAGTAAAAATAGAAAATTAAATGATGAAGAAAAAAGACGTGTAGAACAACTGGAAGAAGATTTGGGAAAGATTTACGATAAATCCAGCGATGCCTTTTTTTACGAAGCTGGTATGTGGAGTGAGCTGTATTCATTGACTTTAAATCCGGCATGTTTATACCAATATGCAAGAAGCATGAGAGATGTAATATGGAATTTGACGGAATACACTGAAAATGATTATATGTGTTATTGTGCAGAAGTAATTCATAGTCTGGAAAAGTTTCTAGAATATTATGATAAAGAGATAAATGAAGGTGGCAGTGAGAGTATTATAATAACTGTAAAAGATGTATCGTTTATTAATATGACAATATATTATAGAATAGCAATGACAATGAAAGATCATGGCAGGGAAGAATATGTTCCTAATTTTTGGACATTGGCGTATTGCTGTTTGTTGATTACGGACAAGAATATTGATAAAGATGACGAATTATATGTTCTTGTTAATTATTATATGGCAAATATAGAAAGTAATATGGTAGATTATATGAAAGATAAAAGCTTAAAAACTGAATTTTTGGATGATGCAGAAAAGCGTTATGAGACGGCACAAAAAGAACTCAATAGTAAAAAATCATATAAAGAAGAGCCCAATATCAGAAAAAGCATAGAAGACGAATTATCTTTAGTAAAAGAAAAACAATCATCAATAAAATAGTGATATGTAAGGCAGGACTAGCGTCCTGCCTTGGTTTTAGATAAAGAGCAATGTGGAAATTAAATTCTCATTTAAGGAAATTGTTGATTTTTGTATTAAATACTTGAAATAATTCAACAAATAATGTAAAATTAAATTTAAAAAGAGCAAGTACGAATGTTTTCTAAATATACAGGAATGGTAGATTATTTTTAGGAGTAAAATGAGCATACGATTGAGAAACTGCAAGGAATTACAGAATAAAATAGTACCCAAATATAATTTTATATTTTTTATAATATTTATTGTTTGGTTGTTTATGCTTTTGGGGAGTATTGCTTGCTATGTTTATTCTGGAACAATAGAAAAGTTTGTCAAAGAAATATTAGTTGGTCATGAAGATGTGTTATATGTTTTAAAATATATGATTAATAATTTGAAATTCAGTAGGGGTAATATACATGATTATATAGCTGTCTTATGTACGATTGTTGCTGCCGTTGTAGTGTTGTATTATACATTGCAGGATACACATCGTGAGGGGATTCCCCATAGGAAAGTTATTGCTTATTTTATAGGCTCAGCGTCCATCCCTACCTTGTTTTTTATCCAGCTTATCATGACAGGATTGATGTCTTTACATTTTGTGGAGGATCGGTATGTTTTGTTACTGGGGTTTTCGGCTGCGACATTTTTTTTACAATTTATTATTTTATATGTTATTATTTTGTCTTCTACCAGTTCTTTTTGTAGACAGTGTATTAAAAAAACAGAATATGATCAGTTCCATTATCTGATGAAATATTCCGTTGAAAATAAACAGTATGTGTGGAACTATTTTGTTCACCACATGCCGCAAGTGTTGGCAGGAGAGGAAATGATTTTTGATAAAGCCATATCTGTTAGCAGCTTGTTAAGTGTTCCGCTGGATTATAAGAAGTCAGAAAGAATAGAAAGAGATGAAAAGTCAAACAACAAATGGAAAGTTTTTACATACGAATATTATTTTCGAAATGTTCTGATGAGTTTTGAGCAATTAGCGAGTAGTAGGGAAGATAGTAATCAAATCTTTGAAACTATATATGAATTTGTGGAATGTCTGCAGAATAATAAAGATATTGATATAAATGATCGACTATTGGTCATTTCTGCCATTTTAAATGCAGCACAGACAAGCGGAATTATGAAAGCGGAGGCATTTTGCTGTCATATTATTAATAATATTGGAAATGAAAGAGCGGACGAGTATGATTGGCACAAAAAATTGATTTTCCTTTACTTGCTGTACTTGGATCATCTATTTCGGACGGAAGAGGAGAAAGTACAGATTAATGAATTGCTTACGATTGATGGGATAAAAGAACTAGAATTTGTCAATGATGATATTTATACAGAATTTTGGTGTATTTGGACAACGCAATCTGACCTACCGTGGGAGAGAAGTATTGATTATTTGATAATGGCATTGGAGGGTCTTTTAGGTATAAGAGGTGTTTCGACAGTAATAGATTTTTATCATTATATTATTAATAGGGATAAGGAAGAATTTAAATGCGAATAAGAACAATACAAATGATCAGTAATACATACGAGTATCTTATTAAAGATTCTCAAACAGTATCTGGAAAATACTGTGTTTTTGGACCATTTGATGCAATGAATATTGAAGATAGTACGAGACAATGGGACGCACAAGAGAACAGGCGTGATATTAGAGATTATACAAGTGGGATGACATTATCCCACTGCGATGGGAAAAGTAACAGGAATGATATAATATGTGTGTTTCCAGAGCCGGAGGAAAAGGAGGAGCAAGAGTTCATTGATAAAATGAATATGGCACCGTATTTGTTCCTTTCTTTTTTGTTGCTTGATCATGGTGATCAATCTGGCAGCGAGAAAATTAAGAGTGAATTAAATAATATCAATAATTTGGGTGATTGCCGTGCATATCTTACTTTTGGGAAAAATGAAATAATATTATTACATTACTGCAATAGTTATACTAAGGGGATGAGAAAGATGTTACATAATCATACATATTTTTCATTGTCAAAAGCTTCTACTATATTTTCTGTTCGGGAAGATGCGTTAGATATTCAAACTTCCTTTCATAAACAGGTGGACTATGAGGAAATGGTAAGCTGTAGATTTCGAGGAGTTATGAAAAATACGGGGGATTCAGAGAAATACATCTGGAAGTTGAAGAAAAACATTCAGAATGATTTAAAGAATTCGGATGATTTTCGATGGTATGATGTGATAGGGGGGACGGATAAGCTGATAGAAATTGACAATTATCCTTTGGAAAAATTATTACCATTATATAAAAAAGGTAATCTATTGACGCATTCAAATAAAGATTATTTCCAGGCTTGGTATAATATTGAAACGGAAATAATGGTTAAAAAGTGAGGCTGAAATAATGGAAAATAATTCGGATAATAATATATTGTATACGCTAAAGCAGAAATACAACAAATGTAAAGATCAACCGGCTCTGGCGACCCAGATTCTCTATGTTATAAAATTGCAGAATGAGCTGACCAAAATTAATGGTTATTCTTTTCATAGCTATGAGAAAACAATTTTTGAACGTGCTATGCAGATTTTTATAAGCCATTTTATTGAGCAAATAGATATCATATTAGAAATGGATAATGAAAATGGCAAGCAGGAAAGGAATTTAACAGAAAAAAAACATGCATATATTAAAGATGTTCAGGATGCTGTCGAGAAGATGGTTGAAATCTTTCAGAACATGGTAGGGAGCATTAAAAATGTTGACCAGCCATTATTTCCGACCATGTCCGATAGTATGTATGTGTTTGACGCCTCTCCGAAGATTCTAACCTTTTATTCACGCATGTTAAACAAATTAGCGGAGATTTTAGATAACTCAGAGCAGTATGTTTTTTTATTATACCCGGCGATGACCGATATTATATATACCGATGTTTTATTTCAGAAAAGGGATGTGACCGGGAAAGTGATTATTGTTACTTTCCCGGAAAGCTTGATTGAGCATCCCGGAGTTATTCCGATTTTATTTCACGAAGCTTTTCATGTAGTGGAGCGTAATTACCGCTACAGAAAGCTGCGTGCACAATGTTATTGGGAAAATATGTGTCATCAGATAGAGACGTCCATTTTTTATGGGCTTGATGATTTGTCATATTCAACAAATAAGAGTTGCCAAAAGGCAACTCGCGTACTACTGCAACCGATGTTGGATGAATTTTTTTCATGGCTTCGTAGAGTGGATAAGACAGAGAGGGCGTTGTATGCACATAATCTAAATGAAGTTGCGGGGCAAAAATTCCGATTGGCATTAATGGATTTTGATGATAAGGTATATGATGTTGATATCAACAAAAGCTCTAAAGCTTTTAAGGATATAGATGAATGGAACTTTAAGAATTATTGCAAAGCTGTGGAAACGCACATAGCTAGAAAGCTTCAAATTCGAAAGAATATTGTGCAGATTTTTTCTTATGATTCATTGCGTATATTTGGAGAATCCTTCATGGATATATATCGTGAAGGGTACGCCGATATTGCGTCTTGCCTGTTTCTAAATCTATCTGTCAGTGATTATGATGCAGCATTTGAGCTGTCGTGTCAATTTAGTGTTCCTAATAAAGAATATGAGGATAGGGAGCGTGTAGTTAGGCAATATGTTGTGAGTAATGCGCTTTCGAAAGTGGGACCGGAAGAGCAAAGAATGAAATGGAAAGAAAAAAGTGAAAAATGTTTGGAACGGATTAGTCATTGGACTGTAGTATCTGAATCGGAGAAAGGGGTTGTAAGAGATGAAGATATGAAAATGAATATAGTTTTGGACAATGAAATACTAAAGTCTTACAATAGTTATTTTGAGAAGGTGGCAATGGAATTGGATAAACATTTTTCTAAGGTCTTAAAAGCAAAAAATGTGGTTAATTTCAGAACGTTGGTTAAAGATGCAATGTCTTTAAAGGAAAGCGTTATGCTTGACGTTTTTCTTGGCACTATTGAATTATGAGTTAAAATTTCAATTACTATATAATGTATCTGACTTTAATTGAATAACTAAATATATGGGATGAGATTTGGTTAATTATAATTATAGTAAATAATAATAATATTTTGGTTTTTTTTCTTGCAAATTAAGTTTGATGATGATATAATAAATTCATGTTTTTTTGATGCATAGATTATAAAATTATGCATATATTAATACAAATGGATGGAAAATACGGTCATGAAGTGATACAGTGTCTGTACAGCAAAATGAACGTATAATAATACAGTTTTACGTCTCTTGTCTAGTTTGTGTCTTCGTAAAAGAGGTAATTGACTTTATTTGATTTTTCCGTTCTAGGAGGTTTTTTATGAGAACAATTTCAGAGAATATACAAAGCGTGCATAAGATTCCTGTCATGGATAAGATTCCAATTCTACAAGTTAAATCTCCTAGAGCTGATAAAAAGAGTTGTTTTTACGAGTTAGGAGCCGAAAAGGCTGCTACTTTTGGAGCATATTCGGAAATAGAAGAGACGGAATTATTAAAGTACATTAGAAGTCAGAAGATAGACGAATGAGTATAAGACAGGTATAATTGAAGCTATGGAGTGAAGCGGAATCCCGATGCATATAGATATGATTATTATGCATCGGGTCTTTTTATAGTGGTCAGTTGTGCAACTGCTAGTATAATATATGAGCAGGATTGTGGTCATACCCGTAAAGTGGCCCAAGGAAAGCGCTGGGAGAACCTTTCTGAAGTCGCGCATCCTTACATCGTCTCTTTCGAAGGGAAAAGTCATGCTTTAGGGTGTAAAAGCTTGGTTGTATAGAATTAATGCAGGAGAGATGAGAATTATGAATGAAAGATATAATAGAATTCTTCATAACATATTTATTTATGGACTAATAGCAACTGTTAGTTTTCTTACATTTGCTTTTATCATCACGTCGGTTAATACTAACTTGTTTCTTAGTATAGCAGCTTCAATTCTATTATTGATTTTATTAAAGATTGCAAATGTAATTAATTGGGAGGCTTTGCGTAATATTATTTTTTTAGAGGTTCCCATAACCGTAGGATTTGTAATTGCAAAGCTATATCAAGGTGTTCCTATAGATGGTATATGTGATTATGCTGGGGTTGCTGATAAACATAGTTTTTGCGTGTGTTTTTACTGGTTGTAATCATAATTGAAAATCTATTAATAATCTATTTTGTAAAAAAAGGATCTGAGGTACATTCAAAGATTCATAATAATGTTGGTAAAATTGTACTCTACCCTGAACGAGAAAGTGATCTGGAAAGACTTGAATTGTATATTTCTGACTACTCTGCTGTGGGAGTGAATGGTATATGGGGAAGTGGTAAGACAGTGCTTGCGGACGAATTGAAGACGTTCTAGCATTTATGAAAAGGTGCAGGATGATTATGGATGAAAAAAACAGGCAGCTATGACTGAAATGAAATTTCATACATCTATGAGAACAGTTACAAATTATAAGAATGAGAATGTTTATAATAATCTAATGGAGAAGATAAAAACCGCAGGATGTATATCTGATGATATTAAGAAGGAGATTATTGAACAATATGATAAGGGCAATCTTACATTTAGAGAATTTGAATTTTTGAATAATAAGTTATCCGGCATCGACTGAAGCAGAGTATGAGAGTTTGAGGGAATTGAATATATAGTGTTGTCGAGATTTAAGAAGTCACTTGTATTCATATCATTATTACAAACAGAAAATGTATATAAAACAGAAAATGAAAAAAATTGAAAGGTGTAGGAGAATATGAAGAACACAGTTACTTGTTCACAATGTGGAGCTATATGCGAATATGATGATCATTCTGTCTGGGAAGGAAACCGCGAACATGAGGATTTTCTTTGCCCGAAATGCGGTAATGTGATTGGGTCGGCTTTTACAGATCTGATTCCTATAGTGACAGTTATTAAAAAAGGTGAAAAAGAAACAAAAAATGAAATTATAGGGTGAAGTATGCGGAGAACTTCATAGAAAATACATCTTTATGAATTTTTGTTCATGCTTTTATATAGAAATTACATGATAAAAATTAAATATACATAATTCTTCATTGAATTGACATTGAAGTTCATAATTTCATTTTTTATAATAGTAGTATCAGATGCGCATCCGAAATATTAAGTAGGAGCTGATGCTTATGAAAAAACAAAGGACTATGATAATGCATTCAAGACATTGGAGCTGAGACATAAGAGGCTTTTTATTTCATGTATCAATGAAGCGATGTTACAATGGAAGAACAATCGTGAGATTACGAATGTTGAGCTGGCGGACTTGGGCAGCTGCATGCGTGTCGTGGCGAGATATATAACAGACGGCAATGAGATAGAATACAAGATGGTGAAGGCAATGGGCGGAGAGATCATCGAGCTGCCGAGTGACAGGCTGAGGGAGGCAGAGGAGAAGATTGCGGAGCTGAGTGCGGCAGCAAAAGAAACAGAGGAGAAGATCGCGAAGCTGAACAAAGTATTGGAAGAAGCAGATGCAAGAGCGGAAGAGGCGGATGCAAGGGCGAACCATCTGCAGAAGAGCAATGATAATCTACTAGTTGAGTTAAGGGCATACAAGGAGAAATTTGGAAATCTATAGTGTAGTTTAATACTAATATGTAAGGCAGGATTAACGTCCTGCCTTACATATTAGTATTAAGACCGATTTATTTTTAATATTATAGCTGTTATATTATTAATAATTGCAAATAGAATATGTAATTATTACCACATAAGATGAAAAAAATAGATATTGTATCTGAATCGATAATGTGTTAGATTAATTAATGTTATGATTTATGGAAATGATATCAAAGGGGACTTAGTGGATGCACGAAAGGAAAAAGAAAACATGGACTAAACACTTTGATTTTATGTTTTTAGATCTTTTGTTTATTGAAGTCAGTTTTATCTTATCATATATATTTCGTTTTGGATTAGGGCGGGTAAAGGATGTTATTGGCAGCAGCTCATTTTTTCAGCCGTACAGACGCATAATGCTGCTTATTTTGATGCTTCATTTGGTCATTGCATTTTTCACAGACCAGTATTCCAATATATTAAAACGTAATTCTGCAGAAGAGATCAAGAGGGTGGTACAGTATTGCGTCAACATGCTTGTGGGTGTTGTACTGGTGCTGTTTATGAGGCAGACCTCTGATACATATTCCAGAATAGTGGTTTTTGTTTTTCCGGTTATCGGAGTTTTTGTTCTGTTCGTGTACAGATATTTTTATAAGATTTATCTGCGCAAGGAGATCAACAAGGCTCAGAATCAGAACTGCATGCTGCTGGTTGCACCGTATCATAAGGTGAGTGCGGTGTTAAGGGAATTTAACAACAGGCAGATCAGTACATCAAGGATTATCGGTATAGTCCTTACAGATAATATGGCTGAGCTTGAAGCTGCTGCAGCACAGGTTATTCCTATAGACGCGGAGATAGCGGATGGTGATTCGGATAAATTGGCATTTGATAATGAGAATGTGGTATTTGATGGCGGATTTTCAAATTCTATTCACGGAGTTCCTGTTGTTGGTAATCTTGAGACGATGTATGATTATGCTGGTAGCAATGTTGTGGATGAGGTGCTTCTTTATATGGACGGAGAGGCAGCTGATGAGGCGGTCAGGACCTTTATCAGTATGGGTATCGTTGTACATGTAAGTATCCGTAATCTGGTGCAGGTGCCTAATGCTACGATTAATAGAATTAACGGAATTCCGGTAGTAACCTCCAGTGTTAATAATGTTAGCACGAGACAGCTTATGATCAAGCGCCTTGTGGACATATTCTTCGGACTTGTGGGCTCTATTGTCACGGTGTTACTCACTATCATTATTGCACCAATGATCATGATAGCGGACCCCGGACCTATATTCTTCAGACAGGAGAGAGTGGGTAAGAACGGAAGAACATTTAAGATATGGAAGTTTCGTACCATGTATAAGGACGCAGAGGCTAGGAAAGCGGAGCTTATGTCCCAGAATAAAATGAGCGGGCTTATGTTCAAAATGGATGATGATCCAAGGATTATCGGCTATGGCAAGAAGTTCTCTCTTGGGAAATTCTTAAGGGAGTCATCCCTTGATGAGATGCCGCAATCCTTCAATATACTTGCGGGAAGCATGAGCGTGGTGGGGACAAGACCGCCCACAGTGCAGGAATACCAGCAGTATGAGCTGCGTCACAAGGGGCGTCTTGCCATGATGCCGGGACTTACAGGAATGTGGCAGGTAAGCGGAAGAAGTGATATTACTGACTTTGAAGAGGTTGTACAGCTTGACAAGGAATACATAGAGAATTTTTCTCTGGCACTTGATCTTGAGATCATATTAAAGACATTTAAGGTGGTTCTCGGACGGGAAGGCTCAGTATAACAGAGAGACCTGGCGGAGAGTATATAGATGAAGAAATGGATATCAACAATACTGTTAGCTGCGTGGGTGGCGATGATACTTTTCCTTTCGTTTCAGAACGGAAGTGATACTGCAAATACCAGTATGACATTTACAGCTAAAATACTGCGTTTATTCACGGGAAGTGAGCCGGATTATGAAATGCTGGTTTTCTGGGATGGGCGGTTCAGGCTTGCAGCCCATTTTGTGCTGTTGTTCCTATATGGGCTGATCAGCTTTGAAACGGTATATCAATGGACAAACCGCAGCCGGACTAAAGGACTGGCCATATCAATGGTCTCGGGTATTCTCATCGGGATTGTTGCAGAGGTTGGAAAGCTTCCCATAGAGGGCAGACATTGCGACTTGTGGGAAATGATGCTCAATGTTATTGGAGCTGCCATAGGGAGTCTGGTTATTTTGGGGATTAGGAGACTGGTGGAAAAACGGGTGTGATTATTTGCAGTGTGTATTAATACAAACATCTCAGGCAGGATTGTCCTGCCTGTTTTTTTGAGTTGAATAGAAATGGTTTTGCATTATATTATGGCGCAAATCATAAGATGGTGATATAATATTTCTATATATACATGGAGGACTAACTGATGGGTAAGAAAAATATTGCGGTTGTATTTGGCGGGCAGTCTTCGGAGCATGATATTTCGTGCATCTCGGTACAGACTATCGCCAAGGCTATTGATGATAGCAGATATGATGTTACATACATTGGCATTACGAAGGAAGGACACTGGCTGCTGGCGGACGGTGTTCAGAGTATTGAGGATGGAAGCTGGAGGGAGTCGGATTCATCGGTGGTGCTTTCGCCGGATGCAACGAAGAAGGAGCTTATTATTCTGAAAGAAGGAAGCTACTCCACAATGCCTGTGGATGTGATGTTTCCGGTGCTTCATGGAATGTACGGTGAGGACGGTACTATACAGGGCTTATTTGAAATGTCGAAGATCCCTTATGTGGGCTGTGGTGTGCTTGCATCTGCAGTGGGAATGGATAAGGTCTATACGAAGATTATCGTGGATGACCTTGGAATCACCCAGGCAGACTATGTGCTTGTAAGGGCTGAAGAGGTTAAGCAGGAGAACATGGAAAATCTTGTGTCAAGGGTTGAGAGCAAGCTTCCCTATCCTGTGTTTATCAAGCCCAGCAAGGCGGGATCTTCCCAGGGTGTTTCGAAGGCACATAATAGAAATGAGCTTATAGCGGGACTTAAAAATGCGGCTAAGCATGATACAAAGATATTGGTAGAGAGAAATATTGTTGGCAGGGAGATTGAGTGTGCGGTTTTGGGAAGTGCAGTTAATCCAAGTGCCTCCGGTGTGGGTGAGATTTTGTCCGCGGCTGAATTCTATGATTTTGATGCAAAGTATTCCAATGCTGACAGCAAGACTGTAATATCCCCGGAGCTTCCGGAGGGTAAGGCAGAGGAGATAAGGCAGGCGGCTATGGCAATATTTTCCGCAGTGGACGGCTATGGGCTTGCCAGGGTAGACTTCTTTTTAGAGAAGGATACCAACAAGGTGATCTTCAATGAGATCAATACCTTGCCCGGCTTCACATCTATCAGCATGTATCCCATGCTGTGGAAGGCTGCAGGACTTTCCGTTGAGGAGCAGGTGGAGCGCCAGATCCAGCTTGCGCTGGTGCGGAGATACTAAGTAAATAAGCGTTCGTGAAACTCGTTAAAATGTATATTGTGTTGTGAACAATGTATAGATTCCATAAGCAGGTGCTTTACGGTGTATACCTTCGAACTAAGCTCGTTACACTCGCTAAGGTCTCAGGCATGATGCCGCCGGTACTTCCAATGACACTTAACGAACATAGTGAGTTCTAGTGTCATGCACCTACTTGGTAACGAACACGAGTGTGCGAAGTGTGAGTTTAGTACCGCTGCGTGCATCGAGCAGCGAGAGCGTGCCTGCGTTGGAACTATACATTGTTCACAACTAATTAAGAGTGTATTCGAGTTTTGCAAACGTGTATGCATAATAAAGAATTGAGAGGATATTGTTATGAATAATCCTATAGGTGTTTTTGATTCCGGTGTAGGTGGGCTTACTGTCGCAAGAGAGATCATGCGGCAGCTTCCCGGAGAGGATATAGTGTATTTCGGTGATACGGCGCGGGTTCCTTACGGATCAAAGTCAAAGAAAACGGTGTTGAAATACAGCAGGCAGATAGTCAGATTTCTGCAGACCAAGAATGTGAAGGCTATTGTGGTTGCCTGTAATACCGCCAGCGCGCTGGCACTTGATGAGATTGCAGGGGAGATCGATATTCCCATAATCGGTGTGGTGAAGCCTGGGGCCAAGATGGCGGTGGAGACTACCAAGACAGGAAATGTGGGAGTCATAGGAACTGCCAGTACGGTGAAATCCGGCATTTATAATGATTATATAAGGGAGCTTAACCCCAATATAACGGTGGTAAGCAAGGCGTGTCCTCTGTTTGTACCACTTGTGGAGGAGGGGCTTCTTGAGGACAGGGTGACGGATGATATCGTGTCCCGTTATCTTCAGGAAATGAAGGAGTACAATGTGGATGCCCTGGTGCTTGGGTGTACCCACTATCCCCTTATCCGCAATACCATCAAGCGGTTCATGGGGGAGAGTGTTCATCTGGTGAATCCTGCATTTGAGACGGCGAAGGAGCTCAAGGAGCTGATGGTGGAGAAGGAAATGCTGAACCTCGAAAGGCACAGACCGAGCTATGAGTACTACGTCAGTGACGGTGTGGAGAGCTTCATGTCCTTTGCGGACAGTGTTCTGCCCTTCCATGTGAAGGACACCCAGGTGGTGGACATTGAGAGCTACTGATACATGGGACATTGCTATAACTTATAGCTGGTGACTTGATTGACGGGTTTGGCTGATCCAGAAGGGATTGCTTGCAGGCTATTATATTCAAAGATATTAAGCAGGATGTATATATGACAAAGGAAGTATTGGTCACGGTTTCCGGAAGGCAGTTTGATGTGGCGGATGAGCCCATCGAACTGGTTACCTCAGGAACCTATTATTTGAAAAATGGGAAGCACTATGTTCTTTATGAGGAGTGTCCCGATGACACCGGAGAGATAATTAAGAACCGTGTGAAATTCCATGACGGGCATTTTGAGATGGTGAAGAACGGGGCTGTCTCATCGGCACTTAGGTTTGTGGAGGATGAAAGGACGTCAAGCCTCTATCAGACAGGAGCCGGTGCGGTGACGATGGAGGTTGATACCCGGAACGTTGTAATGACGGAGAGTGTTGAGCTCCTGCAGGTCAAGGTGAGCTATGCACTTCATATTAATGGGCAGTTTATTTCTGAATGTGAGGTGGATTTCAAGGTTCAGGCTAGATGAAAGCAAAAAACTTGTGTACAGGAAGAAGAAACACGTATAATGTAGCAGGCGGTGCAGGCTAGATGAAAGAAAACAGCCTGTGTTCAGATAAAGTCGAATGAAAAACAGCCTGTGTACACATGAAGTCGAATGAGAGAGTCTCCGGTATGTGCAAAAAAGCATGGCTTGATATATGCAGGGTATGTAATAGTAATTATACATGGTGAAGAAAGGCACGGATTTATGAAAAGGAACAAAGGTCAGACACCCAAGTATTATGAGAATGACAAATACGAGGAATTTCTTGGAATAGAAAGCACGGAGATCGTATATAACAACCGTTATAATGATGATTACTACAGATATGAGCCTACAAGCTACAGTGGGCTCATTTGTTCATTTGACGAGCTGGAGAAGGAGATCACGAGCTTTGACAGACTGGTGGACTTTGGCTGTGGGAAAGGACGGGTGCTGTTCTATGTTAATCAGAGGTTTCGGTGCGAGGTATGCGGCATAGAGGTTGATGAGGAGCTGTATGAGCAGGCGCTGGACAACCGTTCCTATTACAACACCCGCTTTCGGGATTCGGCAGGTAAGATCGAGCTGATCAATGGAAAAGCAGAGGAGTATGAGATACGGCCTGAGGACACAGTCTTTTATTTTTTCAATCCCTTTGAAATCAATATTTTTTCGCAGGTGATAGACCATATAACAGACAGTGTGGATAAGCATCCCCGGAAGGTGCTGGTGATGATGTATTATCCCAAGGAGAATTACAGGGACTATCTTAGAAAAAAGCAGTTCCGCTTACATCGGATCATCAAGCTGCCGACCTACGAAATGGACTGGGATGAGAAGGTGGTTGTGTATGAATATGGAGCACCGCCGCAGCGGGAGGAGTTTGATATATATGACCATGGTACGGCTTTTTTGGGAGAGTGAAGGGATAGAAGCTTTAAGGCTTTGCTATATCTTGGGCTTAATGAAAAAAATGGCACAACATATCCTGTTGTTTATGTCAGGAAAAAATGTTATACTAGGGGTGTTGTAAATGAGAACGCAAGTTCGATTTTTGTGGATTTGTTTTGTTGCAGCATATATATGATGTAGTCCTCATCCGACCTTCGGCACCTGCCTTCGCTCCGGTTCTTGCAGAACTGAAGTCAACTGGGCTTTGTGCGGTTTCGGGAGGGAAGGTATTAATTGACGATAGGTTATGACAGAGCTCCAGGCTTTATTGAAGATAGAAAGGGTTTCGACATGGGTAAGAAACAGAAAATCAAGAATCTTTTGGAGAATGAGATAGAGCGTTATCTTCGGATACCGTTCTATTTGATGATAATTCTTATACTTGTGAACGGCTGTATGTATGCTGTGGACCGCAAGGCAGGCGCCGTTGCTACGGGCGGACTGGTTATTTATCTTATTGCTGCCATATACATTTATTATAAAAGAAGACCCCGTATTATGACGGATCTGATGGCTTTTTCCTTTGCACACGGTTCTATACAGAGTGAGCTTATTAAGGAGTTAGCAGTTCCTTATACTCTTGTAAATGCCAACGGTCGGGTGCTTTGGTGCAACAAGGCATTCTATCAGGCGTTGAAGAGCGATAAGCAGCATATGAGAAAGCACATCCAGAACATTTTCACCGATATTACGCTGGAGCTTCTGCAGATGGAGCCGGAGGATAACGGACAGCGGGTTGTCCACATTTATCAGGCTGACAGGAATTATCGGGTGGATATCCGGAGGGTGTCTGTGGCAGAGCTGGTGTCTAATAACATCACTGAAAATGTGCAGGATAATGAGGTGCTCTATGCCATATATCTCTATGATGAGACAGAGCTTATGGAAGCTGTTGAGGATAAGGAGCGCATTAAGCTGGTGGCAGGCCAGATATATATTGATAACTACGAAGAGGTTATGGATGCAACGGAGGAGGTGCGCCGGGCACTGCTGGCGGCCTTGATAGACAGAAAGATAACCAAATACATGCAGTCTGCAAGGGCGATCATTAAGAAGCTGGAGAAGGACAAGTATATCTTTGTGCTTCAGCAGCAGCAGCTGGAGCTTTTGCAGGAGGGAAAGTTCAGCCTGCTTGATGAGGTTAGGAGCATCAATATAGGAAATGAAACCCCTGTGACCCTTTCGATCGCGGTGGGAGTTGACCCGGATAATGATGATTACACAGTGGCATATGAGTACTCCCATATGGCAATGGATATGGCCCTTGGACGCGGCGGCGACCAGGCGGTTATTAAGAAGGGTGACAAGATCATTTACTATGGAGGAAAGACCCAGTCATCTGAGAAGAATACCAGGGTTAAGGCGAGAGTCAAGGCCCATGCCTTAAAGGAGCTTCTTGCCAATAAGGATCAGGTGCTCATTATGGGACACCGCAATCCTGATATTGACTGTCTTGGATCTGCCATAGGCATATACAGGCTGGCTACCAATATGGAGAAGAAGGCACATATTGTCATTAATGAGGTGACGAGCTCCATAAGGCCTGCCATGAATAATTTCATGGGAAGCAGTGTGTATCCGGAGGATATGTTCTACAGCAGTGAGCAGGCTCTTGGGGCAGTTGACCCTAACACAGTGCTCATAGTTGTGGATGTGAACAGACCCAGCATTACTGAGTGTCCCGAGCTGCTTGCACATACGAAGAATATTGTTGTAATCGACCACCACAGACAAAGCGGCGAGGTTGTCAGCAATGCGCTGCTGTCCTATGTGGAGCCCTATGCTTCCTCTGCCTGTGAGATGGTGGCAGAGATACTGCAGTACAGTATGGATAAGCCCAAGCTTCGTCCTGCTGAGGCGGATGCCATGTATGCGGGAATGCTTGTTGATACCGATAACTTTGTTACCAAGACGGGTGTGCGTACCTTTGAGGCTGCCTCCTTCCTGCGTAAATGCGGTGCCGACATGATACGTGTCCGCAAGGCATATCGGGTGGATATGGAGAGCTTCAAGCATTTATCCCAGGGAGTTGGACGGGCAGAGATATTCATGGACTGTTTTGCCATTTCCGACGTGCCTGCAGAGGATGGTGTGGACAGTCCCAATGTTGTGGCAGCCAAGGTGGCTAACGAGCTGTTGGATGTGGAGAATGTGAGGGCATCCTTTGTTCTTACAAAGATTGACGATCTTGTGTACGTCAGTGCCCGTTCCATTGATGACATCAACGTACAGGTGATCATGGAGAAGTTCGGTGGCGGCGGCCACGGAACTGTTGCAGGAGTGCAGCTTCCTGATACCACGGTGGAAGAGGTCAAGGAGCAGCTCAAATCCGTGCTCCGGACTATGTGGGATGAGGGAGATTTCTGATATACTACTAAAATATATTAGGCATCTGCGAAATACATTAACAATGTCTATACAATGTTCACAATAAAGAAAGTATATATGCATTTCGCAAATGCTTAATAATCAATATATAAACAGGAGGATATAAGACTATGGAAGTTATTTTGTTGGAGGATGTGAAGAATGTAGGTAAGAAGGGTGATGTGGTCAAGGTTAATGACGGCTTTGCCCGTAATGTTCTTATAAAGAAAAAGCAGGGGGTCGAGGCAACCAGTAAGAATCTCAATGACCTTAAGCTGAGAAAGGCTAATGATGACAAGATTGCAGCGGAAAATCTTGAGGCAGCACGTGAGCTTGCGAAGAAGATAGAGGAGTCTAAGATCACGATTCCCATTAAGGTTGGTGCCAATGGCAAGAGCTTCGGCTCGGTTTCCTCTAAGGAGATTGCTGACGAGGTCAAGGCTCAGCTTTCACTTGATGTGGACAAGAAGAAGGTACAGCTTAAGGATGCCATCAAGGCTGTCGGTGAGTATGATGTTAAGATCAAGCTTCATCCACAGGTGACAGCAGGTCTTAAGGTGATCGTTGAAGGCAAGGCATAGATTGATCTGTCAGTTGGTCTTGAGATTGCGCGGCAAGGTAATACATGGTTTCGGGATTGCGCGACAAGGTAACACGTGGTTTTGGGATGAAGATAGATGAATGGATACAAGTGTCTGCAGCCTTGTATGGAACAAAGTGTTTTATAGATAGGGCATAGGTTATGGATGAAAATACGATTATACAGAAAAGAATAATGCCAAATAATAAAGAGATGGAGCAGGCGGTAATAGGCTCTATGCTTATGGATAGGGATGCTGTAGCGGACGTGGCAGACATACTTACAAGGGATGATTTCTACTATGGTGAGTATGGGATGCTTTTCTCTGCTATTGTTTCCCTGTACAATGAGGGTAAGCCCATAGATCTTTCCATTGTCAGCAACAAATTAAAGGAAATGAATGCGCCGGAATCGGTGAGCAGCTTAGGATATATCAATGAGATATTGGAGTCTGTACAGTTCACAAGCCATGCAGCCGAGTACGCAAGAATTGTACAGGATAAAGCGGTGCTTCGCAAGATGATCAAGTACTCTGAAAAGACAATGGCTCAGTGCTATGAGTCGGAGAATCCGGTCAATGATATATTGGAGCAGTCCGAGAAGGAGCTGTTTGATATTACACAGAAAAGAAGTACGGGAATGCAGTTTGCCGAGATGAAGGACATTGCTCTTAACGTGCTCGATAATATAGAGGCTTCGGCGAAGAAGGGCAGTGAGATCACAGGTGTTCCCACTGGCTTTACCGATCTTGACAGGAAGCTTTCGGGACTTCACGGCTCAGAGCTTATACTTATTGCCGCAAGACCGGCTATGGGCAAGACCGCATTTGCACTTAACATAGCACAGCACGCTGCGATGGTGGCAGATGTGCCGGTGGCAGTATTTTCCCTGGAGATGAGTAAGGAGCAGCTGGCAACACGTCTCATTGCCATGGATTCAATGGTGGATTCCCAGTCCATAAGAACAGGCCAGCTTCTCGATTCAGATTGGGAGAAGATAATGGAATCAACATATCGTGTGGGGGAGATGCCCATGTACATAGATGACACGCCGGGTATTACGGTTGCAGAATTAAGGTCAAAATGCAGGAAGCTTAAGCAGACAAAGAATATTGGCCTCATTGTTATAGATTATCTGCAGCTCATGAATGGCTCGGGAAGAAGTGAGTCCCGCCAGCAGGAGATATCTACCATAAGCCGTTCCCTTAAGAATCTGGCGAAGGAGCTTGATGTGCCGGTAATTGCGTTGTCCCAGCTTAACCGTGCGGTGGACAGCCGTGAGGATCACAGGCCAGTTATGTCAGACCTTCGTGAGTCGGGAGCCATTGAGCAGGACGCCGACGTTATTATGTTCATTTATCGTGATGATTATTATCATAAGGAGGATTCGCTAAAGCCGGGAATTGCAGATATAATAGTGGCTAAGCAGAGAAGTGGCTCCACCGGAACGGTCGAGCTTACATGGCATGGAGAGTACACGAAGTTCGCAGGAAAGCCAAGAGCCAGTGATCTAGCCCAGATAAAGTGATGGATCGTCTTTGCTTATATGTTTTGCAAATGCTCATACTGAGGCGGCAAGCGACGTGATAGAATTTGCGGGTAGAGCTGTTGTGAATGATCGATCAGGTGCAGTGGTGAGGATTATTTCGTGCATATGAACATACCTGAATACTTTGTGATGTGGAAGCCCTTTTTGGTCTTGCGTTCCACGTAAGTACGGAAGTCCTTGTAGCGGTCAAGCAGATATTGATTCTGGTTGCCATGGCATGAAAGGATGTATTCTATGAGAGGCTCGGCATTGTCTACGATAAGTTCATCATTGTAGATTTCTCGCTTGACACTTGAAAAGTATGGTGTCAATAGGTCTGCGCCGTTGCCGAGACCGAATTTCTCATACAATTTGTCCGCGGACAAAATTATTGAATTATTGAAGCTTTGAACTAAGGTGGTAATCTCCTTCATGTGCTTAGAGCCGTAGGTGCTGCATATGAAGGTACCGCCATTTTTTAATACTCTTCTTACCTCTGATAAAACCTTTGGAAGATCGTCGCAGTAGAAAAGCACATGGTTGGCAATGACCAGGTCAAAGGTCTCATCCTCGTAAGGAATCTCATGGCAGTCAAAGGCATGAAATGTAAGGTTGTCCATTGACAGCTCGCGTTTGGTGTCGCGAAGCATTCCCTCTGATATATCATTTAATATTATGTGGGTGTCTGTGGGGAGCTTATCGCAGTTTTCCTTCCACAGTGCTCCGCTGCCACAGCCAAGCTCCAAGACCTGCATGCCTGAAGTGATATGGCAATGCTCATATATCCACGGAAACCAGCCCTGCTTGTTAGTTGAATACAGGGCGTGGAGATTGATCCTGGCTGAAATGTTGCTGGAGTTTTCATATTGCGACTTCAGGGTGTTTTCCATGTTTGTAAGATGGATAAGATCAAGCATTTGATTCCAGTCTATGGGAGCATCCTTTTCCAACGCATGGGTGGTGTCCTCTATGGCAGAGGCTACGAGCTCCATCTGCTCCATGCGGTCCTTTACCAGCTTTAACTGGAGCTTTAAAGAATTGCGGAGCATGCTCCGGTCAAGATCGCCGATGGTCATGCTCCTGATCTCATCTAATGAAAATCCAAGATATTTTAACAGGAGAATCTGGGAAAGCTTGGCGAAGTCCGCATCCGTGTAAAAGCGCGCTCCGGAATCATTTACATACGAAGGCTTAAGAATATTTGCTTTGTCATAGTAGCGGATAGTTCTGATGGTTATGTGTGCCATCTTTGCAAATTCGCCGGAGGTGTAATAGCCGGATGGTTTCATGTGGATTCTCCTGTTGCGTTGTGTATAATGATTTAACTGTCTGTATAATATACGATGTTTTACTGAGAAAGCTTTCCTACAACCTGATTGATGAGCTTGCCGTCAGCCTTGCCCTTCAGCTCACCCATGACAGCCTTCATTATCTGTCCCTTGTTGCCGGTTGCAAGAACATCTGCAAACTTCTCCTTAATGATGCTTTCTATCTCTTCCTCTGAGAGCATCTTAGGTGCATACTCCTGCATGATATCGAAACGTGCCTGATACTCAGCCTTCAACTCTGCACGCTCGTCAGGACAGGTGTCAAGCTGCTCCTTAACAGACTTGACCTCCTTAAGAATGGCGCGGTCAACAACCTCCTCAGGAATATCGTCACGCTTGCCCTCGTCAATGGCGATCTTCTTAGCAGCTGATACCAGTGTTGAGATGGCGTCCTTTCTAGTCTTGTCATGCGCCTTCATGGCAGCGATCATGTCCTTTTGTAATGTCTCAAATTGCATTATGTTAGTCCTCCTTAATATTATATTGCATATGTTGAAAACTATTGGTTATAGCCTCTTGATTGTATTATTGATACAATGCTACGTGGATAAGTATAGCACAGATTTAATTTTTTGTGAATAAAACCTGTGGTATAAACTTATACTAAAGCAAAATACCACAAAACACTAAAATAGCGCAAAATACTAAAATAATATACCACAAAACACTAAAATAAAATACCACAAAATACTAAAATTGGAATTGACGAAAATATTATTTTGGAATAAAATACTTTTGAGGTGATTGATATGAAAATTTATAGAAAAAGGGTACTTGACGACTTGTTGGAACTTAATATGGAAGCCTTTGGAGCAGCATGGATTAGAGGCCCAAAGGGTTGTGGAAAAACAACCACAGCAAAACAGATAGCAAAAACCGTTGTGGAATTTCAAGATGAAGAGGAACGAGAAAATCTATTGTTGATAGCTAATACCTTTCCCAGTAAACTTCTGATAGGAGATAAACCAATTCTGTTTGATGAATGGCAGGATGCACCGAAGCTGTTTGGAGCTATACGAAAAGATGTTGATGATTCTGGAGAGAAAGGTTGTTATATTTTGACAGGTTCATCATCGCGAGATGTCAATACGCCACATACTGGAACTCTGCGTATAAGTCGATTGCAGATGTATCCGATGAGTCTTTATGAAAGCGGGGAGTCAAATGGAACAGTGTCTTTGTTGCGATTATTTGATGATCCAGAGTCGTTTGAAAGCTGCAGATCAGATATGAATATTGATGATATTATTTTTGCTATATGCCGTGGAGGGTGGCCGGGAAGTCTGGATAATAAAACTGACAGAGCCAAACTTCTGGTTGCAAAGGATTTATATAAGCAAACGTATTCAAATGATATTTCTAATATTGACGGAGTAAAAAGAAATCCCGTTATTGCGATGGATCTTTTAAAGTCATATAGCAGGAATATATGTACGATTGCAGCTGCAAAAACAATTATGTCAGACGTCAAGGCAAATAATGATGTTACTGACCAAACACTTTTTAAATATATTAATGCGTTAACGGAATTATATATTTTGGATGATTTGGATGCATGGTGTCCTTCTATTCGCTCTAAGACAGCAATACGCTCTGGAAGAAAGAGAAATTTGATAGATCCATCTATTGCAGTTGCAGCACTTGGATTGTCACCTGATTATTTTAATAGGGATTTTAAAACGCTTGGTTTTTTGTTTGAATCCTTATGTATACGTGATTTGAAGATATATTCGACAGCATATGATGGAAGAATGTCATATTATAGAGACAGATATGGGCTTGAAGCTGATGGAGTGCTTCGAATGAATGATGGAAGATATGCCATAATAGAATTTAAGCTTGGAGAAAATGAGGTGGAGGAAGGGGCTCGTCATTTATGTGAAATTGAAGCGCTTGTTAATGAATATAATAAAAAAGAAAAGCAGTGTCCGTTAAGATTGCCGGATCTAAAGCTTGTAATAACAGGTACCAAATATGGCTACAGGAGAGATGATGGAGTGTTGGTTATTCCCATTGGTTGTTTAAAGGATTAAGAGATGGAAAATTAATTGAGATTAAAATTCGGAATGATCATATAGGAGGATATCGCTATGTGGATCGTAATATGTATTGTGATCATTATTTTTATTTATTTGTATTGTATAGCTCCGAATACCGGGCGGCAGGAGCAGATGCAGCCTTTTGCTGATACATATATTGCCCACAGAGGGCTTTTTGATAACGGGGATGGAGAGTGGGAGATTACGCCGGAAGGGGTTACGCCGAACGGTGGCAAGGCTGTGTCGGACAGTAGTAAGGCTGTGTCGGATGGAAAGAAGTCTATGTCGGACAAGGAGAAGGTTATGCCAAATGAGAAAGAGGCTTTGTCGGACAGAGAGAAGGCTATGCCAGAGAAGAAGGCTGTGTCGGACGGTGGGAAGGCTGTGTCGGACAGTAAGAAGGCAGAAATAATACCTGAAAATTCCATGCCTGCCTTTGAAAGGGCTGTGGCATCGGGATATGGTATTGAGCTGGATACCCAGACCACGAAGGACGGCAGGCTTGTGGTGTTTCATGATGAGACCCTTTACCGTATGTGCGGTGTTGATAAGAAGCTTTATGAATGTACCTATGAGGAGCTTATGAAATATGGTCTTGCAGGAACTGATTACAGGATACCCTTGTTTTCTGATGTTCTTAAGGCTGTGGGAGGAAGGGTGCCTCTTATAGTGGAGATTAAGTCTGAGGGTAACTGGCTAAGGACCACACGGATGACAGCGGAGCAGCTGGATGCTTACCGGGGTATATATTGCGTGGAATCATTTCATCCACTGGTGGTGAGATGGTTCAGGAAAAACCGTCCCGATGTTTTGAGGGGGCAGCTTTCCACCAACTTTTTCAGAAGCACTCTTAAGAGAGCATGGTATGAGAATATTATACTTACCAATCTTATGCTGAACTTTCTGTCCCGTCCGGATTTTGTTGCATATAATTACAGATACAGGAATCAGCCATCCTTTTGGCTTTGCCGGCATTTATTTAACGTGGTAAGCGCGGCATGGACAGTGAGAAGTGAGGCAGTGCTTAAGAGGGTTTCTAAGGTGTTTGATGTGATAATATTTGATTCGTTTATTCCGGGAGAGAGGGAATGATTATTTACCCCCAATATTGAATATTGTGATTGATTATTACTTACATAATAATGTATAATGGTGTCAGATGTGTCTGGCACCATTTTACCTTGGTGCTGCAGGAATACGTTATTGTGAGTGAATAAGTAATTGCAGGAGGTATAGATTATGTCATTTCCAAAGGATTTTCTCTGGGGAGCTGCAACAGCGGCTTATCAGATCGAGGGGGCTTACAACGAGGACGGAAGAGGACCCAGCATATGGGACAAGTATTCTGCCTATCATGGAAATACAAGATATAATGAGACGGGGCATGTGGCAGATGACCACTATCACAGAGTGGATGAGGACATTGCCATAATGAAGGAGATAGGGCTTAAGGCATACCGCTTTTCCATCAGCTGGTCCAGGGTGATTCCGGAGGGGGTAGGAAAGGTTAATGAAAAGGGACTTAAATTCTATTCTGACCTGGTGGACAAGCTGATTGCAGCGGGAATCGAGCCTATTGCAACCCTCTATCACTGGGATTATCCCTATGCACTTCACAGAAAGGGTGCGTGGCTGAATGACGACAGCTCCGAGTGGTTCCTTGAATATACCAGGGTGGTGGTTGATGCACTGTCCGACAGGGTAAGATACTGGGCTACCATCAATGAGCCCCAGTGTGTGTTAGGGTGTGGTTACTGGGGAGGCTTTCATGCACCATTTCAACAGGCACAGCCCTGTGATCTTTTGATAATGGGCAGGAATGTGCTATTATCACATGGAAAGGCGGCTAACTATATTAGGAATCACGCAAAGAAGACACCGATAATCGGCTTTACCCCAATCGGGCCTTCATATATACCCAAGGATGATTCGGCAGAAGCGATTGAGGAGGCAAGAAGAAAGACCTTTTCCACTGAGGGAGAGGGCTTTACATTCAGCTTAAGCTATTGGTCAGATCCGGTATTCTTAGGGAAATACCCTGATGAGTTATACGAGGATTATGGAGATATGGTGCCGGAGTTCACTGATGAGGAGTGGAAGCTGGTTACAGAGCCACTTGATTATTATGGCACTAACATTTACTATTCCCAGGGAGGTCCTAAGGGTGTTGAGGGCTATCCGGAGAACCGTTACCAGGGTGCGCCGGAGTCCCATATCGGATGGATTGTTGCACCGGAGGTCATGTACTGGTCTGCCAAGTTCTTATATGAGCGATACGGAAAGCCTATTATGATAACGGAGAATGGTATGGCGGAGCATGACTGGATATGCCTTGACGGCAAGGTGCATGATACATACCGTATTGATTACACCCACAGATATCTCAAGGAGTTCAGGCGTGCGGCGGAGGATGGAGTTCCCCTTGTGGGCTATCTTCACTGGTCGCTGATGGATAACTACGAGTGGGCTGAAGGCTACACTATGCGCTTTGGACTTGTGTATGTGGATTACGGGACCTTGAAGCGCACCATCAAGGATTCCGGATACTGGTACAGGGATGTGATCGAGAGCAATGGGGAGAAGCTGTGAGTAGATATTGGTTATTAAAATGTTTGATAGGGAAGCTGCTTTTAACAAGGCAGTTTCCTTTTTTTGATTTTTGAGAAAGCTATAATAATAGTTTGAAATGGCCTGCTAAATTTAGTTGATATGGAAACGAGATAATTGTATAATAAATGACAGAAAATAACAAATTACAGTGTCTGATTGTATAAGAAACTACAAAAAATGTCACAAGAATAAAAGAATCGCATGGTAACATCTGGTTGGCAGGATTTCTTTATCTGGTTGATAGGACAGCGTTAGGCGATCAGACGATGGATACATTTAAGGATGTCAGACTTGAAGACCTTAAATCACTTAATCAACTATATGACCTTATCATTGTAGATGAAGCGCATCGTGGCTACATACTAGATCGTGAGATGGGGGATGCGATTATCGTACCGCTGTTATTGACGGATATCTGTGTGAGCATGATGCACCACATATTATCACAACAGAGCTTAGCCGCGATGGAATAACATTTGAAGCGGGGAGTATAGCGCCGATATACGATCCGGTGACTAACACAGTGACAAATAGTGCTGAGCTTCCATTGTCTGATAGTAGTAATGATGAATCTGATATGCAGCGGGACAGTGATAATAATATCACATTGTCGTAAGAGATTAAAAATGCAGTTGGATTTTATGAAAATTATGCAGGGAGATATTTATGTCAGAGAATAGAAATGATTTATTAGAAAATAAAAAAAATGAGATTGTTTCAATTATTGAAAGAACAAGTAGAGAGTTTGGAGAAGAAGGTATCAGCGCGAAAGACATAATGCAGTTTTTTTTAGAAAATGGTGGACTTTTAATTACACCTCCACAACAAGAACCGTTGCGAGTGCATATGATTACTATAGATTCTTTAAACAATTTCAATAAAGGAGAATCAATTAAACCGGGAAATATAAAGTTAAATATTCGACGTCTTATAGAACATATGCCTGATATTACAAGTGCAACAGTTGGAATTACAATGGACATTCCAATCTTGAAAGTATGTGCAGCATTAAATATTTGGAAAATGCTTCGGGATGTTATGACTGTCAAGATAACAAAAGTGCAGGCTATAATGCTCATTTCTTTATGGGTAAATTGTGATCAACAGCATCGAATCACATTGGAGCAAGGCTTTGACTGTTTTAAATCTCTTTATGAGCAGATAGAAATATCTGAATGTACATGGGAGCAATATATAAATTTAATTAACTACTTAGAGAAGATTGACAGTCTGAAACTTAAAAATAATGGGATATGGTTATGTGAATGGGTAAGTAAAAAATATATAAGTTAATAATGATATTAAAGTTTGTGTTGATTGAACCAGATAATTACAATGGAGTTATTGCATACTAAAAAAAGAATAACGATATTTTTGATTATTTATTAAACACATCACTATGTGTACCTGTTCTAACAAGAGAAAGAACCAGAACATCATTATCAATATAATATACTAAAATCCAGTCTGGTTGTATGTGAAGTTCACGATGGTTATTCCAATTTCCTGATAATGGATGATCATTATATTCATCTATAAGCTTCTGTTGCTGATTGCCCATAGCAATAAGATGGACAACTTCTTTTAATAAATCTAGATTGTATCCGCGTTTCTTTGCCTGCTTATAGTCTTTCTTGAATTTGGTTGTCCATGCAACTTCATACTTCTCATTCATTTATCTAACTCCTCAAATGCGGCATCTATAGTATATTTCTTTGTGTTAGGATCTTTGGCGATTCGCTCTGCTTCAAGCATAGCTTCTATAGTTTCTTTGTTGGGAGTGTCCGGAGCATCAAGAGTCACCTCAAAAGGGAAGCCGCCTACTCTTACAGCTTTTCTTAAAAATACATTGATAGCAGTACCAAGATTCATTCCCAGCGCACTAAAAAGAGCTTCGCTTTGCGCGCGTAATTCAGAATCCATACGATAAGTGTAATTGGATGTGTTAGCCATGTCGGTATCCTCCTTGAATAATCTGCACATTAATTGCATTGCATCTGTGCATAATATTACGATATTTTCATTATAAAATCAAGTGCAAATCACAGAAAATAAAAGTCGTTTTATTAAAATGGTGCCAATACATTTTCGGATTAGAATTATCGATACTTATGAACCGGTTGATTATAGTAAATATATTGTGGGTCATAAAGCACAGGATAAATTGTCTTCTGATAGATGAAATGATATGGATATAAGATTAGTATTCTTGCAAAATCGTAAGAAACATAGTCACTATAAAGTCACTTTGACACTGTATAATAGGGTATAGCCAAAAAGCTATGCCCTTTTTGATGCCTGTTTCTTAGGGACTTGAAGTGCGAACAACATATTTCTTTATAAATATTAAACTTCCTTACGATTTTCTTAAGAATCATTAAAGTTGTAGATTTTTCAAAAGCTTGGTGTTATACTTCCGAATGGAAGATGTGTAATTCGTGTGAAAATTCACACATATAGAAAGCGATATTGCTACATTTAAAAGAGAAGATGAAAAACATGGGGACGAAGCTCCACATGAAATGATCAAAAAACATAGCGTGTTTTTTAAGGAGGGACAACATGAATAAATCATTATGGAAAAAGCCTGCGGCTCTTGGACTTGCATTTACAATGGTGCTTTCCCTGACGGCCTGTGGCGGAGGTAAGGGGACTAAGGGAGGAAGCTCTGATTCATCCGGAAAGGATTACGGAGACGTGAAGAATATGGTGTTCTCCGGAACAGAGCTTGATATGAGTGAGATCAAGGGAGATCCGGGCTCATTTGTTGTAAGCGGAGACAAGATATACTTTGTGTCTACCGAGTGGCCGGAGTATGATGATGAAATGTATAATGATGCGGAAGGTGCTGATAATACTGAGGAGATTTCTGAGGATGGAGCGGCTGATGCTTCTGCTGCAGAGGATGCTTCTGAAGGTGATGACAAGGGCTCTGGCGAGGATGCGGGAGAAGGCACAGACAATAAGGAGGAAGAGACTACAGAGAGTGAACCTGTGGGCTCCTTGGAAAAGGTTGGGGAGGATATGACAGGTCTTGGAACTGCAGAGGATTCCACTGAGGCTTCTGAGGACAAGAAGGATGATACAGATACTGCTACGGAGGCAGAGGCTTCAAAAGAGGATGCAGACACAACAGAGGCTGCGGATTCTGAGACTTCATCAGAGGAATCTGGAGAAGGAACAGCTTCAGTATCTGACGAAGGCAGCTCTGAGAGTGATGTGATAACAGATGAGGAGATTGCTTCCTATGATGACATTCAGGCAACCACAAGAATCTATTCTATGAATCTTGACTGCACCGGTATTACAGAGATATGCCAGCCTTCCCTTGAAAATAATGAATATATTAACTATCTTATAGTTGGAAATGATGGTAAGCTGATGCTATATACCAGCTTGTGGGATGACAAGACAGAGAAGCAGTCTTATTATATATCAGCCTTAGATGACAGCGGCAATATTACAGACCGTGTTGACATTACTAAGAATCTTGGCCTAAGTGATGATACATATGTGAGCAAGGTGTTAATGGATGGTAAGGGTAACCTTATTGTAATGACGGAACAGAGTGCGATCATATTGGACAACAGCTATAACAAGGTCGCAGAGGTCAAATCTGACAACGAAAGCTGGATAGAAGGTGCCGCCAAGACATTGAACGGTGATATCGTCTGCGGATCATCAGGAGAGAACAATGCAGTTGCACAGGTACTGGATGTAGAGAACAAGAAATTTGGTGAGAAATACAATCTTGACATTGCATATTTTAACAGCTCAGATGCTCTTATGAACGGAAGCGGTGAATATGATTTCTTCTATAAGGATGATCAGGGAATATACGGCTATTCCCTTAATGACAAGAAGACAACAAAGCTTTTGGACTATGTTGCTTCAGAGATAGATTCCAACAACAGCTACGGTATAATTCCTCTTACGCAGGATAGCATGATAGGAACAGGCTGGAATGATGAGACTGGAAAGAGTATAATAACTGTATATACAAAGATTGATCCTTCTGAGGTTAAGGATAAGATTTCCATAACAATGGGCTCCCTGTGGGGAACAGATGATACCATAAGAAGTGCAGCCATTAAGTTCAATAAGGAAAATGACAAGTATCGTATTGAATTCAAGGATTTCAACGATAATTTCGAGAGCATGGAGGATGCCCAGGCAAAGATGAATGCCGAGATTGCTGCAGGTAATGTTCCTGATATTCTTGATCTTAACGGGCTTCCCTTCCAGCAATATGTTTCTAAGGGGATTTTAGAGGATCTTACTCCATACTATGAGAAGGATGATACTGTTAAGAAGGAGGATATTCTTCCTTCAGTTGAGAAAGCTATGGAGATCGACGGAAAGCTCTACTATGTAGCGCCAAGCTTCGGACTTAATACTCTTATTGCAACTAAGAAGGATGTGGGGGATAAGACAGGCTGGACCTTTGATGAGTTAAAGCAGGTGCTTGAAGAGAAGGGTAATGGTGTGAGACCATTTTACAGCGAGAATAAGGTGGATATCCTTAACAACTTCCTCTATTCTTCTATTGATGATTATATTGACTGGACCACCGGTAAATGCAGATTCGACAGCGACGATTTCAAATCCGTTCTTGAGATAGCAGGCGGCGGTGTAGATGAGGAGATGGATTACAGCGAGGATTCTCCAAGCATGCCTTCACTTATCAAGGAAGGAAAGGTGCTTTTGGCAGACGGCGGATGGTTTGAGCCGGACAACGTACAGCTTTTCAAGAAAATGTTCAATGGAGATATCAATCTTATAGGTTATCCGTGTGAGGATAAAAATGGCTCGTATTTCTCATTTAGCACCCAGCTTGGTATATACTCTAAGTCTGAGGTAAAGGAGGGAGCATGGGAGTTCATTAAAACTCTTATGACCAAGGATTACCAGGCAAGCGGCGGACATATATGGAGCACGCCTACCAACAAGGATGCCTTTGAGGCATATATGAAGACCAAGACTGCTACAAAGGCTTATACTGATGAGTATGGCAATAAGATTGAGCCTAATGACAACTCATGGGGCTGGGATGACCTGGATGTTAAGATCGGACCTCTTTCTGCAGACGAGGAGAAGATATTCCGCGACCTTGTTGACAACACAACAAAGGTAACCTCGGATAACAGCGCCATAATGAATATCATAACTGAGGAGGCAAAGAACTACTTCAGTGGGCAGAAGGGGCTTGACGAGACGGCAGACATTATTCAGAATCGTGTTACGACATACGTTAATGAGAATCGGTAAAATTATAATAATATAAGAGAAATGAGAATAGCAGAATGAAGAAGCAACTTGTGACGGAAGACGGGATTACATATAAGAAGCATAGTATGATCAGGAAGGATAAGAAGAATTCCATTCTATATATGCTGCCTAGCTTACTGGGTATACTGGTGTTCTTTCTGCTACCCTTTTTGGTGGTAATATACTATGCTGTTGTGGATAATCCCATAAGCCATCAGTTTGTGGGACTTGATAATTTCATTCGTATAATACAGAATTCTTCATTTCAACAGGCAGCAAAGAACACTGCAACCTTTTCCCTGGTTGCAGTGCCTCTTGCTGTTATATTGTCTTTGGGAATGGCGCTGATATTGGAGGAGAATATTCCGATGAAGAGCCAGTTCCGTACATTTTTCTTAAGTCCTATGATGGTGCCGGTGGCATCCATCGTTTTGATATGGCAGGTGCTGTTTGATTATAATGGTGCCATTAATGAGTTCGTAAAGCTCCTTGGGGGAGCACCTGTTGACTGGTTCAAGTCAAGCTACAGCCAGGTGGTGGTTGTAATACTTTTTCTTTGGAAGAATCTTGGGTATAACATGATACTGTTCATGTCAGCGCTTGCTGCAATTCCAAGGGATGTGTTGGAGGTTGCAACCTTAGAGAGTGCAACCGAATTTCAGAAATTCTGGTACATCAAGCTAAGATACCTTTCATCTACAATTTTGTTCGTGGCGATCCTGTCACTTATCAACTCCTTTAAGGTGTTCAGGGAGGTCTATCTTCTTGCGGGTGATTATCCCTATGATTCATTATATATGCTGCAGCATTTTATGAATAATACATTTAAATCCTTAGATTACCAGAAGCTTTCGGCTGCGGCAATAATCATGGGTATTGTTATGTGTATTGTAATCGGATTCCTGTTCTTTGCAGAGGATCACTACGGAAAGGATGTGGAAGGCTGATGGAGGATACAACAAGGATGGAAAAGCAGATAAATGATTCAGAGACTGTAGTGCTGTCACGACGTGAGAAGCGTAAGGAAAGAAGAATAAGAAATGCTAAGAAGAGACATTTTGCAAAGAAGCTTGTTCTCACATTCATTGCGGCAGCATTTGCTATATCATTTCTTCTTCCCACAATTTTGACCATGGCTAATTCCTTCATGTCAAGTGCGGAGATATCCAGCAACTATGGTGTGATTTTCAATAAATATAAGCAGCTGGACTACGGAGAGAAGGATACAGATTATGTTGCGGAGAAGGTTAACTTAAAGCTCATACCGGACATGGTGGATTTCTCCCAGTATTCCACAGTTCTTTTGAAGAGCCCACAGTATTTGCTTAAGTTCTGGAACTCAGTAATACTGGTGATTCCCATCATGATCCTTCAGATATTGGTAGCGCTTGGGGCGGCCTACAGCTTTATGAGATTCCGAAGCAAAAGGCGGGAGGTGCTCTTCTTCATGTATGTGGCGGTGATGCTGATGCCATTTCAGGTAACGCTGGTGCCCAACTATATTGTGGCAGACTGGCTGCATATATTGGATACCAGGTGGTCCATCATACTGCCGGGAATATTCGCACCATTTAGTGTGTATCTTCTTACAAAGTTTATGAGAAGGATTCCGGATTCGCTGATTGAGGCGGCACAGCTGGACGGGGCTGATGAGTGGCAGATATTTACCAAGGTGTGCGTACCACTTTGTAAGGGTCCCATTGCATCAGTGGCTATCCTGGTGTTTATAGATTACTGGAATATGGTGGAGCAGCCCCTTATCATGCTTTCAGATGGAGACATGCACCCGCTTTCTGTATTCCTGTCAAAGATTAATACGGGTGAGGTTGGACTTGCATTTGCTGTTGCCACCATTTACATGGTGCCTACAATATTGATCTTCCTCTATGGGGAGGAGTATCTGGTGGACGGTATATCGTACTCAGGCAGTGTTAAGGGATGATCTGTCACAGGGTATGATCAAGATATTAAATGTATTATATCTAAGCTAAGACTAATTATGAGCATTTATATATAAGGTGCAGCGCAGCACCAGGGCGCAGGCATACACTTCGGGCTTAATATTATATGGGAATATAAGGAGGACGAAATGGAAGAGACAAAGCGAAAGAAACTTATCAGGAAGGCGGCAACCATTTTCATTGTGGTGCTGTTGCTGCTTACATTTTTCTCAAATACAATTATGAATTATTCTCTGCCGGAGGTGGCTACGGAGCCCGTTACATCCGGGACGGTTTCTAATAAGGTGAGAGGCCAGGGAGTGGTGGAGACTAATACTGACAGTGAGATTACGGTGAGTGGAAATCGCAAGGTGAAGGAGGTCAAGGTACAGGCCGGTGATGAGGTGAAGAAGGGTGATGTGCTTGTGACCTTTGAAGAGGGTGAGAATACAGAGCTTGATGAGGCGGAGAATACTCTTGAGAGCTTAGAGCTCAGCTATGCGAAGTCCCTGCTCAAATCAGCACCGGACTATACAGAAGACAACATAGGGATAAAGGATGCAAAGCAGGATCTGCAGGATGCTATTGACGCACAGGAGAAGGCAGCAAAGAATGACAAGGCATTAAAGGCTGCCAAGAAGGAATATGATAAGACCAAAGCCAGTATAGAGACCACACAGGCTACGGTAGACAGCCTGCAGGCAAAGGCGGACGCATTTGCGGAGATAGGTGATTACGATACCATTGTCTCCCAGCTGGCAGATGATGAGAAGGCTATGAAGCGTCTGAAGGAGGACCTTGAGATTGCGAAGGCAGGTGGGGAGGATACACTTTCCATTGACCGTGAGATAGAGGATAAGCAGGCTGCCATTGACAAGGAGAAAAAGCTTGTGGAGTCATTGAAATCCAGCAAGGAAATATCAACCAGTCTTGCTGCTGCTAAGAAAAGCCTTGCCAATCTGCAGGATACGCTGGCAACACAGGAAGCAAAGGTGACTGAGCTTTCTGCAAACCAGACGCTTGCAGATGCAAAGACTGCAGTAAAGGAAAAGAAGAAGACATTAGAATCTCTTGTCCGTGCTCTTGATAAGAGGAAGGAAGATGATGCTTTAACAGCTAAATCAGAGGCACTTGATGATGAGGCTGCCCAGAAGGAGATAGAGGAGCAGAAGGAAAAGGTAGAAAAGATCAAGAACGGTGATGACCTTAAGGAGATTAAAGCCACAGAGGATGGCGTGGTTGCTGACATCAGTGTAAAGGAAGGGGACAGCGTATCAGCTGATACGCCTATTGCAAGACTGCAGCTTAAGGATAGTGGATATATTGTAAAGATCAGTGTTACAAAGGAACAGAGCAGGCTCATTAAGATTGGTGATGAGGCCACAGTTGAAAATGTATGGGATGACAGTGTATCAGCCAGTGTGAAGAGCATAAGAGTGGATACGGAAAATCCTAACCAGAATATGATAGTGACCTTTGAGGTCAAGGGAAATGTGCAGGTTGGTGAGAATCTGGCATTTTCTGTAGGAGAGAGAAATAACCGCTATGATGCAGTTGTTCCGAACAATGCAGTGAAGGAGGACAGCAAGGGCAAGTTCGTGCTTGTTGTGAAGCAAAAGGGTACGCCCCTTGGAAACCGCTACACGGTAAAGCGTGCGGATGTTGAGGTGCAGGCATCGGATGATACATCCTCAGGTGTCACAGGCGGAGTGTATGAATATGAGGACGTGGTTACCAATTCCTCAAAGCCCTTAGAGAATGGGATGCAGGTAAGGCTTGTGCAGTAAATTACTGTTTAGTTAAATTTTGAAACCGTACGCCGTCTGCCTTGCACAGATACCCTCAGGTCAGATGGCGGATTGGACGGGATAAGAACTTCTAGATGTCCCGGGTAGACTTTGGTACCGTCCGTGGCAAGGTGCTTAGTCGCCATCCATGGCTCCGGCGCACCTGCGAGGCCTCCATGCCTCGCATCCACTAGGTTTCTTACGGGACATCAAGAAGTTCTAATCCCTTTCCAAATGCCATC
>JAFUXG010000039.1 GCA_017470935.1 Lachnospiraceae bacterium
ACCAATTCATCAAAAAATAGAATTGTTGCAGGCTGAAAATGCAAGATTATCAGCCTTATGCGATACATTATTGCCTAAACTGATGTCTGGAGAACTGGATGTCTCCGACATGGACTTTTAAGCCGCTAAATTATCGTTTATACCATTATTTAACTTTATTTTATCTTCTATCGGTTTAATTAATGATAATATTATTTCTTGTTCTTTGATAGACGGTATTTCAAATTCCAATCTATATAAAGTTTCTGTTCGTAAACTAGGAATAGTTGTACCCTCATTATATTGACCCAAATCAATCAATGACATTAAGTAATACAAATACTTAGGAATTACCACCTCATCATTGACTTCTGTATAGAACAATGTATCAACAGTCCAAAACGGATGATCAACATACTTAACTTTACTTATAGTACCTTTTCTTCCAATTAATACAGATGGTTTATCATATAAATACTCTTTTGCAAACCCCATTATCCCACCTGTTCCATATATGGGTACATTTCCATCTTCCGCCTGAACTTTCTTTTGATTTTTACCATATTTTATATTCACAAGTTCTTCAAGAGCATACTTCTTATATTTCATACCCAATCGCCCCCAGCTTCTTCCTTATCTCTTCTTCCAACTCATGAGACTTTTTAAACATTCCTGAAAGTTCAGTTGTCAATCGTGTCATTTTCTCTTCAAATGGTTCTCCATCATCTTCCTGCTCCTCTATGCCAACATACCTTCCCGGAGTAAGAATGTAGTCTTGTTTTGCAATATCTTCTAAAGACGCAACGGCACAAAATCCTTTTACATCTTCAAGAGTACCATTTTGAAATGCTTCAAATGTATCCGCAAGCTTCTGAATATCTTCATCAGTAAAATCTCTGTGTTTACGATCCACCATATGTCCCATTTTACGGGCATCAATGAATAACGTTTTTCCTTTCTGCTTTTTGCCTTTAGTAATAAACCATAATGTTACCGGAATTGTAACACTATAAAAAAGCTGAGTCGGCATGGCGATTATGCCCTCAATCAAATCGTCTTCAATTATCTTCTTACGAATCTCACCCTCACCGCTAGTCTGTGTTGAAAGTGCACCATTCGCCAATACAAGGCCAATCTTACCATTTGGTGCAAGATGATGAATCATGTGTTGTATCCATGCATAGTTGGCATTTCCTGCCGGTGGTATTCCATATTTCCATCTGACATCATCTAAGAGTTTATCCTGATTCCACGGATGATAATTAAATGGCGGATTCGCCAATATGAAATCTGCTTTAAGTGTTGGATGTAAATCATTTGTAAATGTATCTGCCTGATATGATCCAAAATCCGCATCAATCCCACGAATAGCCATATTCATTTTTGCCATCTTCCAAGTATCAGCATTTGCTTCCTGTCCATATACGGATATAGAGCCTCTATTACCCGAATGTGCTTGAATAAATTTTGCACTCTGTACGAACATGCCTCCACTGCCGCAGCAGCAGTCATATACTCGACAATTATCAAATGGACGGAGAATTGAAACGAGCGTTTTTACAACACTTGACGGAGTATAGAATTCTCCGCCACCCACCCCTTCTTTTTCTGCAAACTGAGCAATACAGTATTCATACGTTCTGCCAAGCAAGTCCTCACTATCTTCAGTATTACTCATATCAATATTATTAGTGAATATATCTACAACATCTCCTAATACACGCTTATCCAGATCAGGACTTGCATAGTTTTTCGGGAGAACATTCTTGAGTGTTTTATTCTCCGTTTCTATAGCCCTCATGGCATTATCTATCACAGTTCCTATCTCGGCAGTATGAGCTGCCGAAGCTATCGTGTTCCACCTTGCTTCTTCTGGGACAAAGAATATATTATCCATTGCGTATGCATCTCTATCGTCCTCAAACCCATCTCCTTCTTCAACTAATTCCCGGTATCTCTTATCAAATGCTGCTGAAATATATCTCAAAAAAATAAGTCCTATTATCACTTTTCTATATTCCGCTGCAGGAATATGTCCCCATAACACACAAGCAGCATCCCATAGTTGTTTTTCGAATCCTATGTTAGCATTAGTTTTTTGGCTCATTGCAAGTCCTCCCAGTTTATCTTATTATGTAATTAAGTATATCACACTTACATTTATTATCCCATGCAATTCTATACTTCATTTATGAAATTTAATGTATATTTTACAAAAAAAGCTCAGAATAATCAATTTCTAATTAAAAAAAGGCACATCTACAATCAACATTATAGTTGCACCTTTATACCTAACGCATACGACAGAACAAAATGTCCTATCTTACTGCTCCTAACCAAATTCCATATTATAAATGATACTCCCTCTCAAACAGTTCATCAATCAGATATGCCTTAAGTTCATCATGAGGAACCTTGTCCATAAGATACTTGCGAATATACGCTCTGCTCTTATCAGAATATTTATACAGGTTAAGCTTATCCTGTATATGGCGCATTTCACTCTTCCAGAGAAAATGCATCTGGTTAATCAGTTTTGCTTTAGGACAAGGCGAAGGGCTTCTGTACTCATACAGATCAACTTTACCCTCAACAAGTTCCACCGTTATTATTCCCCAATAATCAGGCACATGTTCTCCTATATGACCGGCGTGTGTTGTTCCCACCACAACTATGTTGTAATCATAGAACCTGTCATAATCTTTGACCTGACGTTCTAACCGCTGGTACGTGTCTGCATCGCTCTTGATCTCTATTCCATATAATCCATTATTGGTTACCATGACAATATCGGCTCTGGATTTGCCCATTGTAAGCTCCTCAAAGAAACGGATTCTACCGTATTTTTCTTCAAGAAAATCACATAGATCATCTCGTATATCCTTATCATACAGCATATAATTTATCCTCTTCCACAACAATGTTTATACTTCTTACCACTTCCGCACGGACACGGATCATTTCTCCCCACTTTCTTTTCGCTACGCACATAAGTCTCACCCTTAGGGTATAAAATCGTCTTATCATCGAACAGTTCATCCATAATCCTTCCTGTAACAGAATCATAATAATCATAAAAATCATCTATCACATTTTTTATATTAGAATCTTTACAAACACTTTCTAATTTGTTAAATGTTTCCCTTGCCTTCTCAAGCTGTTCCCATCCTGTGTACTTAACCGCGAGAAGATATAACCATTCGGGGTTATCCCCACAGATACCATCTATCCTCTTAATCTCTTTGATTGGTTCTTTCTTCGCACACATAATATTATATATAGCCATCTGTACATCATCAGGAAGCTTTACTATTCTCCCCATTCTCTCAGGCTCACATGTTTCCTCCAAAATCTCCTCATCTTCAAGAGGATAAAGCATTGGCGGCCATTCCTTCATCCTGGAAAAATAGTCTTGCCTTGAATAGGATTTTAACATAGGAATATCTGTATTGATTACCGTTTTCATTGTTGCCAGCCATACCTGAGCATGATAAATGGCAGTATGAACTTCAAAGCATTCATATATATTACCCAGAACATCATATACACCCCATCCATCACGTACTCCGCAAAACATATCCTCAACGAAATCATACACGTTCTCAGATGTTGACAATTGTGACAATACATGAGTCATATAATTCCATTCCTCATAATAGACATTAAAACCACTTACCATATCTTCACATTGCTTATTGGTATATCTTTTGCACTTCCAGTCCTTCACGTAATTCTCAGCGTAATCACATACATTTATTATATCTGCCTCCCATACGCCTACATATGATGAGGCAAAAACATCAGAATCATCTCTGTAGTATGATGTAATGGCTCTTTGGCGCATACGAAGGTACCAGAATATATTTCTGCAAAATGATTCCTTATCAATCTCTACATTAATTTCTTTACAATATACATCATAAAGATCACGGAAGGATATACACCCGTACATTATCACATATTTCCCAATATCCTCAGTGAATTTCTCACTTGAATCGAAAAGTTTCGAAGTAATATCAGGAGTTATCTGATTCATTATATTAGCCAGATTAGCTGCCATTCGGACATCAGCACACTTCACACCTATATCTGACTTGTAGCTTATCTCCACCAAACCAAGACTTAGTGCAATATGCATTCCGCAATAATCAGTCATATCATCAGGTATAGTTCCATTAGTAATTAATTCATAGAACTGCTCCCATTCCTTTCTTACAAAACCTGTGACAACATATTCCGGATGATTAATAAATGCTTCCTCTATAATGTGCGCAAGCTTGTTCTTTGAATCATTTTTACCATGATCCAGCCGGAGATACTTACAATAATCACGTAGCAGCTTGACACTTCCATTCTTACATAGATTGTCCACTATGGTATTAGAACCTGTTTCACAAACAATTGGCGCAGTACCCATATCTACTCCATCAGCATTAATACCGACAAAATTAAATGATAACTGCTGTGCAGGTTCTTCATCATGAATTGTCTTACAAAATTCGTACCATTTCGAGCATTCTTTATCCATTTTAGATTTATTGGAATGTATTTTCTTACTCAATTTCTTAAGATAATCATCAAAAGCATTATGGAGCATTTTTCCAAAGGCACTATTCTCCATAAGCCTTAACGCCTCTTTCATATCCCCGGTTTCATTATAGTTATCCATAATATCTGACAGCTCATCTCTCATATCTGAAGGAAGCATCTTAAGTAAATCATCTAATTCACTATCATTGTAATCGGAAAAGTCCCCTTCCACCATATCGTCGTCATATCCACTGTCATATTCCATCATATCTTCATCGAAATTATTATCATACTCCACTCTCTCATGTACCAAAAATTCTGTGTTATCAAGCTTTTTCTGTACAGCAGCCATATCAAATGTCATAGCATCAGAAGGATCATCATATTCCATATTCCCCCAAATGCCGCCGGAATCTTCTTCAAAATTGTCACCTTTATATTTGAGCAGAGTTACATACCGCTTATCATAGTCCTTTTCAACAGCTTCCAGCACTATTCTGTGTTGCCAGTCATCACCAAAATCATAGGTATATTCTATATATCTATTGTCATTAATAAAATCATCAATCAATACCTGATTTTCAAGATATGCATCATCGAGTGCATCTTCAAAATCTGCAACAATCTCCACCTCATCATCAGAAAATGTAAATACATGAAGATGGTAATCCTCCCATCCAAACAATATCTGTATTACCTGATGAAGCTCACCAAATGTAATTTTCTCCGGTAATATAACCCTTCTCCACACAGGAGGCTTTGTATCCTTCAATGTGATTTTCACTCTGTATCCCGCCAATTGTCTTCTCCTTCATCATTAAAATTAAAAGTGCTTATGTTCAATTGCTTCCAAATTCATAATCTTGATGCAATAGTTTCTGTTCTGTAATTCTCTTAGATGTTTATCATTCTATCATAAAGTATTCATGAAGCAGTTATGTATTACAGAAAACATTAATATGTCAATATTATATATAGCGTCTTCTGTCCGTAGAAATGACGGGCTTGATTTCATGCGCTCTAATAATGATGCCATGGTTCAGGTCATTTCTGATCAGATAAAAAGATATAACTGCATTCACAAGCGATGTTGATTGAATCCATAATAGATTGATTATATCATGAATCGCTTGTGAAAGTATGAAAACTTCATAATATCAGCATTTTTTCTGATAACAAAGATGACTCATTTGATCACAAAAGATTTCTATCATTCCACGAGGAACTGCTTGCCGGTTATGAAGACTATATGTCAGGCGAACAGCCTGTGTTATATAAACATAAAGGCGTTACCTGTTAGCTTCTCCATGCCTAACCAGCATATCAAACAGTTTGCTATATACCTTAATAATGTTCCCTACCAAAATCGCAGCCACAATGCTGCCTTCCCTCACACCTTCAAGTCTTCCAAGAACCACGAGACAGATAACTGCCGAGAGCGCAATGTAGAAAATGTCAAAAAATATTTTTACATTCTCATATCTTTTACCTGTAACCTGACTTATAGCACGATTCATGGCTTCACCGGGCAGCATGGCAACATTTCCCTTCAACTGAACCCATATACCAAATGCAAGAATAACACAGCCCATAAGCATGAAAAATACCTGTCCCACATATGACCTCACCTCAACCTGGCGTATCAGCCAGCATGACAGGTTGGTGAGATATCCATATACAAAAGCAAGAACTGTCTGAATGATTATCTCAACAGGCTTACATTTATTTCTCAACAATAATACCTGTATCACAATCTGTATAACGCTTAACAGATTGAGCCATCCGCCAAATGTAAAAAGACTGCTCACAAGTGATATGGAATAAGGAACAGATGCAACAGGAGATGTTCCAAGTCCTGCCTTAGTGGAAAAAGCAACACCCATTGATGCAATAAATAATCCAATGATAAAAAGAAGATATCTATGTGCTATTTTATTATTTATAATTTTATTTTCGCTTTCATTCATGTTTGAATTCATCTGTCATTCTCCAAGACCTATATCTAAAAACTCATCATCTTATAAAATGTGTAGGCTGCCACTCCTCTTTTTCAGGAAGTCCGAACTGCTCCTTGCCAAGAGCAATACTCTTCATAAGAAATGTCATATTTCTGGCAAGTACACGCATAGTCTGTAATCCCTCCAAATCCTGCTCGGCCTGTCCCTGTTCTCTGCCGTGTACACTGTTCCAATACTGGCTTGAAGCGATGGGCATATTGCAGATTGTAAAATATTTATTAAGCTCATCAAAGGTTGCGGAACATCCACCTCGTCTTGCAACCGCAACGCTTGCACCAACCTTCATGGTCTTATCAAAATGTGTGCTGTAGAACAATCTGTCCAGACATGCAATCAGTGTTGCGTTGGCAGAAGCATAGTAGACCGGTGTTGCTGCCACAAGTCCATCTGCTGCCTCGAACTTAGGTGCAAGCTCATTAACCACATCATCAAATACACATTTTCCCTTAGAGAAGCATGATCCGCATGCGATACATCCTCTTACATCCTTGTTACCAATCTGCACCACCTCAGCATTGACACCTTCTGCTTCAAAGACCTTAACCATCTCATTCACAGCGATTGTCGTGTTTCCGTTCATTCTTGGACTCCCATTAATAATTAATACATTCATTTTCCTTCCTCCTGAAATAATTTTCAATTATTGCTCTTGTATTCTTAGTACTATTTAATAAACTCAACAATATTCACCACTTAATATCACTACTTTCCCGTGCAAGCATGGAAATCAAGACCTTTGCTCACTTTCTACATGTCGCCTGGCGGCTCCATGCCCTAGCTCGCAAAAGTCTTGCTTCCTCATGCAAGCATGGGAATCAAGACCTTTGCTCACTTTCTACATATTCTTTAAATCTTGGTAGTTTTATTATTGCCATACCTCTTGTATCATCAAGAACTCCCTTTTCAATAAGTCGTTTTCTCGGCGAGCTCCATTCATTATGATTCTTCTTCGTCAATTCCAAAAGTTCTGAAACAGGCATATTATCTTTCTTCACTATAAAAGATAGAAACCATTTATCCATGGGACGAAGTTCACTCCAGATTTTTTCATAAACCTTTTCTCTAAGTGCAGCATCGACCTTAGACAATATCAAGTCATTAATCTCTTTTTTGCCGGATTCCCACATATAATAACCTATAACCTGATATGCAAAAGCATAGCCTTTTGTGAGAGTCGCAAGTTCATTTGCTGCATCTTTCGAAAGTTTTAATGTTTCTTTGTAGCTTTCTCTTATAACATCTGTATTTAATGGTTTCATCTCATATTTCTCTGCTCTTAACAAAAATGTAAGACCATCTGTATTTTCTATATCTTCTATATCTTCATAAAGACCTGCCATTACAAGATAAATCGGCAAGTCCTTTCGTATGAGAATCTGAAACTCCTGCACAAAATCAATAAGAGACTCTGTTTTTTGTACCTCATCAATTGTGATAAGCACTCTCATTTTCTTGCGCTTAATCTCTTCCATTAGCAGTTTAAGAGCAACATCCAGGCTTGACACAGGACTTTTCTGCGATATCTCAAGACCTATACCAAAAGCAGACAGATTAAGATTTGCATCTACAAATTTGGTGACAAATGGAATCTCACTATAAAGATTTGATATCAAATCCCTTATTATATCTGCATTATATCTCAGATTAACTATAATCCACTTCTTATCAGCTTCCAATTCTCTTTCAATAGCTGTTAGTGTTACAGTCTTCCCGGTTCCTCTAATTCCAACCAGTTTAAATGCCTGACTGTCAACCATCTCACTATTTACAGTATCGACAATCTCGTTAATAATAATATCTCTGCCTATATATTCATTAGGAATTCTACGAAAACTGAGTGTATATGGATTTCCTTTAGCCATTAGATTCCTCCGATCTTTCTAAATAAATATAGCATAACAATTTGATATAATCAAACATCTGGCAGTATAAAACGATATAAAATGATATATTAAGATATAAAACGATATAATTATATGTATAATAACACCAATATAATTCACAATCAAGCACAAATATGAATGATGATTTTCCCAATCAAAAAAGAGGATCAGAAATCTAATCCTCCAGATATTATTCATCAACATCAACAATTGATATAACCTTTCTCTCCGGCAGTTCATTCCACATTTCCATCACCATTTTCTTTAATTTCTCCCTGTCGTCAAGAATCGTACATGGAAGCATTGGTTTTGTTCCCTCATACGGAAGCTCCGGTTCACTGTCCGGCATATACCTCTTACTTGTTTCTGTAATCTTGATCAACATATCGCCTGAACCATAGATGCCACCGAATATCCGTTCATTGTAATAAAAGATATACCCGCCCATCATCGGGATATTTCTTACTCCCGAAAGTCCTGACAACTGATCCGTCACATATTCCATCATTCGTTTATTTTCTTCCTTACCCATAGCTTCACACCTCTGTCATTTTTAGGAATCGTTTTTCTTAATGAACTCTTTTGATACATAATTCCATTCACATAACAGCATATAATTTGTCACTGTTCTATTACACGCTTACACTCTCCTTATCGGATGTCTTATAACTGTCTTCAATCTCTCCGGTGCCACCCGTCTCGCATCACTAAGATATATTTCATGATGCCGCCTCTGTTTGGTTATATCCGGTACATATCCCTGCTCCTCAATATATCGATGCATTAATTCCACTGTTGCCGGCTCATCATCATAAGCTCCGATATGCATACACTGCACGCATAGGCCCTCATCATAGGTCATATATTCGACCTTTGAGAAATCCTGCTTTTTCTTCGCTGTTGCCTCAGCTATTGCCCAGAGAAAATCATTCCTTGTCACAAAATCCGGCAGGCGAATTACGGAAATCCACTTAAAATCTTCCTTACGTGTATAGTCAATCCCTGCGATACCTGCATGGATTCCGTCACCATTACCATCCGCTGCCAGCATGTCTTTCCCGTTCGCTGCAAGGTCAGTTCGCAGCATGTCCTTCCCGTTCGCTGCAAAGTCAGTTTGCAGCGTGTCATCCACATTTTCCCTATCCTGCCACCAGAATCCCTCTAACGGCGGAACAACATAATCAAAATATCCCTCTATATGATGGTCGCCCATTTTGCTCATCTTGATGGTAAATGCAATCCCATATAAAAGACTGATTGATTCCTTGTATTCCCCGCCTTCCGCATTGGGATCGCCACTGCCCCGCACCGCAAGATAGTTCATTTGCGGAATCGTCACTATTCCCGGCTTTGCTTTCGGCATATAGAATACCTTATATTCCTTCTTGTAATCAAATGCCATCTATCTATTCTCCTTTTCTGCTTTCAACATCTAATATATACTTTCCGCACTTCCTCCGCAATGTTACTTATCTTATCTCTCACAATGTCAGGCTCTATCACCTCCACCTTTGACCCAAATGTAAGCAGCCATGAGATCAGATTATCCATATCCGTATAGTCCGCCATAAAGAGCAGCCTGCCATCCTCTTCCTCTGTAAAGCAGCCCGGTCCAAATTCCTCCACCAGCCTCCATTTGACCTCATGTGCAAAATGCGCCTTTACTCTGATACCGCCGGGAAATATCTTCTCGTTAGACAGGTCAGGCATCGGCACATCTCTTTTTTCAAAGGTCTGCTCCACAACCTCCGGATCGTCCATACGATTCAGTTTGAACAGCCTATAATCTTCCCTGTTCCTGCACCATGCCCACACATACCAGCCAGACCATCGAAACACCAGATAATACGGTTCTATGAGACGCTTGCTCTCCCCTGATGGAGCATAATATTTAAATGATAGTAAATTACTGTTCTCAATGGCACTCTGAATCACCTCAAGCTTAGGCGCAAGAGAGTCCTTATACCAAGAGGAAAGATCGATCATTATATAATCCCTCCCGTTTAGAAACTTTGAAGAACCAATCTGAAGCTTTTCCATTAACTGTCCGTAATAACCACTGCCGCTAACACTGTCCAGACTTCTAAGCCCCGCAAGGATCATCTGCATATCCTTGGATGTAAGCAACGTCCTGTCCATACTGTATCCATCCATTATGCTGATACCGCCGCCTGCTCCCTGCACCGTCTGAACCGGAATTCCTGCCTTGCATAGATCTTCTATATCCCTGTTGATGGTTCTCCTTGATACCTCAAACCGCTCTGCCAGTTCAGGTGCGGTAACCTTCTCCTTCTGCAATAGAATTGACAATATTCCGATCAGTCTGTCTATCTTCAAATCTCTCACCTTCCATTCATATGTTAGCACAGCATACATGACATCAGTGTGTCATGTTCATGCGCATAATACATTCAACTGTAATAATGCACGCATCAAAGCTTGTTAATTAACTTGTTCATTATATAATTTATAAGGCTCTGTTACAACTCATATAAAACATTCTCCGCATGCAGCACAGCCGAACAAATCTCCTTTTTCATATGCCCATCTTCCTCATTTATCCGCTCCCCAAGACACGGCACCACATATTTCTTCATGACGTATTGCCTGCCCGTTTGTGTTGATATAGGCTCTTCTTTTGTCCCTTCCACTGCATCTTGATACAAGCAAAATGCATCTTACGCAAAACCCCTTGTTATCACATATATGTATGCTACAATTATTGCAGTGAGGTGATAATTTGAAGATCAGTATTAATATCGACGATTCTTTTCAGACAGACGAGATCGTTATTAACAGCAAGTGCCTGACACCTGAGTTGGAAAGGATTATCAGCACAATAAGACTTATTGAGCAGCAGATGACTGTGACAAAGAATAACGAAATGTTCTTTATTGATGTCATGTCGATCATATATGTGGAATCGGTAGACAGAAAAACCTTTGTCTATACTGATAACGACTGCTACAAAACGAAGCTCAGGCTCTATGAAATGGAAGAACAGCTTCTTCACTACGGCTTTATCCGAATCAGCAAATCAAGCCTTGTCCAGCTTAATTTCATCCGTTCCGTCAGAGTGGAGATTAATCGCAAGCTGCGGCTAACTTTAGAAAACGGCGAGCAGCTTATTGTGTCAAGAGCATATTCAGAACAGTTAAAACAGAATTTGGGGGTGCAATAAATGGAGAAGAAATTAAACATATTTGACTATCTGACTCAGGTATTTACAATCTTCGGAATATTGATCCTGATACTTAATATCTTTTGTCTGCTCTTCGGAGAGAGTGCCAAAGAATACTCAACTATTTTTTCATTAGGAGATACCGGTCTTTCCATCACTACCATGCTTCAATTCCTGTTTGCTATTGCAATTATAACAGCAATCAAATTTTTGTTCATGACAGATTATATAATCAAAAGTCTTTCAATGACAATAAGGATTATTTTACTTTTCGCCTTTTCATTTTGTAATATTTTAGTATTCATTTTCTTATGCAAATGGTTTCCGGTAAATGATCTTAAAGCCTGGATCATGTTTATTATCTGCTTTACGGTAAGTTGTTTAATAAGCACATTGATTTCTAATTTCAAAGAAAACTATGAGAATCGCAGACTTGAAGAAGCACTTCAAAAAAGCAAGGAGAAGGTATATGGAAAGCACAATAATATGCAATAGCATTTCAAAACAGTTTTGTGAGAAAATTGTTCTTTACAAAATCAACCTTAATATTAACCTCGGTGAAATTTTCGGATTACTCGGTCCATCGGGTGCAGGCAAGACCACCCTTATAAAAATAATCACGGGGCAGTTAATGGCAGACAGCGGAACATCATCGATAGGCGGTATCAATTCGAAGAATCTACAGGGTGACGATTACAAAGGCTACGGTATTATGATGGATGATTTCGGATTATATGAAAGATTATCCTGCTATAACAACCTGAAAATATTTGCCCGAATCTACGGCATAGATGACAATCGAATCTATGAAGCCCTTGATTCCGTAGGGTTAGGTTATGAAGCAAGGAAGCCGGCTTCCAAATTATCAAAAGGAATGAAGATCAGGCTAAAGTTGGCAATACCCTTAAAGCCCTTATTATGTCCAATGTCAAGCCTTATCAGTATATTATAGGTATTTCCTCATATGTGTGGTTAATGTGCATGATTGGAGTATCTATATTTGCTTTATGCAGCGGATTCCGTGGTACAGAACTGGCAGCATTTATCATAATTCTAGCCATTGGTATTATGGTATCCGAAATCATCGGTGCTTTAATCGGCATATTATGCGGTAATCAAATGTCGGCAACATCCATAACAGTACCGGTTATGATGGTGTTCTCATTTTTGCCTATGCTTTCCTTATTCAATGATACTATTAAATCAATATCAAAATACACATACTCCCAGCAGATAAGCCTGCTTATCAACAATATTGCAGACAAGGAATATTATAAAGATGGAATTATTATAATACTATCAAATCTGATCATAGCTGCTATTCTGTTTTCTATGGTTTTCAGAAAAAGAGGGTTGAATGAATGATCATGTCAATAAGTTCATGCAGACAACACATATAAACGAGAGGTTTTGATCCATAAGAAATTTGCCATCAGCATTACATCGAACAAATGTTTGCATTTCATTTATTCCTGTGGTATAATAATTATGGGTGCTATCCATACGGTGGCGGCCTGCCTTTTAACGTACTTCTTTGTACGGAATTCCTTGCAATTTGGAGGTGTTGCCTATGAAGGAAATACTGAGAAAGGACATGCTAATTATGTTAGAAGTTATAGGTGTTGTGGCAGCAGTCATTTCTGCGATTGTAGCTGTTCTATCCTACATACACAACATTCGAAAAGACAGAAAACAAAAGAAGCAACCGCCCCTGCCCAAGGTGTGATGTTGCTTCTTTGTTTTAACTATTAACCAAGGCAGACCCGTCACTGGGTAGTACCTTCATTTGTATAATAACACTGATATGCACTTTCGTCAAATAATTTTTTCGTCACTCATATATCATTCACAGATTCGTATAACCCATCAAATCCATATCCACTTCCTTGGCACAGGCTCTTCCCTCTGAAATTGCCCATACAACCAGTGACTGTCCACGGTGCATATCGCCAACAGCATACACACCCTTTTTGGTGGTTGCAAATTTCCCTGCATCGGTCTTCACATTGGTGCGTCCGTCAACCTCCACTCCAAAGCTTTCCGTTACATAGCTCTCGCTTCCCAGGAAGCCCGCTGCAATAAGCACAAGCTGTGCAGGAAGCTCCTTTTCGGAGCCCTCAACAGGAACCATATTCATTCTTCCCGTCTTTTTATCCTTTTCCGGCTTTAGGGAAATGATGATCACACTTTTCAGATTGCCCTTACTGTCCTTTACGAACTCCTTGACTGTTGTCTGATATATACGGGGATCATGTCCGAACTTCCATATAGCCTCCTCCTGACCGTAATCTGTCTTCAAAACCTTGGGCCACTCCGGCCATGGGTTAGTAGCAAGCCTTTGCTCAGATGCCTGCGGCATCATCTCAAGCTGTGTAACAGACTTGGCACCAAGACGGATGCTTGTTCCCACACAGTCATTACCCGTATCTCCGCCTCCGATAACAATAACATCCTTGCCCTCACATAGCTTATAAGGAATTTTCTCGAAGTCACTGTCAAGCAAGGTCTTTGTAACCTCTGACAGGAAATCCACTGCAAATCTAATTCCCTTTGCATCTCTTCCCGGTGCTTTAATATCTCTTGGATTAGAGGCTCCGCATGCAAGGATAACACTGTCATATTCCTTTGAAAGCTCCCCTGCTGTTACATCCTTTCCAATATTAACTCCGGTTAAAAATCTTATTCCTGCACTCTCCATCAGTGCAACCCGCCTGTCTATAACACGCTTATCCAGCTTCATATTAGGTATTCCATATCTTAGAAGTCCACCCACACGGTCATTTCTTTCATATACCGTAACCTCATGTCCACGCCTGTTAAGAAGCTGTGCTGCGGCAAGTCCTGAAGGTCCGCTTCCCACAACTGCAACCTTCTTGCCGGTTCTAACCTTAGGTGCCTCTTCCTTCACAAGATCATGTGAAAATGCGTACTCTATAACCGCTCTCTCATTTTCCTTAGTAGACACAGGCTCTTTATGAAGTCCACAGGTACATGCTGCCTCACAGAGTGCAGGACACACTCTTGAAGTAAACTCAGGAAAGCTGTGGGTTATGGAAAGTCTCTTATATGCTTCTCCAAAATTACCTCTATACACAAGATCATTTATCTCCGGCACAAGATTATTAAGCGGGCATCCTGAAGCCATACCTGAGATCATCACACCTGCCTGACAAAACGGTACTCCGCAGTCCATGCATCTTGCTGCCTGAAGACACTGCTCATGCTTTGGAAGCTGACTGTGAAACTCCTCAAAATTCTTCACTCTGTCCTTTTCAGCTACAACCGGACCATCCTTTCTCTCGTATTCCATAAAACCTGTACTCTTTCCCATACCTTACTTCCTCCTATAATTCCATAATTCTTAATGGCAGATATTATCTACTCTATTGCCGCGTAAAAATTCGATTATGGTAATTGCGGTAATTACAGATTTTCCATCCTTCTTACCACCATATCACCTTTGCTGCCTAAGGTATATCCTTTGAATATCAGTGTGTAAAAAAATAGGTGTTTCAAGTAATAAAAACCTGAAACACCTTTGCTTCTCAATCCACTCAATATGATATAAAATAAAAAATTAATAACAATTACGTTCCGCCTTTGGAACACATATTAAGTATATTACTTTTTCATCAAATGTCAAGCGGCTTTTTTCTAACCTTTGCTCCCTCTTCTGCATTTACTTCTTTTCCATTGCTGCCTGAAACAGCAATTATTATCTTAAACAGAGCATACCATTGCTACAGCTCTCTGTAATAGGGACAGATATTTTCATAATGTCCATCCTTCATTCTAAAGCCGCCAGGAATTGTTCCAAGCTGTGTAAAACCAAGACGTTCATATAAGTGTCTTGCATGAACGTTGCTTTCAACGACTGCATTGAACTGCAGTACCCTGAAACCAAGCTCCTTGCCCTTTTTCAGGCAATCCATCACTAACTGCTCTCCTATATGCTTTCCTCTCACCTTTGAGGAAACAGCATAGCTGGCATTACAGATATGTCCGCATCTGCCTACATTATTGGGATGAAGAATGTAAAGCCCCACAATGCTCCCATCTATTTCCGCAACTCCTGTATAGCTCTGGGAAGCAAAGAACTCCAAGCCGCCTTCAACATCAAGGCTTTCCTCCTGAGGAAATGCTATACCATCCTCGACAACCTCATTCCATATTTGGATCATTTCTTCTATATCCTGCTTGCTGTATTCTCTGATCATATTCAAAAGCTCCTTCATATAACAGACTTGTATCAAACGCATCATACCTTAAATATAATACAATGACCATACCCATTATAATTTATTTTTACTATTTTTCAATACTTTGTTATCATTGGATCTACTAATGAATCCTGTCATATGAAAAAATACAAAGCTTTAATGTAATACTATATTAATCAAAGAAACAGCACGGCAATATGATATACAACTGCTGCCAATACCAAGGCTGTCACAATGTAATATGCTCCAATCTTTGCCGTCCATTTTGCAGAATGGGTTTCATTGTAGGTAGATACCACAGCCTGCAGACACGGTATATTGAAGGTAACCGCAATGATAAATGCCAATGCTTCTGCCTTAGGTATTGCCGCAGCTACGATCTGCGCAATGTTGTCAGAGGTTGCAGCAAGTCCCGTAGTGGTATCTATAACACTTCCGCTGTTTGCAAATATTGCCGACAGCACTCCAAGCACTGCCTCCTTGGATACCATAGCTGCAACGAAGCTCATAAAGGTCTGCCATTTTAATCCGATGAATGCCGAAACCGGTTCTATAAAGGTACCGATCTTATATAATATACTTCCCTCGATACCGCTCTTTGAATAGCTTAAGAAGAAGAATATCACACACACCACAAGCTCTATGCTGAATGCCTTCTTGAACACATCCCACATACGCATCAGGGAGTTCTTAAATATAAATCCCCATCTGGGCTTATGGTATGGAGGAAGCTCCATCACGATACCCGTCCTCTTGTCCACAGGATTAAGCTTCTTTCCGAACACCTTGGCAGTAATGATTATATGCAATACCATGATAAACAGTATAAGAAACATTACAAGCATTCCTCCCCCTGTTCCGAAGAATGCATTTGCAAGTGTTGGGATTACAACAAATGTTGCGCCACATGGAACTGCCCATGCAACCGCAATGGTCATTATCTTCTGTCCGTAGGAATCGATGACCCTGGCACCTGACGTACTACCCATGGTACAGCCAAAGCCCATGATCATAGGCATAAGCGCCTTTCCCTGAAGTCCTATACTGCCCATGGAACGGTCAAACACATAGGAAACCCTTGCCATGTATCCCACCTCTTCCAGAATACCGAACACAAAATTCATGGCAAATATGAAGCCTACCATTGCAATTACCCATCCAAGAGAGGTTATTATAGTCGCCTTTATGAAATGAATAATTGATTCTGATACTCCCATACCGCCAAGTACCGAATCAGCCAGCGGATTAAGAATTGATGGCAATGCCCCGCCAAGACCCATAATAGGGGATGCTACTATCATAGCACCTGCAAGAGCAAGTATCATTATGCCGAATGCCACCCATTTACCGCTCCTTGGTCCGATTGCCGCCCTGTCAAACTTAGTAAGAAGCTCTGAAGGCTTCTTTGCATCTGTAACCACCAAAGACAGCAGCTCCTCTATCCATTTGAATCTGGCATCACTGGTATATAATGCTCCCTTAGGATCGGTAGCTATATTCTTCTCGCCCTTTATGGAAAGCTCCCTTAGTACTGCCTCATCCTCCTCTAAAAGCTTCATCGCTATCCATTCCGGGGAACGTCTTTCCCCTGCAATAAGGGATGCTTTTTCCATATATCCCTCAAAGGCTTCTGCACCCTCGCCGTTTCTTACGATCTCATACAGCTTATCAGCATTTAACGTCTTGCCGCTGCTTATGGCTTTTTCAAGACACTTGAAGAAGGACTCATAGCTTTTCTTATCATATGCAACTATGCTGCACACCTCTATTCCAAGCTTCTCAGAAAGCTTCCTTACATCAACTTTCTTTCCCTTAGCCTCTGCCACATCCATCATGGTGAGCACAAGCATAACAGGAGTTTTGATTCCCGCATAATCCGCAAGCATATACATACTTCTTTCAAGCTGTGACGCATCCGCAAGCAGACATACAAGATCAAGCTCCTTCTTTGCTATGTACTCCCTTGTGACTATCTCCTCATCAGAATTGGCAGACAGTGAATAGGAACCAGGAAGATCCGCCACCTTATATGTCACCTCGTTATGTGTAAATGTTCCCTCCTTCTTCTCAACAGTTTTACCCGGCCAGTTTCCCACATGCTGGTGCATTCCTGTCAGTGAATTGAAAACAGTGGATTTACCTGAATTAGGCTGTCCAAGAAGTGCTATGTTTTTTGTATTATCCATTATGCAATAACCTCCACCTTAATTCTCTCTGATTCCTCACGGTTCAAGGCAATCATGGTATCCCTGCCATAGATAAGGAGGGGCTTTTTCTTAACATTTTGAAGCATCTCCACCTTACAGCCTACATTAAGGCCAATCGATGTAATTCTTGAAAGATACCTTCTGTCACCGTCAATCCGGACTATAGAGGCTCTCTCACCATTCTTTAGTTCTGTCAGACTCATAATTCATCATTCTCCTATATATTATTATTTAAGCAAGGCATATTATATGTTAGTTACAACTAACTTTCTATACCATTTTGACAAAAAAGGACATTTTAGCACTTGTTTTTATATAGGGATGCTGATACTATAAGATATAGCCTTTCTTTTGAATATAATTATATATTTTGTTCATTACAATAACACGTATTCTGAAACGAAATATATGTAAGAAAAAACATGCTATTAATAATAGGAGTAATGCATATGAAAAAGGACAGTTTTGCTGACTCATTTATCAATACCTTCAATGATAATTTCCCCATAATGGGTGAAGAGATCATAACCCTGCACCACGATTTTGATGAGGGTTATATCGATAATACCTTCTACCCCTTCCTTCCTGGGATATATGTGTGCCTTAACGATGTTCACGCCAAAAATATACCAATGAACGCTCATTTATCTGACAAAAATCTGTTTCTTATAAATTACTGCATATCCGGAAGATGTGAATTCATGATATCGGATAATGTATTCAAATATGTTAAGGCAAATTACACAAGCATGGGCTCCTATACGGTGCGGGATGAATTCTTCTACCCCTCAGGTTACTATCTCGGCTTTGAGATATTCATATATAAGGAGATGTTCACCAAGGAGACCGATAATATTCTTAACGCCTTCAACATAGACATTGATAAGCTGTTCACCAAATATAACAACAAGGAAAAGCTGGTCTTATTAGAAACTGACATAAACACAGAAAAGCTCTGGCTCGAGCTGTATAATAACAGATGCCCTGACAAAGGACTTATAAGACTGAACATCCTGAAAATATTACACAGCTTTATTAACAGCGAGATTAGCGCTCCCTCAAACAGCTCATATCTTACGAAAAATCAGGCCGGTCTGGCGAAAAAGGTTCAGGAGATAATCTCTAAGGATATTTCAAAGCACATCTCTATGCGTGAAATATCTGAAATGTATAATATAAGTGAGACAAGTCTTAAGAATTATTTCACCGCCATGTTCGGGATGACGGTTTCAGAATACATGTTAAGTCTAAGACTTGAAAAGGCAGCCGAACTTATAACAGACAGCCGGCTGCCAATCTCAGAAATAGCCAGCTTATGCGGATACAGTAATCAGGGAAGATTTGCCAGAGTATTCAAAAGCCATTACGGAATGCTTCCCCTTGAATACCGCCATAATGCTGCTAATTAAATTTTCAGGTTATTTCTTGTTATCTCCATTGCTAATTAATCATAATCCGTGAAATATCTATGACTTTTCTGTGAAAGCTGTTGCATACAGTTCATTATATGCTATACTTTGCCCATGGATAAACATATTATTTATATAGGAATTAATGGAATATATTGTGAACACTGCATAACCACTATTACAAATGCTCTTAAAAAGCTTAATGGTGTTACAGATGTGGAAATTCGAAACAATGTGGCAAGGGTCACCGGCAGCCCTCTTCCTGATCCGGAAGCATTGATCTGTACAATCTGTGATCTGGGTTACGAGACTGATGCTGCACATATAAGCGAGAGAAGATGGGATGTCACGCCACATATAAAAGCGGCAGACTTTGTGATGATCCTTTCCATAATGATACTGATCGCTTATGTCTGCAGAAGATTTTTCGGTTTCAACATATTTACACTTATACCAACCATCGACAGCAGCATTACCTATGGAATGCTTGTGGTTATAGGACTCCTCACAAGTCTCCACTGTGTCTGTATGTGTGGAGCACTCAATCTGTCTGCTTCTCACGAGTCCAATTCCATACGGGATTACAAGCGTCCACTCCTATATAATGTGGGAAGGATCATATCTTATACAGTAACCGGTGGAATCGTTGGACTGATCGGAAGTGTTATAAGCATCGATACTGCAATATCAGGAATCTTTGTGGTGGCTGCCGCCATTGTCATGCTGATGCTCTCACTTCGCATGCTTGGACTGGTTGATTTTCATTTACCGCATTTTATGACCTCACAGAAGCTTTTCAGGCTTCCCAAGCTCAAAGGCAGACAGAGTTCACTGATAATAGGACTGTTAAACGGACTCATGCCCTGCGGCCCCCTGCAGGCGATGCAGTTATATGCACTGACTACCGGAAGTGCAGCCCTTGGTGCACTATCCATGTTTCTGTTTGCGATCGGAACCGTTCCGCTGATGTTCACATTCGGGATAGCGTCCAATCTGCTTACAGGAAAGACAAGAGAATGGTTTCACAAGGTATCCGCCATGCTGGTGCTGGTACTTTCAATAGTTATGGCTAATCGTGGTTTTTCCATCTTAGGCATACATATATCTCAAGCAGGCAGCCGGCTTACTGCTGCCGACGACCAGTATGAAAGCTATCTTCCCGCCACTATCGAAGACGGCGTACAGAAGGTATCATTTCATCTGACATACAGTGATTACGCAGATGTGCTGTTATTAAAGGATATTCCTGTTGAGATGAATATCATAGTGGATGACGGATATCTGACAGGCTGTAACAACGAGGTAATAAGCCGGGATTTCGGATTTGACAAGCCTCTTTCCGTAGGCGACAACATTATCACATTTACGCCGAATGAAACCGGTGATTATACCTATACATGCTGGATGAACATGATCGATAATCAGATAAAGGTCATTGATGATGAGCGGTACTTCCGCAGATAAATGTGAAATCGCAGATGCTTTATGCGTCCGGTATCACAACCCAAACCACATATCAACTAAACATCAATTAGAAAGGAGCATATCATGTACAAAAAAACTAATGTAATCATTGCAATTCTAGGAGTGGGTATCTTGTTTACCGGTTGTGGAGGTTCCACAAAAATGGTATTAGACACACAGGAAAACACCACGCAGGCAACCACAATTGAGGATACGGCAGACACCGAAACAGATGTTGCATCCGAAAACAATAACGGCTCATCGGATAACGGGAATGACACCCGGATAGCAGAGGAAACAGCAGAGGTTCAAAGCAGCGGTTCAGATGAGGCGGCTGATGTGGCTGACAATCAGAACAATGCAGCCGATGTATCAGATTCCAATGCAGATACATCAGCTTCAGGCGGAACACTGTATACAACTATAATCCCTGACAGTGACGGCAATATTGTGATTGATAAAGACAGCATCAGCAATACCGCATCCTATTACAACTATCAGTCAGGTGATACAATAGTACAATTGGTAGGTATAGCAACCGATTCCGGCGAGAAACGTCTTGCCTTCAACACCTGCCAGAGCTGTAATCCCTCACCTCAGGCTTACTATCAGCAGCAGGGCGACCTGTTGATATGCCAGAACTGCGGATTCGATTTCTCACCTGAGGCTGTTGGTGCAGTTGCGGGAGGCTGTAACCCTATGCCGCTTGAAAAGCTTACAGAAACCGATGAACAATTTCTGATTCCCGCTGCATATCTTGATACCTTTGTTGATGTATATGCAAGCTGGACGGGACCGGTCTCATAAACTATGCCAAACATATCAGATTAGAATAAGGGATGAACATTATTGATTTCTGATCATTAATGTTCATCCCTTTTTAATGTCTACAGATTATGTTTAATCTCATCCACCTTATCAAGCTTTTCCCACGGCAGATCTATATCTGTTCTGCCGAAATGTCCATAAGCTGCTGTCTGTTTATAAATAGGTCTTCTAAGATCCAGTGCGTTGATTATCGCTGCCGGTCTTAAATCGAAGACCTTATTTATCACTTCTACAATCTGTTCTTCAGGAACAGTACCGGTTCCAAAAGTATCAACCGCAACAGATACCGGTCTTGCAACTCCAATTGCATATGCAAACTCTACTTCTATCTTCTTGGCAAGTCCTGCGGCAACAAGATTCTTAGCAACCCATCTGGCAGCATATGCCGCAGAACGGTCCACCTTCGTAGGATCCTTGCCTGAAAATGCGCCACCTCCATGACGGCCTGTTCCTCCATATGTATCTACAATGATCTTTCTTCCCGTAAGTCCTGCATCTCCCTGCGGACCTCCTATTACAAAACGTCCGGTAGGATTCACATAGTATATTGTTTCTTCATCCAGCAGATCATTAGGTATAACCGGTCTTATCACATATTCAATGATATCCCTGCGAATCTGCTCTAGCGTCACATCCTCTGAATGCTGGGTAGATATTACAATAGTATGTATTCTCTTTACATTACCTGCATCATCAAATTCTACAGTTACCTGAGATTTTCCGTCCGGTCTGAGATATGATAAGGTTCCGTCCTTGCGCACCTTTGTAAGCTGTCTTGTCAGACGATGCGCTAATGAAATTGCCGGCGGCAGGTATTCCGGTGTTTCATCTGTAGCATAACCGAATATAATTCCCTGATCTCCTGCTCCCGTTCCGAAATCCTCCGTCACTCCCTCCTGTTTTGACTCATACGCCTTATCAACTCCTAATGCTATATCCGCTGACTGCTCATCAATAGATGTAAGTACAGCAATAGAATCTGCATTAAATCCATCCTGGTTGTTAACATATCCAATCTCACGAATCGTATCTCTTGCAATCTCCGCAATATCAACATATGCTCCCGTTGTAATCTCGCCTACTATAAGTGCAAGCCCTGTTGCTACTGTTGTCTCTGCCGCAACCCTTGAATACGGATCCTGCTCAATAAGTGCATCCAATATTGCATCTGATATCTGATCTGCGATCTTATCAGGATGTCCCTCTGTTACTGATTCTGATGTAAATAATCTACCCATAATCTTATTCTTTCCTTTCTATCTCACATATTATATACAGTACATAGCTGTGTAACATTCATATATCGTTGCTCTGTAATACATAATGATAATTTCAACAATATATAAGTCCTCCGGCAGAATAATAAATTCTCATATTATAATCTCCTATCTGTTTCTCGATTGTTTTCCTACGAGCGAATAATATCCTAGTTTTCCTATCTGTTCAATATGAAATACTGAAAACGTAATCAAAAAACAAAAAAAGTGTCGAAAAATGTTCGGTTCTGATACTATAAACCAACCAATTTTCGACATATTTTTTTCTTTTGTGAAAACGTTCCACCCTATATGTTTCAATACTTTATAACTTTTTATACAGAATTTATCTTAATGATACGGGTGTCAAAAACAGCTTTTGCCACGCCAATTATATAAACAAACTCATATCCGACAGCTCACCGGAACCGAGAAATGTAGCAACGCCTCCAAGCTCCACTCCCTCAATAAGCTCCTCCTGCTTGATTCCCATGATATCCATGGACATCTGGCACGCTACCAGCCGCACACCGTGTTCAAGCGCCGACTGAATCAGCTCCTCAAGTGAATTAACATTCTTGCTTTTCATAATCGCCCTTATCATCTTGGCACCCAGCCCACCCATGTTCATTCGGGAAAGTCCAAGCTTCAATGTTCCTCTTGGCATCATAAAACCGAACATATTCTCAATAAACGTCTTCTTCACCCGTACACGCTTAGGCTTCCTGAGAATATTCAATCCCCAGAAGGTAAAGAATATTGTAACCTGTCTACCCATGGCAGCCGCTCCGTTTGCCATGATAAATGCAGCAATAGTCTTGTCAAGGTCTCCTGAAAATACAACGAATGTCTTATCATTAGGAAGCTCCACTCCATGAGTAACAGCAGCCGGTTTTTCCTGCTTCTCAATCCATGCCTCTATAAGTCCATCCTTGACCTCCAGATTGATCAGCTTATTACCTGTACGGCTACACCACACCGCAATATCCGATGCAAACGCATCCTCTGTTGCCTCCACATGCACCTGCCGCCCATCCTGTAAATTGCGTATTGTATCGGCAACTTTAACTACCGGACCCGGACATTTCATTCCCTTCGCATCTATGTACACCGCCTTACTCTTATCCACAACAGCTCCACTATTGACGATATCCCGGTTCCCATTCAGTGATGAGTGTTCGCTATTGACATCATTATCTTTCTCATTCCGTGATGAATGTTCATCGTTTGGCTGTGCCTTAACAAGAGCATCAGAACCATTCTGTTCCAGATGCTCCTTATATGCCTTGAAGCCTCCAATCAAATTAACCGCATCATATCCTCGGTCTGTAAGTATCTCTGTAACCTCCTCACTCCAATCACCCACACGGCAGAATACATATACTGTTTTATCCTTTGGAACCTTGTCCAGATCTGTACCTATCCTGCTAAATGGTACATTGATCGCGCCCTCTATCTCGTGTACAAGAACTTCATCCGGTTCCCTGAGATCCAGTAATGTCACCTCATTAAAATTAAGCTTCGCAAACTCCTCAGCGCTTATACTCCTGATTTCTTCCTCCATATCATTTCCTCCATTCTGATTCCACTACTGTCTACATTTTTAAAACATATCAAACAAGAGCCAGGCCACATCCAGGTGACCTGACTCTCTCACATTGATAAAAGGGAAAACATTATATAACAAAGAAATCATATTCCTCATTATACAGATAAGACTCAAGGTTATCGATATTAATATTTCTACCCTTCAGGTTCTCATTTTCCAGCAGATATGCCCTGTCTTCATCAAACGCAAACAGTCTGTATATCAGCACCCTGACCTTCTCACCTACCTTGACCTCTCTTCGCTCTAACGACCTATGTGCCGTGATCATGACACCATGCAGATCAACTGTAAGCTCCAAGCTGTTTCCGCGGAAGAGAATATCAATGATCTCTCCCTCCTCGGACAGATCAATATAATTATTGAATTCACGATTATCTCTCTTGAAAACTTCCACAAATTCAGGTCTGATGACCGCACCCTGATAATTACCCTTTTCAAAGCCGTGGAAGCGGTGATAGTCCTCGATAACAGATGACTGTCCGATGAACTCTGTAACAAACGGTGTCTCCGGATTCTTATATATATCCAAGGGTGAACCGATCTGCTCAATACGTCCCTTATTCGTTACAATGATCTGGTCTGCAACCTCCACTGCCTCATCCTGGTCATGGGTTACAAAGATGCTTGTAATCCCAACCTTATATATCATCTTTCTAAGCCATGTCCTAAGCTCCTGCCTTACCTTTGCATCGATAGCCGCAAACGGCTCGTCAAGAAGCAGAAGACTTGGGTTCGGTGCCAGCGCTCTCGCAAAGGCAACACGCTGCCTCTGTCCACCGGATAACTGATTCGGATATCTGTCCTCTAAGCCCTTCAAGCTTGTAAGCTCAAGAAGCTCCTGCACGCGCTCCTTTATCTTTGCCTTGGGAACCTTCTTAAGCTCCAATCCGAAGGCGATATTCTCATACACCGTCATATATCTGAACAGTGCATAGCTCTGGAACACAAATCCGATTCCTCTGTCCGCCGGTGCAATATCATTAACCCTCTTGCCATCTATAATAATATCTCCGCTATCAGGTGTCTCCAATCCTGCGATCATTCTTAGAATCGTTGTCTTTCCACTTCCCGAAGGTCCCAAAAGTGCAACAAGACTTCCCTTTTCTATACCGAAATTAGCATCTTTCGTTGCCTGATAGTCTCCATAATTCTTGTTAATTCCTTTAAGCTCAACATACATAGCTTACACCTACCCTTCCTTCTTTTCGCCCTTAACCTTTTCGCTATGTTCAAAAAAGTTTCTTAATATCAATACGATAATTGCGATTATAACCAACAGTGATGATACGGAAAATGCTGCCGTAATCGAATCTGATGACCCTGCCAGATATAAGGCGTCAATCTCCAGCGGCAAGGTAAAGGTTTTACCTCTCGTCTTTGACAAAGCCGCAACCGCGCCAAATTCTCCAAGCGCTCTCGCCGTACACAGGATAACACCGTATATGGTCGCCCACTTGATATGTGGAAAAGTTATCTTCCTAAAGATCGTAAAGCCTCCTGCTCCCATCAGTGCCGCAGCCTCTTCCTCATCCTTACCCTGTGTGTTAAGCACCGGAATTATCTCTCGGGAAACGAATGGAAACGTAACGAATATCGTTGCCAGCACAACTCCCGGCAATGCAAATACGATCTGGATATCCGTACCCAATGCCTGATTGATCGACTCAAGTATCGGGTTAGCCCATCCGAGTCGTCCAAAGGTCATGATAAATGCAAGACCTGCAATAACCGGTGAGATTGAAAACGGAATATCTATAAGTGTGGCAAGCACCTGCTTTCCCTTAAACGAGAATTTCGTCAGCAGCCATCCTGCCAGCAGACCAAAGAAGGTATTCACGATAACGGCGATCACCGTGGCAAGCAGTGTTACCAGCAGCGCCGATTTCACGTACTTTGTATTCAAGCTCTGTATGTAGTAGCCAAAGCCCTCCTTAAGCGAATTCGCTATAACTGATACAAGCGGGAACACCAGCATGAAAAATACAAACAATACGCTGATGATAATAAGTATGACCTTTGTCTTCCCTGCTTTTTTCTTATTCTCTTCTACCCAATTCAAATTCATCACTCCTCTTATAAGATATTTATCATTTTTCTTTTCGGTCGGATGACTGAATATGCAATACACATACTCTTAAGCATCTAACATATTCATGACACCTTTATATGTTGTTCGTTCTTCTCGACTGACGAACCTGAACGATATTGATAAACAGCAGCAATAAGAATGATATGATCAGCATGATCAGGGCAATCGCAGTTGCACCACTGTAATCCAGACGCTCTAGCTTCTGCATAATGATATAGGATACCACCTGCGTATGCTCCTTGGCACTGTTGCCGGATATGTAGATTACGCTTCCGTATTCTCCTATTCCTCTGGCAAACGCAAGACCAAACCCTGTGATCATCGCAGGCCTTAATTCCGGCAGAATTACTCTCGTAAATGTTGTCCTTGAGGTTGCACCCAGCATATAAGCTGCCTCCTCATACTGGCTGTCAAACTTCTCAAGCACAGGCTGAATTGCTCTCACCACAAAGGGAATTCCTATGAATACAAGTGCCACTATAAGTCCAAGATGTGTATATGACACCTTAAGTCCAAGCTTTGATAAGGGCTTACCAATCTCGCCCGTTGTGGAATACATTTTGGAAAGCGTGATACCTGCCACCGCAGTCGGCAGTGTAAATGGTACCTCTATAAGACCATCGATTATACGCTTTCCCGGAAAATCATATCTCACTAAAACCCATGCAAGAATCGTACCGAAAATCACATTGATAACTGCCGCAACAAATGCTGTCCAGATACTAGTAAAGAATGCCCACTGTACTGTAGAATCAGACAATATCTTAGAAAGATCAGAGGGCTTTAAGCGAAATGCATATCCCAGCACTGATGCAAGCGGAATCAGAATGATTATCGACAGCATAGCAAGCACGATTCCCATTGAAAGACCAAAGCCCGGTATAACACGCTTTGTCTTTTTACCGGTTTTACGCTTCTTAGAAGTCTCTTCAACTTCGTTAGATGCTCCCTCACTATTATTCAGTTCGGTTTTTACTACTTCCTGATTATCTTCCATGCTATCACTTCCTTTTTTGCAGATAACTGCGAAGCCCGTATCACATCTTCATTACAACCCAATAACAATACATGTAATAATCAAAGCTTCGCAATTTCCAATATATACTTATGACTCACAACCTAATCCATTAACATCCACACATCTTTTATTTTAATGTGAATATATCTCGTCAAAGATTGCACCATCTGCGAAATATGTTTCATACGCAGCATTCCATCCGCCGAAATCATTGATGGTGCAGAGCTTTACATCAAGATTAAATGTATCCCCATGAGCATTCAGCACTCCCTCATTAGAAGGACGATAACCATTCTCTGCAATTATCTCCTGTGCCTCATCTGAATAGAGATATTCAAGATATGCCTTTGCAAGCTCCTGTGTTCCGTTCTTATTAGCATTTTCATCAACGATGGCTACACTTGGCTGTGCAAGGATACTAACACTTGGTGTAATGAGTTCATACTGATCCGGATACTCCTTTAATGTTGCGATCGCTTCATTCTCCCATGCGATGAGTACATCTCCCTGTCCGTTCTCCACGAAGGTCGTTGTTGCACCGCGGGCACCTGAATCCATTACCGTTACATTATTGTAAAGACTTCTCACAAAATCCTTAATCTTATCCTCATCATCTCCGTACTGCTCCTTTGCATACTGCCATGCTGCAAGGAAATTCCACATTGCTCCGCCTGAACTCTTAGGGTCAGGGTTGATTATCTCAACACCAGGCTTGATAAGGTCATCCCAATCCTGAAGGTTCTTCTCGTTACCCTTACGTACAAGAAATACAATAGTAGATGTGTATGGTGAAGAATCAAGCTCAAACTCATTAAGCCATCCCGCATCAATCATACCTGCCTCTTCTATCAATGTTATGTCATGCTCCAATGCAAGTGTTACCACATCCGCATCGGCACCCTCGACAACTGATCTTGCCTGCTTACCTGAACCACCATGAGACTGAACTATCTCCACATCCTGTCCTGTCTCCTCTTTATAATGTTCCTTAAATGCTTCATTATAAGCTACATATAACTCTCTTGTGGGATCATAGGACACGTTGGTAATCTCAAGTGCATCTCCTGAACCTGCCGTATCGCCGCCTTCTGAACTGCCTCCACATGCCGCCAACGAAAATGCGGTCAATGCTGTAAGTAATAATACTGATATTTTTTTCTTCATAATTAATTCCTCCTCTTTATATCTAGATGTTTTCCATAATCCTTCATAAGATCAACATTCAAGATTATACGCAATTACCTCAATCTTGCCACCTGCATTCTATAATCCCACCTGCAGACAGATTTCTTTTCATGTCATATCATCCTTTCCTGTGATGTATTGTTTTATAACACAATACTCATTTCAAGTTCATTCTTCAACACAAAAAAACGAAATCGTTTTCAATGCACACATCAAACCATGCAATTTTATGCATAAACCCTGTATTTTTACTGTGTTTTAATGCTTGTTCGATGCTGCATTTGAGAAATTTTATGAAAACGTATTCAGAGCTGTAAACACACCTAATTAAAGGATTTTATCAATAACATAATATAGACATTAACAATCCGGCTGAATCAAAAAAAGGGGTTCGGTATCATTACCAAACCCTTTACATATCTATATATTAATATAATTACATGTTACATCTATATGTGTAATAGCTGCATGATATCTGTACGATATATCCCTATATAATATAATCGCTCCATATACTCTCAGCCACATTCTGACAGCTTTCCCTGATCATCAGTCTGCTCTCCATCTCCATACGTACAACACTGCTATGTCCACCCCGTATACGGTCGAGCAGCAGTTTTACAGCAAACCTTCCCATCTCATCTCTCGGAACCCTCACTGTTGTCAGCATCGGTTTTGAAAACTGTGCCTCCTCAATATCATCGCTGGCGATAATAGATGGTCTCGGATAATGATTCTTGAATTTCTGGAGACATTTCAGCATACCGATTGCCGTAATATCATTGGCACAGTAGATTCCTGTCGGACAATCATCTGACTGGAGAAACTTTAACATACTGTCATACCCATCCGCCTCCGTCTGTTTTGTGGCTATAACATACTCAGGCATAGGCTCTAAGCCGTGACTGTTCAATGTTTCTACATACCCTGAATAACGAACCTCACTTTTACACTCTCCCACATATCCAATCTTCCTATGTCCAAGGGAGTACAGATAATCCACCGCCATAGATGCTATCTTCCGGCCGTCACACAACACCTCGTCCACTGCATAATCGGAGGAATTTCGATTGACTGTTATAACATTTCCGAACACCTTGCAGAATTTTTCTATTGCCTTTTTGTTACATCTACCTAAGATGATCAGACCGTCCGATTTATCGTCTGTCTCTCCATACATATCAGATATCACCCGGTCTATATTTTCCGTCTCGCATCTGGCATCATTGGAAAAAAGCGACCGATACCACAGATTAGATAATATACATCCGTTTTTGTGAATCTCCGTCTCTATCACATGCAATATCTCGGAAAAGAACGGATCGGTCTTATTGGTATCTGTTCTCGTCATAAGAACATTGATATACATTATTTTATTATCTTCCGAGTTTACTCCCAGCTTTAAGTTTCTTGCAGCAACATTAGGTGTGTAATCAAGCTCAATAGCCGCCTTCCATATCTGATCTCTAAGCCCCGGCTTTGAACAGCGGTAATCAGGGTTGTTTAGAACTCTGGATACTGTTGCGGGTGACACTCCCACCTTGGCTGCAATTTTTTTAATCGACATAGCTCACCTCACGCTCTTAACCGCAGCAGATTGTTATATTATTATATCACGTCGCCTGTCGGCTCCGTGTGGACATCTTCATTCCATTTCGGTCGGCACAGCACCAATGTTCCCCGGACATTGTGCGCCGCAAAAGTGTTTTTCTTTTGCACAAGCACAAGAAAAACACTTTTGCTCATTATATCATCCAGAAATTATCCGTACAGACTATTCTTCTATAGGTTTCAAACTTGAACCATTTATTGTGGAATTCCTGTTTCTTGTCCGAATCTGTCTCACTGTATTCCATAAGAAGCTCTTTCATATCTGATGCTCCGTGAATCTTAAGGGCAAAGCCCTTCTCGTCAAGCACAGGAAGTCCCTGATATCTGTACTCTGATAAAGGAATGATATCGAATACCTTCTGATCACGTATGAGAATTGCAGCAGCATCATCCAACGCAATAATATCAAAGTAATCAGGATACTTAAAGGAATCTCCCTCCACCGGAACGGAATCTCCAACCCGATAGGTCTTTACATCCGCTGCTGATTTTGACAGGGACGCATTGTCAAGATTGAAATAGAATTCCTCAAATATATATCCACCTGTACGTATATCATCCTTCTCAAAATAAGGAGCCTCATCCGAGGTGTCCACATTGGCAACGACCCCACAAGCTGCTGTCATATGACTTACACGGTCTATCAATATCAATTCACCAAGAGTCTTATTGTTGGCGAAGGTATCCACCACGATTTTCTCAGTCAAAGCAAGCTTGCATACTGCAATCTCATTTTTTTCTATTGATTCCGCACCCAAATGTTCACCTGAATTGACATCAATCTTATATAGTATCTCCTTAAGTACACCCGCAACCTTCTTAGTTCCCAGTTTAACCAGATACTCCTTGCCAAGTGTAAGCTTATCATCCTCCATCCATAGAAGTGAAGCTGTTATATTGTGGGCTACGGGAAGAGTATCACTGTCAGAAAGTACACAGCCTCGGCTGACATCCACCTCTCTGTCAAGAGTAATCGTTACCGCACGACCCACTGATGCCTCATCAGCTTCTTTGTCTCCCACAAGAATGCTTTTAACAGTGGCAGTCTCATTACTTGGCAATGTGTATATCTTCTGTCCCACTGTAACGCTTCCACTTTCTATCTGTCCCTGAAATCCTCTAAATTCATGAGTCGGACGACATACTCTCTGAACCGGAAGATAGAAACCTGTACCACTCGCCGCCTCTGTCACATCAACATGTTCAAGATAAGCAAGAAGAGTTTCCCCGTCATACCATTTCATATTTTCAGACTTCACTGTCACATTATCGCCTTCTGTTGCGGATATGGGTATAATCTTGACACTGTACAAACCAAGTGATTCAGCAAGTTCCCTTATATCATTTTCAATCTCATGGAATCGATCCTTAGAGTAATCCACAAGATCCATCTTGTTGACTGCAAACACAAAATACCTTATTCCCATAAGGGCACATATTCTGGCATGGCGTCTGGTCTGCACCAGCACACCGGACTTTGCATCCACCATCACCACCGCAAGCTGTGCAAATGATGCACCCACCGCCATGTTTCTTGTATACTCCTCATGTCCGGGCGTATCAGCCACAATAAAGCTTCTGTTATCCGTTGTAAAATATCTGTATGCCACATCTATGGTAATTCCCTGTTCGCGCTCTGCCATTAGTCCGTCAAGAAGCAGGGAATAATCAATCTCTCCTCCTCTGGAGCCTACCTTACTGTCAAGCACCAGCGCCTCTTCCTGATCAGCAAACAATAGCTTTGAATCATAAAGGATATGTCCAATCAATGTGGATTTTCCGTCATCCACACTTCCACAGGTAATGAATTTTAACAAACCACTCATTTTAGAAATACCCCTCTCTCTTTCTTTTTTCCATGCTCGCCGCTCCACCGTCGGAATCAATCACACGGCTCGTTCTCTCAGATTCCACAGAGGAAAGAGTCTCCTCAATGATCTCATCCAATGTCGTGGCTGTTGACTCCACACCGCCTGATAACGGATAGCAGCCAAGCGTCCTGAACCGAACCATTTTCATCTCGGGTTCTTCGCCCTCCTCTAACCTCATACGGTCATCATCCACCATAATGATATTACCGTCTCTATATACCACAGGTCTCCTGTCTGCAAAGTATAGCGGCACGATAGGAATATTCTCCTGCTTGATGTACTGCCATATATCCTTTTCCGTCCAGTTGGAAATAGGGAATACTCTTATGCTCTCCCCCTTATATATCTCAGTATTGTATAATTTCCACATCTCCGGTCTTTGATTCTTCGGATCCCACGCATGCTGTGCATTTCTGAAGGAAAAAATCCTCTCCTTGGCACGGGATTTCTCCTCATCCCTTCTTCCTCCGCCAAATGCAGCTGTAAAGCCATATTTATCCAATGCCTGCTTAAGTGCCTGCGTCTTCATGATGTCTGTATAGGAGGAACCATGATCAAAGGGATTGATTCCCTGCTTCACTCCATCTTCATTGATATACTCTAACATCTCAATTCCAAGCTCCTTTGCGGTCTTATCACGGAACTCGATCATCTCCCTGAACTTCCATGTGGTATTCACATGTAAGAACGGAAACGGCGGCTTTTCCGGATAAAATGCCTTCATTGCAAGGTGCAGCATTACCGAGCTGTCCTTTCCTATGGAATAAAGCATTACGGGCTTTTCACATTCCGCTGCCACCTCTCTTATTATGTAGATTGCTTCTGCTTCCAATTCGTCTAAATGTGTTAACTTACTCATACCCTCGTCTCCTATTTATAGTTCCGCATCAATGCAATCAGCTCCTCGACATCATAAGGCATCTTTCCCTTTCACTACAATCCCTGCCCTCTGGCCGCTTATTGTATAGATGCTGTTTTAATACAATCATAAGTTATCCTTAATTAAATATCTATTTCAGTATCGGTTCGAGCTGCGCCGGTCAATATTAATTTCCGTGACAGTATGATCAGGCTTTTCAATCCTCCAGTGCAATACTCCTGGTTCTTCCTTGACCGTCATGACGCTCCCGTTACCGCCCACATCAGCACCTAAGAAGAACTCTATAGCGCCCACCGGACACTCCTTCACGCATGACACACAGCCCCAGCAGTCCTTCGGATAACACATGAGTGCTTTTCCCTCTGACAGTGCAAACAGGTTTCCGGGACATACATCCGTACATTTACCACAGCCTATACACTTTTCTTTGTTGACTCGCACACTCATAAAACAGTTCCTTTCTTAATATAATTGCATAATCTTAATTTTGCTTTGCCATAACAGTTGCTTGATAACCGGCACAAACGCCCTTCATCCGCCTTCTTCGCCTACAACTTACCCTAGCAAACTGAATGCTCGTATCGCTCACCTGTAACAAGCGGGCGGAAGATCATCTTAAGCTCTCTGCCCTCAAGGCGGGAATTCACATACCCGTAAAATGCAGGATCCTCTTCGGGATAGTCCAGATTCTCATTAAATGAATGCCATCTGGTCTCCTTTCTGCCCATGAGATGTGCAATTACTGATTTGCAAACCACAAGACGCTCCTTAAGTTCGTACGCAAATAATAGTTCATGCATGGAATCTGCCTTCAGCTTCTCCGATAACAGTATAAGCTGTTCTATCTTTTCTTTTGCAAGAGCAAGCTGCTTTTCATTGTATCTGTAGTTAGTGGCAATTCCTCCGGCATATTCATCCATAACCTTCTGCATTGCCTCCTCCAGATCCTCCACAGAATACTCGGATTGTTCTGCTCCAAGAATATGTTCGTAACCGGAAAGTGCCTGCTTTGCCTGAGCCGTAATACTATGTGGCAATGCATCTGATGAGAATTCTGTCTCAGACGAATATTTAATATTATCTGCGGTGACTCCATCCATTTCATCTTTCATTTTCGCATTATCTGATTCATTCTCCGAAAACGTTTTCAATATTGCCAAAGCAGCAATCTTGCCCTCTGCCAATGCTCCTGTCACATATTTTTGAGGACATCCACCCGCCACATCACCCGCAGCATACAAACCTGATATGGTAGTCTGTCTATTAGTGTCCACCCAGTATCCACTGGCGGTATGACCGCCCACTATGTAAGGCTCTGTACCCTCAATCTCCACATCCTGTTCATGGGGAAGCCTGCCACTCTCTATCCATTTGAGCGTCTGGCTTGGCGCCATGTTAAGATATGCCTTTAACAGATCCTCAGACTGTTCTTCACTGATATCCGTTGTCTTTAAATAGCATGGTCCACGTCCCTCTACATTCTCACACACAGTGCCATACACTCTCTCACTGGTAGTAATTCCGTATTTTGTCTCGTAGATATCACCCTTCGAGTTGATCTGCTTAGCCCCTACACCCTGTGCCAGAGTTCCCGTAGGTGCGATCGTATCCTTACACCTAAGTGCTATGAACCTCATTTCAAAGGTCGTCATCTCTGCGCCCTTCTCTATTCCCATGGCAAAGCCTGCACCGGTATTAAATGGGGGATACCACATCTTGTGTCTTGAAAATCCCGGATTATTCGGCCTGTATAATCCCGCTGCTCCACCAGTGGCAACCAGTACCTTCGGTGCATATATCACATACGCTATCTCTTCTCTTACCGAGAATCCAACTGCACCATATATCCTATTACCCTCCACAAGAAGCTCGGTTATATTAACGTGATTAAGCACCTCTATCTGCTCCTGCTCCTTCACTGCATCCGCAAGAATAGGCTTGATATTCTCACCGTTTATCTTAATATTTCTGTTTCCTCTTGCAACATATTCGCCGTTCTCATCCTTCAAAATGACAAGTCCAAGCTGTTCAAGATCGTGAGTAACATTGTTGAACTCCTCCGCTGCCGTAAGGAGCAGATCATTACGTACGATTCCCGCAGCATCCTTAGTGGCGTAATCCACATAGTCCTGAGGTACATGTCCCTTTGTTATGTATGCGTTTAACGCATTCACTCCCGCTGCAAGACATCCGCTTCTTCTTATATCCGCCTTCTCAACAACCAGCACATTGATATCCGAATTTCTTGCAATAGTCAGTGCCGCATAACATCCCGCAGTTCCTCCACCTAAGACCAATACATCTGTTTTCAATTGTTTGATTTCCAATTCTTTATTCATTTTTACCCTCATGCATCAATTATTTAATAATTATACATAATATATCCCTTATTCCTATCTGTTTAATATGTTTATATAGAAAAAGTAATGACACAGACATCGTCTGTGTCTTCAATGGGTATCTTATCCCTTTTACCCTGGATTGTCAATATGTATTATAGATTATTTGAATACGTTTTCACAAAATTAAAGATATCTTGATTGCGGCAATTATATCTGTCTACATGCCAGATGTTAATTCGATAATATACTGAATCTTCTGTATTCTGCTTTATTATCATTTTTTTATAAATGTACAATCATATTGACTGCGTCAATGGTGTTCTTAATATCCTCATCGCTATGTGCCGCAGACACGAACATCGCCTCGAACTGTGACGGTGCAAGATATATTCCCTTCTCCAGCATGGCATTGAAATATTCCGCATACCTTTTCGTATCAGAGGCAACAGCAGACTCATAATCTATCACCGGTTCTGATGTGAAGAATACAGAAAGCAGCGAGCCTGTCTGATTAACCCACACGGAATCACCGAATACATTCTTATATGCATCTGCGAGAAGCTTTCCCTTTTCACCAAGTGCCTCATATAATCCATTCTCATTTTCTTCTATCAGAATCCTAAGCGTCTCTATTCCCGCCGTGGTTGCAATGGGATTACCTGAAAGAGTTCCCGCCTGATATACAGGCCCTTCCGGTGCCACCATATCCATAATATCCTTTCTTCCGCCATATACCGCAAGTGGCATACCGCCGCCAACAATTTTGCCAAAGGTAGTAATATCCGGTGTCACACCATAGTATTCCTGTGCCCCGCCTAATGCCAGGCGAAAGCCCGTGATTACCTCATCAAAAATAAGCAACGCACCGTTATCCTTGGTTATTTCCCTTAGAAATTCAAGAAATCCATCCTCAGGAGGAACCACTCCCATATTAGCTGAGACAGGCTCCACGATCACACAGGCAATCTCCCCTTTGTTTTCCTCAAACAGCCAGCTTACCGAATCAGGATCATTGTACTCGGCAACCAATGTATTTTTTGTATAGTCTACCGGCACTCCCGCACTATCCGGCACAGACTGAGTAAGTGCACCGGAGCCTGCCTTTACAAGCAATCCATCGGAATGCCCGTGATAGCATCCACGGAATTTGATAATCTTGTCTCTTCCCGTATATCCCCTAGCCACACGGATTGCACTCATAACCGCTTCCGTACCGGAATTTACGAGTCTAATCCGTTCCATAGATGGCACACATTTCTTTATCAATTCTGCAAGAACAGCTTCCTTTTCAGTAGGTGCTCCGAATGAAAGACCATTCTCACATGCACTTTGAACTGCTTTGATCACCCTGTCATCTGCATGTCCCAGAATCATCGGTCCCCATGAGCAGACATAATCAATATATTCATTTCCATCCACATCATATATCCTTGAACCCTTTGCGTGATCAATAAATACCGGATTACGCCCCACACTTTTAAATGCGCGCACCGGACTGTTGACACCACCTGGCATTAACTGTTTTGATTGTTCATATAAAATATCTGATTTCATGCTGCCGTCATCTCCCTGATTCCATCTTGATTTCAAACTATATTATTCTCATCATGATTCATACCATTTCATTTATGCTCATACTTTAAATCCAAACAATGGTATTACTTTTTTATCTAATTTATAAGAGCTATCTTTTAACCTACTTATTAAAAACAACATTAATATATAACTATAGTCATTCAAGATAATTTCTCAGAAAGCCACCCTGCCACATCCAAGGCATGATAGGTTATTATGATCTTTGCCCCGGCTCGCTTCATGGCTGTCAAGTTCTCCATAACGATACGCTTCTCATCAATCCAGCCCTTTGCCGCAGCCGCTTTTACCATCGAATACTCACCACTTACATTATAGACTGCCAGCGGATAATCTGTGCGCAGCGATACCTCCTTAAGTACATCAAGATATGCCAGAGCAGGCTTCACCATTATAATATCAGCCCCCTCCTCGATATCATTACCGCATTCTCTTACTGCTTCTTTTCCATTCGACGGATCCATCTGGTATGTCTTTCTGTCACCGAATGCAGGGGCTGAATGAGCCGCCTCCCTAAATGGTCCATAATATGCAGATGCGAATTTGGCACTGTATGCCATTATCATCCTGTTCTGAAATCCGTTCTCATCCAAAGCCCTTCGAATATATTCAACTCTTCCATCCATCATGTCAGAAGGAGCGATTATATCGGCTCCTGCCCTTGCCACGCTCACCGCCATCTTAGCAAGCAGCGGAAGTGTATCATCATTTACCACCTCATGGTCATGTATAACACCGCAATGTCCATGGGAAGTGTATTCGCACAGACATACATCGGCTATTACAAGAAGCTCAGGTGCACGTTCTTTAATATGTCTTATAGCTCTTTGTATGATTCCATCATCATTGTAAGCCTCACTTCCAAGCTCGTCCTTCTTATCGGGAATTCCGAAGATAAGGATTGCGGGAATACCGGACTTAATTATCCTGTCAAGCTCCTCATCAAACCTGTCAATCGACCACTGGAATATCCCCGGCATCGACTCAACCGGCGACTTAACATTATCTCCCTCTGCCACAAACACCGGATACACCAGATCATCAACACTTACTGATGTTTCTCTTACAAGACGGCGCATAGTTTCATTTACTCTTAATCTTCTCATTCGAACCATCGTATTTTTCTCCATATTAATTACTTTTTGTTTATTCTATTATAATATTCAATCTGTCAGTTATATCCACCATATAATCTTCTTCAGGAACACAAAGTCCTGTTGTATTAAATGTCCCCATCAATCACACCTGCCTCTGCTATGCAAATAAATCTGTAATATAATATAGCACATTCTATCATTTAATACTACCAACGCTCACAAATTCTCCGCAAAATATTTCGCTTTCGCATATCCAAAATACTCCCATCGCATTCCTCAATAATCATCTATCACTGTAGTGATGTACACAAACATCGTATTTTTATTCAATTCTTTTTCCCATTACCTTAAGGTTCATATCCGTACATCTCATCAAGTATGACATACAGCCACCGGTACAGTGCATTCTGTATTGATATTTCCATTCAGATACCTACAGGCAGATTACATCCAGCTATATCTCATCCCCGGAAAAACGGATATATGCCGTAAAGTATCTCGAAAGGAAATACATAATGGCGCATTCATCCTCCTGCCAGATCCTTCCCTTTCGGTGCTCCGCACAGATCAGAAAACCATCTGTCTCCATTTCCACACCGATACGCACTATCATTACCGAAAGGATATCATGTTTCTTTAGCACCTTGTATAATTCCGGATATGATTTCTCGATCTTTGTGAATTCATTATCCAGATACACTTCATCATCCACTAAAGAGCTGATATCTCCTACATATTCATTCACGTCCGTATCCGAAACAGAGTGCATTCTTCCATTCCTTCCCACATAATATACCTCATTAATGTGAAACTCCTCCATGAGAAATAGCATTACTGACTTAAGCTTACTCTCAAAGCCATGCACCCGGTCAAGCTGCAATATTATATTATGCATGCTGGTATATATTCCATGTCTTGCAGTCTTCTTGATTTCTATATCCTTATGCAGCTTCTCGTCATAGTTGACATAGCAGTTTCTTCCCCGGTTCTTCCCTTGGTACAACAGCTTATCCATCAGTGCGAACAGAGTATCATAGTCCTTAGCATTCTCAGGATAGGCAGCACAACCCGAAGTCCCGGTAACGAACAGAGTCTCACCGTCCACCACGACATTTTTCCGAAGAAGCTTATCAATTCTATACATCCTCTCAAAGAAGCTCTCTCTTTCGCTGTATGTTATGTCACGGAGATTAATTATCAGAAGCTCATCTCCCCCAAACCTTCCTACCACACCATATCCCTCGGTAAATGCCGCCAGTCCCTTAGATATGTCCATCAGAACTGCATCTCCCGCGTGATGACCGTAGGTGTCATTGATATACTTGAAATTATCCAGATCTAATATGGTAAATGAAAATGGTATCCCGGCAGATATCAGATAATTGGCAAAATCAAGGATATACGCGCGGGAGATGACATCGGTAAGTGGATCAAGTATACCTTCCAATCCCATTTCATCAAGCAGTCTGTCAAAGTAGTCATACCCTTGCAGCTGCTCTCTGGAATATAGCCGTTGTGCCTTAGATAGTTCTGATGCCTTCCTTAATACCTCCGTCACATCCCGGAAGCTTCCCACCAAGCCTACAATCTTATCCCCCTCATATAACGGACGTTTCGAGGCAATGATATCCCTCTCCTCTCCCTTTACCATGCATTTTCCCTGCACCTTATATGTACTCTCACCTGCAAGAACGCGCAATTCATCCTGCTTAAAGGGTTCCGGATCATTGTGCCAGCCCATATCCTCATCTGTCCTTCCAATAAGTACATCTGCCGTTTCAAAGCCATAGAAATCAAGAAATGCCCGATTCGCCCCAACGAACCTTCGCTCCTTGTCCTTCCAGAAAATACAATCCTGTGCCGTATTCAAGATATCCTCATATAATGCAGCCGTCATTTTCATAATTATTAACTCCTTAGTTATATATATAATTACTGTATAACTTTTAACATATTTTGTCTACCATTTCATAATATTTTGTGAATTAATCTGCCTATTAATAATAAAAGTCCGGTCTGCACTTATTTGGGTATGCAAACCGAACTTTTCGTTCCCTACTAATAGTCAGGCCTTTAGATAGCGCTTCATTGCTATAGCTTCTTCGCCTTCAAAGCCTTGCGCGGTACGATTCTCTGATATTTTACCGCCGGATATCCGATAATGAGACAGGTGATGACTTCTTCCCCCCTTGGCAATTCGATGAGTTTTCTGAGTTTCCTGCTGAGCCTCGCGCATACCACAAAGAAACCACTGTACAGAACTCCCAGCCCCAGGCTCTCTGCCATAATCTCCATATAAGCAGCGGCCAAAGAAGCGTTGACCTTGTTTTTACCTGATATAACAATTACCAGCGGTGCCCCCTTGAAAAAGAAATCATCCGTGATCCTTACTCTTTTCAAAAATCTGACAAACGGAGAACCAATCTTCTGCCCTTGCCGAAACAGCCTGACACAGATTTCCTCCGCTATTTTCTGTCTGCTTCCAAGTATTGTATAGGAAACATTCTGTGCATTTCCTCCGGTGGGACTATACCGTCCCGCTTCAAGGATTTTCCGAAGTTTTTCTTTTTCCACAGGCTGTTTTGTAAAATGACGAATCGACCGCCTGCTTCGCATCGCCTGAAGCAGTATATCGCTGTCAAGTTCAGTCATGGGAATGACAGCCTCATCCATGCAGTCATAATTTCCCATGCGAACAGCGCCCTGCGGACAGATGGCATAACAGTGCCCGCATTCTATACAGCCCGACTCATGTGTATGTGCCTTCTTATTTTCCAGATAGAGGTAAGAATTCGGACAGTCATTTATACAAAGAGAACATCCGATACATTTTTCTTCATCAATTATAATCGCTTTTGACATAGCATCTCACTCCTTTAATATGCTGCATATCTGTTCCAGTGCCCCATCCGCTTCAGGAATCGGATAGGTAGATTAATATATAACACAGGCATTATCTTTTTACAACAAGTTTATCGCAGATTGCAAGCAGTCCGGGCAGCACAAACAGAATGAGCAGTACTGCGCACAGCGAACCCATCGAGATCGTGCTGACGATTGCCCTGACGGTCGGGTCTGCAAATAATCTGCCGAGTATCGCTGTCACAAGAATTAATATCAGACCGGATGTAAGAATTGTATGTGTTGCGCCCTCGTATGCGGTATGCAGGGATTCCTGTATCGGCATGGTTTCCCTTGCTTCCCGGTAATAATTTGTATACAGAATACCATAGTCGATTGTCGCTCCCATCAGGATACACTCAACGATCAACAGGGCAAGATAAAAGATGCTGTCACCTCTAAGACCGATCAAAGAGACCGTGGCATAGACACCTCCCTGTACCAAGACAACAAGAATAAATGGTATCACAACGGAACGGAAGGTCACTGCAACGATCAGGAAGATTGCAACCGCCGTCAGCAAAGTAATAAAGAGCAGTTCTTTGTGAAAGCTCTGTTTCATTTCATAATTCATCGCCGAATTGCCTATCAGGTAGTAATTTCCGTCAAGCTCACTGTCAAGTTTTGCAGTAAGCTTATCATAAAATGCCGTCGTTTCCTGCGATTCTTCGTCATAGTCAGATTGGACGATCATGCGGGAATAGTTCTCGGATACAAGCTGCGCCTTTCCGTCTTCAAGAGAAGTTTTTGCTTCACTGAGTTTTTCCTGCATTTCCTCATCAAGGAAAGCAGCATAAGAGGAACCACTCTCTACCGCACTTGTAATATCATAAAACAGTTCTTCAAGAGACATTGTCCATGAGGGATCGCCCTTCTTGGTTCCACCGTATAATAAGTATATCATATTCATTGTATCGACGTTCAGCTTCTCACTCATTCCACCAAACAAGCCGTACATTTCTTCAGCGGAAAATTCCTTTTCGGAAACCACCGTATCAATGACTGCCCTTGCGGACTTTAGCTGATACACCGTATCGTCATCGAACTGTGTACTAAGCGCAGGATCTGATAAGACTACATCATCCACAAATGCAATGAAATCGGTTAAAGTGATTTTATTATCAGATGCATCGGTGCTCTGCGTCATACTGTAATACATAAAAAGCTGACTTACCAGTTCTGCGTCCATACCTAAAAATCCCGCAATCTCTGCCGCTGTCTTTGGATTTGACAACTCAGCGGGATCGGAAAAACCTTTAAGCATCGCAAAACTCTCTTTCATAGTATCATCTATGAAGCCTGAGAACGCATCGTTTTGTAATACATCATTTGAAAGAAAACTCAGAAATTCACCTGCTGTAAGCTTAATCTCACTATCCTCAGAATAATGGGAATAGTAAAGCATATCTATCATGCTTTTATCGAGAGTCATATCCGTATTCATATCGGACAGTTTATCCATCATTTCATAAGCGGTATATGGTTTGGAGAGCTGTGTATAATAGCTCATGACTGATTTGATATGACTGTCATTTTCAAGGTCATCAGCGATATCCATGAGTTTATCCTCATCCTTATTTTCATACAGAACCACCAGCGTATTCTCCTGTGGGAATATCTCTGCAATCTTATCCTCTCTTTGCAGTGTATATGCAATTTCCGTTTTGTTCTGGAGGAAGCATACTGCACCGAAGAACAGGACAAATGCAACACCCATTAATATACGCGAGCTATAACTGAATTTTGCCGCCCACTTCATCGGAATATGCAGTTCTTTTTTTGCTGTTTTCCGTATCAGCTTATCAAATATAAGGATTACACCCGGCATCATCGTTATCACACACAGCATACTGATAAATACGCCCTTTGCCAGAACAATTCCCAGATCCATACCTATCTTGAAGCTCATGAATACAAGCATAAGTAAGCCGACAACTGTTGTCATTGCACTGGATGCAACAGAGGGAAATGCGTGTGTCAGTGCCGCTTTCATTGCTTCAATGGAATTATCAGTATGCTCTTTTTCCTGCCGGTAACGATTGATTAAGATAATGGAATAGTCCATAGAGAGGATAAGCTGAAGGATCGAAGCAATGGAGAACGTGATATAGGAAACGCTTCCCATGATAAGATTGGTTCCCATATTGATAAGGACAGCCACGCCGATTACCGCAAGGAACAGGAACGGTTCAATCCACGAACCGCACATGACAAACAAAATGATCATCAGTACCATTAGCGCAAGCGTGATGAGGAAAGGAGAAAGACTTGATGTCGCCTCGTTGTCATTGCTCCAGATCATCTCAGCATCAGGAAATTCTGCATCCAATGCGGATTCGATTGCCAATTCCTCCGGCGAGTCATAATCGTATTCTGTGTTCAGAATGTACAGCGTATGATTGTCCTTGTGATAATCGCTGCTCTCGGCATCATAGGACACACTGTCTACATTGGACAGCGCTTCAAGCTTTTCTAATATTTCCGTCTCTTGTGCAGCAGTCAGATCATCAAACATGACACGTATCGTTTGGTAGCTTTCTGTATCAGGAAACTCATCGGACATAATATCCATACCCGCTTTCATATTGGAGTCATCGGGCAGATATTTTGTCATATCACGGTTTACCTCAAGCTTAGGTATCAGCATAGCAGATATCACTGCTGCTGCAAGCATGAACACTATAAACACATATCGTTTTTCCACGATCAAATCAGATATTTTCTTCATTTTACATACACCTCTAATTATTATTGGACTACTTGACATTTCACCCTTTTTTTATCATAATAGACACATGTTGATTTCACAACCAACAAACGATTTCAATATGTTCCGAAAACAACATTTTTGGAAAATCTGTTGTTTTTATAGCAAATCAATAATATCTGTCGTCAGGAAGGGATGTTATTATGGGTGAGAATCAAAGAATAAGGCTAACGAAAACATTGTTAAAGGATGCTCTTGTCAGGCTTCTCAATGAGCAGAACATATACAGCATTTCCATCCGGGAATTGTGCGACACCGCAGAGATCAACCGTTCGACCTTCTATAAATATTACGGCAGCCAGTTTGACCTGCTGAAAGAAATGGAGGATGACCTCATTGAGACCGTGACTGATTCAATTGCAAAATACCCGTCCCGCCCTGAGCGTTCATTTTATGAGACCTGCAAATGTATAGATGATAATTACGAGCTTGTCCGTATTCTGTTCAACAATAATGTCGATCCGATGTTCCCCGAAAAAATATTTGCTCTGCCTTGTATTCAGGACACGATCTCTCAATATATCGGAGAGAGTGCCTCCCAAGCGGAAAGAGAATATCAATTTCACTTTCTTGCCTATGGAATGTATCAGGTCATAAAGGTCTGGATCAACAAAGAAAACCGTGAATCTCCACAGGATATCGTAGACCTGATCATGCAGCAGATTCTTGCATATTGAGAACATCATTACAACATTTGCAGAGTCAATAAACGATCCTAAATGCCTGAGCGATATGCGTCTACGGTTCTTCAGGCATTAAAATATAATCCGTTATGTCTTTTACCGTTACAAAACAGTCTGTTTTTGTCACACCTGATGATATCCATATTGACACAGATTATCCCTCTATCTATAATAAAATCGTTGCATCTGTAGCAATAACCGATACAACACTTTTACAAAAATAGTTATACTTATAAAATCAAAATAAATGAAAATCTAAAGAATGGAGAAGCAGCCATGAGTACAGAATTAATGGAAATTAATGATAATACAACACCTACCTCCAACGAACTTCCCGACGCGATGGCGATGCAGGTAAAGAATCCCAGAATCAGCAAGGTTCGTGCATTGGAGGAGGAATCTATCAAGCAGCGTCAGGCTGAGGAGGAACGGGCAAAGCGCATTCAGGTGGAGCTGGAATATCTCAACAATGTGCTTCAGGAGGTTAATGACAATCTGGAATATTCCAGAGAAGAAAAGAGTGTTAATGCCGAATTCGAGCACAGAATCAGAACCGAGGTCTACCAGATGCATGGGATAAGTAATGACAAAGTACAGGGCATGGAGGAGAGATCTAATGCTCTTTATCAGGGTGCCGCATTTTCACTGCTATTCCTATCCACTGTACTGGTAATTCTTTGCGGAGTACTGCATGGCTTTGGATCACAGATCTGTCTTTTCATGGCATTCTACACGGCATTGCAGGCATCGCTTTTGACAACCAGACGTCTTAGGATACCGCTCATCGAGACGATTACCCATATAGTATATCTGCTCCTGTTCCCAATCATGCTTGTTCTTTTTGTATGCTTTGAATTAGGATATTCCCAGTATGAAACCATTTTGCCAATCTGCATTGTAGCAGGAATGGCTGTACTGCTGCTTAGCGTGTCCTCATATTTCTTATACGACCCTTACAAGAAAGATAGAAAGAACGTGAAAAAAGCTGACCGCTACATCGCGGAAATGGAAAAGACCGCACTTAAAGACGTCCAGCTAAGAGAGGCTAAGTTCAAGAAACAGGAAAAGAAAAGGGAACGTGAGCAGGCATGGGAGAACAAAAAGGCTGAAAATAAAGCTGCATGGGAGAAGAAAAAGGCGGATGGAAAATCCGCTATTGAAAATAAACGTGCCGAGATCAAGGCTGCCCGTGATAACAAATCGGCTGGTGACACTCCTGCCTTGGAAGACAATTCGACTGATAACGACACTTCCTTAGAAGACAATTCCGCTGATAACAACACTTCCTTAGAAGACAATTCCGCCGATAACGACACTTTCCCGGAAGACAATTCCGCTGATAACGACACTTTCCCGGAAGACAATTCCACCGATAACAACTCTTCCATGGAGAGCTAATCGGATGATTACAAGGATACTTTGAAAAAAGAAAGTCCTAAAGAAACAAAATGAGTTACCGGAGCATACTAACAAAAAAGAGAATTAAAATCTTTGCCGATGAGAACTACTTTCCCCCGTTCGACACCGATACCTCTGTATTAGACAATATACGAAGCCTCGCCTTTTTCAACCTTATCACAGGATTCTCAACAATCCATATACTCGCTGCCTCCCACAGGGAAAAAGCACCCACAGTAGAGACGATCTCCGACAAAAGCTCCGGCACATGACCGCTTAACATGAGACTCAATGAAATAGCGATAACTCCAATCACAAACATCCAGAGCTGTTTGATATTATTACGTTTTTGCTCCTTTTTTAATGCTGTTTTGTTGCTTCTTATATACTGCGCAAATGCATTCCTTACATTTTCTATATTCACCTCATTCTGACAGATTATATGAATGGACAGCTTGTCGTGAATATCCTTTTCCCTGATTTTTTCCAATATGTAATCAATGACATCACCATTTATGAGCTGCTGCTCCGGGTCAAATGAATGATAAAGCTCTGATTCATCTTCAACCCTTATCTTTACCTCATACATACCAATTCTCCTCTTCGTATAATATATTTATCATTTTTTCATATCTCCTTACCTTATCCCGTTCTTATCAGTACATCTCATAATGTACCTTCCCATAATCATAATCTGATTCTGTATAACCCGGTTTATCCTCTCCTTTGCCCCCAAGTGCTATCAGATTAAGCACAGCATACCCGTCAGGCACACCGAGAAGATCACGAATCTCTTCGTCAGAGGACTTCTTCCTGCCGGTTCTGTTGCGAATATGTACCCAGCAGGCACCCAGCCCATACTGTTCAGCAGCAAGAAGTATATATGAGGATGCAATCGCCCCATCCTCAATCCAGAATTCTCCCCGGTCAAGCTTGACCATTACTACAATCACCGCACCCGCACCGATAATCTGTGAACCACCCAGACTCTTGCAGTCTGCCAATTTTTCAATGGTCTCAGGGTTCTCGACAATAACAAATTCCACCGGTCTGTGTCCAAAGGAACAAGGTGCTGTAAGTGCAACCTTCATTATTTCATCTAATATTTCCCTGTCTATAGGTTCACCGATATATCTGCGTATAGAACGCCTTGCGGCAGCCAATTCAAACAGTTTGTTCTCCATACTTCCTCTCCTTCCCGAATAGTAAAGCAGGGAGATAAGATGTCTATCTCCCTGAAATAACAATCAGCATTTTATAACGTGAAGCACTTGAATTAAAGCTTTCAGTATAAGCAGCAACGCACTTATATTGAACAAATACTTGTCTTAACTGATATTATATGAATTATCCTGTAAAAAATCAACATAAATCTCAACATAAGTTAAGTCCATAATTTAAGTCTTCCCCTTGATGGTAAAGGAAGCGGCAATTCCATGGTCTGATACCGGATGAGATGTATGTAAATCGCCTGACTAAATGGCATTAAAAAACTCATAGCTACAAGAAGCATTCCTTTCCGGAAGTTACCCTAAGCAGTCCCGGAAGTGCAAATAAAACCACGATAACAGCAGTCAGCGTTCCCCTCGCTAACAGATTGCCAAGCTGCGCCATTAACTGATCTGTGCATATTATTCCTAGCAGAACTCCCGCCGTTATGAGAATAAGTGCAGAGGTGAGCACAGACACGGCTGAGTGGGCAATACTTTCCTTTATAGCACTGTTCACGTCCATATTCTTCCTAAATTCGAGGAAACGGTTTGTTACAAGTATCGCATAATCTACAGTGGAACCAAGTAAAATGGAGCTTACTATAAGATATCCGATGTAAAACAGCCAGTCTCCTTTAAGTGTAGAGATGGACATACTTATCCATATGGCACCTTCAATGCTAAGTGTAAGAAGAATCGGCAGCTTTACCCGCCTCATGGATATAAGAAGCACGAAAAATATAGCAACCACCGCGATAAGATTGACTTTGTTGCTGTCCTGTGAAATCACATATTTCAGATCTTCCGTTGAAACACTTCCTCCGACCAGATGCACCTTCTCTTCATAGAAGCTCTGTGCAGTTTCCTTGATATGGTCAAGCAGGTCAAAGGTCTCCTCGCTTTCCTCATCGGCATCCAGCACAAGTACCATTCGGCTGTAGTCCTCTGATATCAGCAGGGATGTGATATCCTTTGGCAGTACCTCATACGGGATACCGACACCAAGGGTTCCCGTAAATGACGTAACACTCAGCATTTCGGGTATAGCCTTCAATGCCTCCGTAAGCTGTGATTCCTTGGCTGTATGCCCCTTAGGAAGCAGAAGCACCAAGGTGTTCTTAAGCCCGAATACAGAATCGATCTCCGCCTTGTCCTGCATTACAGGATGGCTGTCATCATAGAAATGCGAAGAACCGTAATAATAATTATTCTGTGATTGAAGCAGAAGGGCAGGAATCAGGAACAATATAAATATCACCATTGCCGGATACCGCACCTTCATGCATATCTCCGAAAGAGTATATGCGGTTTGTATCAGAGGCTTGTGCTGCGTCCTTGTCATCATTTTCTCCAACGAAAGCACAAGGCATGGAAGGAGTGTAAATGCACATATCAGGCTGATGATAACGCCCTTTGACAGAACAATTCCCATATCCATACCGATACGGTATCTCATGAAAACGAGTGCCACAAAGCCGATAATGGTAGTCAGGGAGCTGGAGACCACGGAACCGCCTGAGTGTGTCAGAGCCAGAATCATTGCATTTTCGGAGTCCTCGCCCCTATCCTTATATTCTCTGAACCTGTGCAAAATGAATATGAAATAATCCACCGATACACCCATCTGAAGAACGCTTGCGGCGGTGTTGGTAACGGAGGATATTGTTCCGAACATCAGGTTAGTACCCGCATTAATAACAACGGCGGCAAGCAGTGTCCCCACCAGCAGAAAGGGTGTGATCCACGAATCCATTGTAGCAAGGAATAGAAAAATTGCAAAAATGATAACAATACCCACTGTTTTGAATATTTCCGGTCCGCTGGTCTTCTGTGAGGTCTTTCCCGTAACAAACGAACCGGAAAAACTCACCTTCTTATCCGTTAGTGCTCTAAGGTCATCGAGAAGATCGATCTTCTTTTCCGTATCAAGGGTCAGGGAATAGAGTGCATGGCCATCCTTATAGTATGTCTCTACTGCTCCTTCTCCGAGAAACTCATAGGGCATTCCAAGAGGATTCTCATCTGCTATACCGGAAACATCTAAGACACCGTCAACCTCCTGTATGCTTTTCTGAAGCTTATCAGCCTCCGCCATGGAGATGTCTGTTACCATCATACTGGCATTTGGAATGTCACCTGAAAACTCAGCCTCCATTTCAGACAATGCAATGGTGGAATCGGAATCCGGCGGAAGATAGTCCGCAAGATCGGAATTGACCTTAACCTTTGTGGAAAGATAAGCGCACAATATAATCAGCGCCATGTATAATACCAATACGATTTTCTTATGCCTTACAAGTCCTGTAAAGAATTTCTGCAAATTCACACACCTCTTTTTAACTATTGTTATATGCTAATTGCATAATAGGGAGTTTTAATATATGTTCGATAATATTCACGCCCACATGTATCCTGCCAGCTGTACCAGAAGCGGTATCGTTATGACACAGAGTAATGTGGATACTGCCACGGTCTCCACAGCATAGGTATAGTCCTTGTCGTGCAACTGTGCATATACTGCAAGATTCGAACCCACCGGACATGCTGCACATATCAGCATTGCATAACGTATGTCATTATCTATTCCGGGAACTATCGTGAGCAACACTCCCGCTATCAGCGGAATCAGCACAAGTCTGACAGCCGATACGGCGTATAATTGCTTCCTCCCCATCATTTCCCTGAAATTACACTGTGCCAGATATATTCCCACCGCAAACATGGCTAGCGGAGTATTAAGACCTGCACAGGAATCAAGCGTTTTGGCAAGTACTGTGGGTAGTGAAAGCCCTGAAAAGAACAGGATAAGCCCTGCGGCAATGGCTATCATGAATGGTGCCGTCAGAACCTTTTTTGCCTGCAGCCCTGTTTTTTTGCCGGAAAGCAGCGATACCCCATACGACCACTGTAGAAGATTCAGAAATGCGATAAATGGTGCTATATAAAATACAGCTCCGTCATTCAGCATTGCGGTTATCAGCGGTATGCCGAAGAATCCCGGATTGGAAAATGCCGCACCAAAGGATGCAATTGCATCCTTCTTAAAGCAAAGCCTTGAGATCAGAATACAGACACCGAGGATAACTGCTGACGCACACATACTGATCAGAAGACCTATCATTCTTTCAGTTGTCCGCTCAACAAGAAAGCCCTTGACAATAACCGCCGGCAAAGAAACATAGATCAATATATTCCCTATCGTCTTACTTCCTTCATTAGATATCTTCCCCGCACGATATGCGATAAATCCAACTGCGGCAAGAAGAAACATAATAATAATCTGCTGCAGCAGAATCAAAGCTGTTCCCATAAAAATCCTCCTGTGTCTATTTTTACATCGACTATTTCTTTCGCATTATAACAATTCATACACGCATAATCGCTGCAAAGCTCATTTTTGTAAAAACAAGTGCGCTTTAGGTATCAACAGCTTCCCAAAGTGCACTTGTTTCTTATTTATCAATATTATCTAAGGTTCTGTCACAATATATTATTGATTCAATACTTAATGTATTTATGACTTTTCCTTTAGTCACACGAATCCAAGTATATTCCGTTTTGCAAAGACTGAAACGTAACGCAGACAGATAAATTATAGTCTTAATGTCTGCGTGGAAATGTTAGGATCGGTGTGCTCAATCTCGCCGACATGACTTGCAACATCTATAAACATTGCCAGGCGTGAATCCTTGTCATATACCGGCCATTCGGGAAGCTCGCTGACATTCGGATCCTGATTGAGGATAAATGAATTCCACATTGCCGATGTCTGCTGATAGACAACATCATAATCCGGATAGTCTACGACACTCGGATCCATAACAGCGGTACAGCCGGTGGCGATTCCTGAGCACAAGGTATGCCCCGCACCCCGTCCGCCACAATCCCAGTCGAAACGATACAGATACATCTTATTACCCATATCTGCCTCAGCAAATGCATCAAACATATCAATACACGGGAATCCATAGAAGTATCTCGAAATAATCGCAACCAGCCGTTTCACATCTCCCTGAATATGATATTTTTCAAGCACACTCATGATATATGGTGTGTTTCGTCCAAAGAATCCGGCAAGGTCATCAATAGACTTCATCGGATAATAAGCCATAAGACTTGAATACTCATCGCGGTTATAGCCTCCTAGGATTGTAACATAATTAGCTTTACCCGACCTGATTATCTCTAATGCGTCTGTGCCATCGAAATTCACGCCGTCAAATACAGGACCTAAGTTTTGCAATGACGGTCCGGCAAACAGTACTCCCTGACATGACATAAGGTTTTCCCACGGTGCTTCAAGAAGCTTCTCCCTTGCATTTTCCTTTGTGAGATCATATGCAACTGCGTATTTCTCCGCAATCTCCTGAGCTGTATGAATATCTCTGATGGCACTTGTGGCACCACTGTCCATCATGACGGCACTGAAAAGTCCCTTTGCCTTATGGCAGCACAGCAGCGCACTTGCCATCTTGGCACCGGCAGACTGGCCTGCAACGATCACCCTTTCCGAATCGCCGCCAAATGCTTCAATATTCGAATGTACCCATTCGAGAGCTTTGATAATATCCAGCATGCCTGAGTTACCGGACTGTATGTATTCCTCACCGAGATAGCGGTCAAGCTGCAGAAAACCAAGTACACCAAGTCGATAGCTTGCTGTCACAAGAACACAGTCCATTGCAGTTGTTCCGACGGGATCAGAATTCAATGAATGATCTCCGGTCTGAAATGCTCCACCATGGATATTGAATAGTACCGGCCGTTTCTTCCCATCCGGAGCAGGAGTATATACATTAAGATACAGGCAGTCCTCCGAGCACACGTTATCAGAACCTCCACCGACCACGCCGCCAATAGAATTGACAGGTCGGGGCTCTATCGGACCATATGTGTCGCAGATGCGAAGCTCATCCCATGAATCAGGATCCACAGGCGGTTTGAAGCGCAGTTCTCCAACCGGAGGCTTTGCAAATGGTATCCCTTTATACGCAACATAATCATTTTCTTTGACACCACAGACCTCGCCATAGGTTGTGGATACTCTATATTCTTCTGTCATATTTACCTCCGTGATTATTTCTATAATTATTCGGCTGTTTCCCCGCTTTTTGCTCCATCATTAGCTGTCTTCGCATACTCCTCCTCCGCATGTGCCTCAAACTCCTCAAATGCACGGATGAGTTCCTCCGCAATAATCTCTCCGGCGAGAATCCGTGTATATATGGCAGCTCCAAGCTCTATGAATCTCTCCTCTACTGCTCTGCCGAAATAGGATGCAACCGGCATATCATCGCCATCCTCGTATATCTCGACAGTATCTATAATTCCGTTGCCATCCGCATCACCTACATAAAGGTTAAAATCTCCGTTGCCTGTGGCATCCACTGCGATCATATCAATGTCGCCGTCATGATTGTTGTCAATCAGCGCAATGTCGGCAACCTTGTCACCATCCAGATCGATAAGTATCTCATGCAGCATCGAGCGCACCAGCATTGGTCGAAGTTCCTTATCCAATCTCATTGCAGTTTTAAGTTCTCTTAATGTTCCCATCTCCATTACCTCCATTTTAAATTATTATTTATTTGCAGGCGTAGTTGCCAGCATAATCATATTTGCGCCCGCTGTAATAACACCGAGTCCGATAAAGATGCCAATCGACGCCATGATAACTCCAGGATTCATTAGACTTAAAATGGCAAAAATGCACATCAAAATGCCGATAACCATACCGAGCCACCAATGTTTGCCGACAAAACGGGTCTCAAGTGTTTTATGCAGCTTCCTCGCATTTAAAGCCCTGATGACAGTGATCACAGCATGGATCAAAATCCAAGCAGCTGCCATGTATGCAATAAACACATCAACAGATAACTGTGCGGCCGCATCAGTGATCAGAATAATCCCAAATACAGCAGAAAGAATACTTCCGACAAGCATCCAGCCATCCGCCTGACCTTCTTTTTTTAACTGCCACCATGCATAAAAACGTCCGAATGCATCCAAAATCATACTGATTCCAATAGCATACCCGATACTCAGATAGGTAATTCCGGGATTAAAAATGCAGTAAAGACCTGTAACGATCATCAGAATCCCGATGACCACACTGCAAATCTTAACAAATTTCATAATCGTTCTCCTCCGTTCCTTTTGCTCTTGACAAATAAGTTTTCTTGCGTTACACTTGTTGCACCGAAACAAATGTAGCAATTTTCTTTCTGTTTGTCAATAGAATGGCAGTCGGACTTTACATTACAAGGCGAATGTGTAGCACCACAGAGAGATGTAATTGAACAGACACATTTCAGCACCTTTATAAATATATCAGATAGAGATTGAATTACCCGGCAGAATCCGGGAGAAGGATGAATAAGATGAAAACAGAACTTGAAAAGAAGGAAATATTGAGATTATCCAACATTGAATCAAATCGTATCACAAAGGAATGTCTACAAATTGCTTTGATGAAGCTGATGGGCGAAAAGGATTTTGAGAAGATCTCCATTACGGAAATCACAAAATGCGCCGGCGTTTCCAGAACCGCATTCTACAGAAATTACGATTCCAAGGAGGCCATCATAGAGGATGCCTGTCAGAGTATATTCACAAAGCTCAGGGAATCATTAGAACGCAACAACCGAGACTGGAAATCATGGTATATTACCTTTTTCCAAACAGTGCTTGACAACAAGGAATCGGTAAAGATTGTTCTGGATGCAAGTATTCCCATTGTCCCAAAACAGGTATTGAATTCAGCATTTCCTCCCGAATCACCGGAAGAGCATTACGCCAATTCGGCAAAGGAAGCTGCATTTACCCGCATCCTTACCGACTGGTTTTACGACGGCATGAAGGAAAGTCCGAAGCAGATGGGGGACATCTGCGAGAAAATATTAAGTCCTACCACCCTGTCTTATTCGCAATTTTAACCAGAGTTAACATTACCGGAACCTCTGTCAGTACCCCGACAGTTGTTGCTAAAGCGGCAGGACTTGATGTGCCAAACAGTGCAATTGCCATAGCCACGGCAAGTTCTAAGAAATTAGACGAACCAATCATTCCTACGGGTGCTGCAATATCAAAGGATAATCCATTACCATTTTTCTATCCTTTTCTTTTTTTATTATTCTACTTTTTTATAACTACAGGGAATACTTCTATTCACTGCACACCGCCTTAAGCAGTCCATCCACATCCTGAATTGACGCGATCACATCCGCATCCCTTCCATGTTCTGATAATTTCGCCGCCGTAATCTCACCGATACATACAGTTTTAATATTCTGCGGAAGTGTCATTCCATTTTCCTTAAGTTCCTGCATAAATGCTTCCACTCCCGACGCGCTGGCAAAGATCAGATGGGTAAGCTCATCAATTCGCTTTATATGGCGTGTGGCACGCCCCTTAACATCATAGATAGACAATATAGTTGATTCTACCGGCCATCTGGCCTGAAAATCATACAACTCCTCACTTCCCTGCTGTGCTCTTGGAATCAGGATCTTATCCTTATCCGTCAGTATCTTAGAAAACTCCTCACAGAAGGCGTGTATCGTATACCTTGACGGAACAAAATCCGCATGAAAGCCATACTGCATCAGTGTATTCTCCGTTCCGCTCCCCAGCACGCCGAATTTAACCACAGATAAATTTCTGTAATCTGCATTCTCCCTGCGAAACTTGTCAAAGAATAACCTGACCCCGTTCTGGCTTGTAAAGACGATCCATGTATAATCTGTAAGTACCTTATCATCAATATCCCCATCCCCGCGGATAATCTCACCCAGATACCTCATTCCATATTGGTCAGAGATCACTTCCATCTCACAAACAGATATCACCAGAATTCCAGCCTTTGAAAATGTACTCTTTAGCCGATAATAAAGAGATGGGGTTGCTGTAACCCCAACACGGATTTTTGAAGATTCCGCAGGTACGTTCCTTTCAGAATTCCAAATAGCAGGTTCCACAATACTTCCATTTATCTCTTCATAATGACCGGCATCCGATTCTACGATTTTACCAGTATAGCACCGGTAATCTTTCTCAGCAGTTTCCCCAATCACGATCACTGCCGGTGAACTAAGCTTTGCTTCTTTTACCTTATCTGCAATATCAGCAAGTGTACCACGCACCTGTTTTTCATATATGGTGGTTCCGTCACTGATCACTGCAACAGGCGTATATTCAGGTTTTCCGTTTGCAATCAGATTATCTGCAATAGCTTTCAGATTGGAAAGACCCATGAGAAATACCAGAGTTCCTTCCTGATGAGCCAGATTCGGAAAATCAATTCCTGTCAATGACTCTTCTGCATCATGTTTTATGAACTCATTCTCATTTACAGTCTCATCATCCGCAATCTCATTTACAGCCCTCTTATCATCCACAATATCATTCTCATATAGCTTATGCCGTTCAGACTTATGTAGATAATTAGGATCATTATTGATCCCTTTCGTATGCCCGGTAATGACATGAAAGCTCCTGGCAGTCTCACGGTGAGTCACCGGAATTCCGACACATTCCGGAACAGCAATAGCAGATGTTATCCCAGGAATCACCTCAAACTCTATTCCAGCCATCATAAGTGCTTCAACTTCCTCACCGCCTCTTCCAAACACAAAGGGGTCGCCTCCCTTAAGACGCACCACCCTCTCATATTTTTCTGCGCACTCCACCAGGATCTCATTAATCTCATCCTGTTTCCGATAATGCATTCCCGGCTCTTTGCCCACATATATCTGCTCACATTCTGCCGGTACATAAGACAGCAGCTCATCACCTGCAAGCCTGTCATATATTATGCAATCACATTGTTTAATTATATTCAAGCCTTTTACGGTAATCAGTTCAGGATCCCCGGGACCTGCTCCCACCAAATATACTTTTCCCATATTTCCCACCTGGTTATATTTTATTTTAGCTATCCCACAGCGTACAAGCCACCATACGCTGTGACATAATCATTCTCTCTATATGTTTTCACTCTGATTTCGGGAACACATTATCTTCACCAATTCCGTTGCTATCTGCTCCCACTCTTCCCTTTTCCCTTTCCGGCAAACTCTTATGATATCCCCTTTTAATGACCGGGTACCATAAGCCAGCGAAATACTGATCTCATCCATCTTCACATGTGCCCGGACTGCTACAGGCTCATGGCAGCCTGCATCTAATCCTCTAAGAACGTACTGCTCTGCACTAAGTTCAATAAATGATTTTTCATCCGATACAGCTTCTACAAAAGGTACAATATCATCTGACATTCTTGCCTCTATTGCAATTACAGCCTGTCCTCCTGCCGGCAGCATTTCATCCTCTGTAAAATACCTGTAATTAAACTCAGGAAGCTTAAGCATTCCAAGCCTTTCAAGCCCCGCTGCCGCAAGTATCACTCCGTCGTACCTGCCGTTTCTTACCTTATCAAGCCTTGTGGGAACGTTGCCCCGTATACCCTCACATATAATATTCGGATACAGGGCCTCTATCTGGCTTTGTCTTCTGGGACTTCCGGTGCCGATTCTGATTGCAGTTTTAATATTATCAAAAGACTCAGAAAGCTCTTTGCGGTATACAAGCACATCCCTCATATCTCCTCTTGGAAGAACACCTGCTATACATAATCCTTCAGCAGTTCTTACAGGCATATCCTTAGCACTGTGAACAGCTATGTCAATTCTTCCGGAAAGCAGTGCATTTTCTAATTCCTTAACAAATACGCCCTCTCCACCAAACTCAGAAAGAGCCTTTTCATTATGCCTGTCTGCTTCCGTTTTCATTATGACACGCTCAAAAGAAATATTCGGATACTTACCCTTAAGCGCCTCCTCAACCATTTTGGTCTGTGCCAGTGCCAAAGCACTTCCTCTTGTTCCGATTCTAATATGCTGTATATTCATCTATCTACCTGCTCTCATTCCACATTTTCACATCAACTGTGTTCCCATTTTTTCTTGTGTCGGTTCATGCGGGCATGACCATCCAACTTTTGATTTTTCATAAACATCTTTAATACTTACTTTTTCACAAAATATCCTATTATGTAAGCAAGAGTGCAACGCTGCCAGCTTTGCTCATTTTTCCCCAAATCATTTATTGTCATATCGTGACAGTTTCTCCATAACCACAGTCTCCGGCAATTCCCCGTCATGCGCCTCACCATATAACAGCAGTTCCCTGAAAAATCTTTTTCTCTCATCATAGTCTTCAAGCCTTGAAAGCACAAGCTCACGATAATTTCCCAGTGTTTCCACCAGCCTTCCGTAATAGTCCGGAAGGGTATCTGCGATACGTTCCTTTATATATCCCGCTGCAGCAGGACTGTTTCCTCCGGTGGAAACCGCCACCACCAGATCATCCCTCTTTGTGATCGCCGGAAAATAAAATGTGCTCTTATCTTTAACATCCACCACATTGACCGGTATATGCTTCTCCCTGCACAGCACTGACACTCTGCTTTGCAGCTTATCATCATCCGTTGCCGCAACAACAAAGCAGACCTCCGTATTATCATCTGCAAGCAGGATGTCGGTTTCCTCGAAGCTCTTTCTTATCAATGTAATCTTGTCAGTATTCTCCTTTGAAAATGCCTGCAGACTATCACAAAACTCCTCGCTTATAACCCGGATATTAACGCCAAATGGCAGCAGCACCTTTATCTTATGGAGCGCCACCTTGCCGCCGCCTATCACAATAACGGTTCTTCCTTCAATTTCAACCATCAACGGAAAATATGCCATATACTTTCATCCCTCATATTATGTTTTATTTTCGCTCCCATAATACTTACTATATTATGTCGCCTGTCGGCTCCATGTGGACATTCGCAAAATTTCCGATTTTGCACACAAGTGTGCAAATCGGCTGCTTTGCTCATTATATCATATTGACCACACTTTAATCTACAGCTTACAAAAGCATGCATCACCTGCATTCCTGCCTATATATCTTCTCCAGCACCTTAAGAAGAGTGTCGCTATCCAGTGAATCCTTGAGATAGAATATCATTTTCGAAAACCAGTCCTCACGCTCCGGCATAAGCGTTTGGAAATTTCTGATATACAGTCTTTTTAACACATCCTCAACACAATCCGAAACAATTCTTTCCATCTTCTGCGCTTCACTAAGCTTAAGGGCACTGTTTTTCTCAGAAAGCTCCTTGAAATGATCTATGCCGATAAGCTCTACATCTTTCTCCGCCTCAATATCCCGATCTATATCATAAGGAACTGCAAGGTCAATCAGCAGCATCGAATGTCCCGTATTCCTGCTCTCATTAAACTCATCTCTTGTCACTGTATAATGTGGGCTCTTAGTGGCACTTACAATCACTGACACATCATTAATATGATCATACCGTCTGCCAAAATCTATCCATGTCATATCACCTGACTGCCATAGTCCGTTTTCAGCAGAATGACTTCTGGTGGTTCCTATGACCGATATCTTCTTTGAGATCAGATCTTTTGCTACTATGGAACCAATCTGCCCTCCTGCTCCAATGATAAGCACACTTCCTTTCCCTGACACACAATCCATATTCTCTTCTGTACGGTCCATGCTATCCTCTATATTATCTTTATTATGTTCTAAGCTCTGATACACACCTGTATTTGCCTGTCTATGCCGTTTTATGAATTCCTCTACATAGTTAGCAGTCAGTGTTCCAATGGATACAGGCGTCTCGGAAATCTGCGTCTCCGACTTCGACAGCTTTGCACAGTTAAATGCTCCCTGAAACAATATATTAATCTCTCCATCGGCAGCGCCTATGCTTTGGGATATCCGGTATGCTTCCTTAGTCTGATGCAGAATCTCATCCTCACCAAGCACCATTGAATCTAATCCACAGACAACCTTGTATAAGTGTGTAACCGCCCGTGCACCTTGATAAAAAAGACAGTTCTTCCGGATTTCATTATGGGATAAACCTTTGTATTCAGAAAAAATCTCTTCAATACGTTTGAGACTTCTTCCACCCTCGGTCTTCATAAACCCAATAGCTATATCATCGCATTTACATCTATTAAGAGTCACGTACAGCTCACTTCGATTACAGGTGGAAAGCACAACCCCACCGGATATTATTCCATCCTCTATAAGACGTACAAGAAACTCCTTCTGTTCCTCTTCAGAAAAGGAGAATTTCTGTCTCAGCTGTCCTGTTGTTTTTCTATAACTTACACTTATACAAAGCATATTATATCATCCTTTGAACATACTGCGGCAAACACAGCTTTAATTATCTGCATAAGCCATTATATTACCATCAATCTGATAGGAATTCCATTTCCCTATTATATGAGAATCGGTCAGATAAAGCAACGATTTTATGCATAACGCAACACAGCCCGTCATAATGACAGGCTGCGTCTTAATAAGGGAGACTTGTGAAAAAGGTTACTTATCTCTGTGAATTGATTAATTTCAATAGTTTCTCTCTGTATTTGTAAAAATCAGGTGTAAACTTAATATCCGTTGCCCCCTGCTCCACTATCTGTCTGGAGAAGTCAACCGGAATATCCTCTATCACCTTACCCGGATGACGGCTTAACACTATTACTCTTGATGCCAGCAAAAGTGCCTCCTCCACATCATGTGTTATAAAGAAAATGGTCTTTCCCGTATCCCACCATATCTTTCTTGTAAGATCCTGCACGCTCTCTCTCGTAAGGGCATCCAAAGCTCCAAATGGTTCATCCATAAGAAGAATCTCCGGATTATTAATAAGTGCCCTGGCAATAGATACACGCTGCTTCATTCCGCCTGAAAGCTCATATATCTTCTTGTTGGCGAACTCTGTAAGTCCAACCTTTTCAAGGTACTCATCCACCAACGGTTCATACTCATCCTTGGGTACACCTCGCATCTTAGGGCCAAATGCAACATTAGTGCGAACTGAAAACCACTCGTAAAGCGGAGGATGCTGGAACACAACTCCTCTGTGCCAGTCCGTACCCTTGATCTCCTCTCCGTCAAGCTTGATGCTTCCGGTGGTAGGCTTGATAAAACCTGCGATTATCTTAAGCAGTGTACTCTTACCACATCCTGAAGGTCCAAGTACACATATAAACTCACCAGGATAAATGTTAAAATGTATATTCTCTAATGCCTTGATCGGACCCGTCTTGCCGGTATAGCTCAGATCCACACTTTCGATGGAGATCAGCTCCTCGCCCTCAACATGGGGTTCCGGGCCCTTGAAATTAACATTTTCCACTGACACCAGCTCGCCCTGAGGTTCATAAAGCTTTTCTTTCCAATTATCAGCCATAACAATACCTCCACAATCCGTATTATTTACTTGCTGCCTTCTTGACAAATTCAGATGTAACCTTACTGTTGAATTCACTTAATTCAGGTGCAGATGTAATGCTCTTTTGCTCCACAAGGAAATCTGCTGTATCCTTCAATGTTGCGGCAAAGCTGCTGTCAAGATAATCAATCTCCTCATCGGCAGTCAGATATGTAAACTGTGTAATCTGCTCAGCCGCATCCTCCTTGCTTATCTCAAGTACAGAAGCAATTTCCTCCGCTGCCTTGTCACTGTCATTATTGATGATATCATTGGCTCTTAACTGAAGCTCAACAAACTTTGTAATAACATCCGGATTTGCATCTGCATACGCACGCCTTACAACATTGGTATCTGCCGTCACAACACCCTTGCCTGCAAGCTCCTCAGAATCTGTGATTGCTGTTCCATCCTTAAGAAGCTCACTTAAGACCGGATACCATACATAAGCTGCATCTATATCTCCTGTCTGCCATGCTGCATTAATCTTATCTGTTTCCATATCAAGTATGGTTACCTCGCTCTCATCAATCCCCTCCAGCTTAAGAGCATTTAACAGGCTGTAATGGGCTGTTGACGCAAATGGTGTTGCCACCTTTTTGCCCTTAAGATCAGCAAGCGTACTGATCCCCGAACCGTTCTTTGCCACAAGCGTCTCTGCCTTACCTATAATATCACCAATCCAGAACACCTCTATATCAAGACCATTTGCAATAGCCAATGTAGCAGGCGATGAACCCACCTGGCCAATATCAATACTTCCTGAAGCAATAGCTGAATTGATATCCTTACCGGAATCAAACTTAATAATCTTAACATCAACTCCCAATTCCTGCGTATACCAATCCTCATACTGAGCGATCAGATCTCCATTAACAAGATCAAGTGTACCTATCACCACCTGATTCGATGCTTCCTCAGAAGCCGCAGCACTGTCACCGTTACCGCATGCCACTAACGAACCTGCCAATATAGTTGCTGCCGCCAGTGCGATTAAAGATTTTAATTTTTTCATAATTACCTCCTATTATAGTTCCGTATTATTGCTGTTCTCCTCTTTTACTAGAATAATATCTTGCCATGTAACTCTCTGCATCTTTCTCTGTCTTGAATATTTTGTATTCAGGTTCATCAACTCCATCAATACTTTCCTTGAATTCTTTAGAGGAAGTCAAGATGCCTTGTTTCTTACCTTTTCTTACTGCATAAAATTTCATATATAATGCCTCTTACTTCATAATATTATTCTTTTTGTTATTAACTTCTGCCCTTCCAATGAATTACCTGCTTTTCAATAAGCTGTATTATCTTATCAAGAAGTATACCCGTTATGCCCATGATAATAACGCCCATGAACACAATATCACTTCTCAGATATTTACTTGCATCCAGCACCACCCAGCCTATACCGGCAGTAGCCGCAACCATCTCAGCCGCAACCAGCGTGGTATACTCAACACCGAGTGCTGTACGAAGCCCTGTGAACACATCAGTCAGTGCCGCAGGGAATATAACATAGAAGAATATCTGACGCTTGTTTGCTCCAAGTGTCAGAGCACCATTTATGTAATCCTCCTTTATACGGATAACACCTGCAACGCAGGAGATATATATGGGTGCAAAGCCTGCAAGATATAACAGTGCCAGCTTGGATTCCTCATCTATACCCATCCAGAGTGTTAAGATCGTATAGTATGCCAATGGCGGAAGCGGTCTGTAGAACTCAATGATCGGTTCAAAAATTGCTCTTACCTTGGAATTATAACCGCTTAATAGTCCTAACGGAACAGCTGTAACCACACAGAGCAGATATGCGATAACCAACCGCTTCATACTTGTTCCCAAATGCTGCAGGAGTGTACTTCCCTTATATCCATCCTGTAAAACCTCTACAAAGCTTTTCCATACACTTGCGGGTGAAGGTATGAACAGTTCACTAACACTGCCTGATCCTGTAGATATGAACCACGCTACAATAATCACAACTACAGTAGCAATAGAAAGATACAGTTCTGTTTTTGGTTTCTTCATAACGTACTTCCTTTCCTCTTTTTTATAAGACGTCTATACGATTTGTCATTATATGCTTATATTCCTATTAAATCAATAGGTATTATAGGGAATTATTTTTAAAACTTTTCCGTAGCATTACTATACATTAATTATTTTTAACATATAATATACACGCACAAGGACCGGTGCCATAACCAGACACCGACCCTTGTGCATTCTATACTACATTTTTCAGTTATATCTTAATACTTATCAGATGAACTCATTATCCACAATGGTAAGAACCTCATCTAGAATCGCAAAAGCCTCTCTAAGCTCCTCCTCTGTGATAATTAGCGGGGGCGTGATATTAATATTATTTTCCCGGCCGAATGCCGCAAAGCCTCTTTCTTTAAGAAGTCCCTGTATCTTAGCCATAGTAGCATTTTCATCATACCCATACGGTACAAGAGGTGTCTTCTTATCTTTATCCTTAACAAGCTCAACAGCACCGAACAGACCAATGTAACGCACATCACCCACACTCTTATGCTTCGCCTTCTGCTCCTCAAGAAGCTCTCCGAACACCTTGCCGACCTCATTGACGTGGTCTAAGATATTATGTTCAATATAATAGTTCACACATGCAAGTCCTGCAGCACATGCAAGGGTATGACCGCTGTAAGTAAGTCCATAGAGGAACACCTTATCCTTGAAATAGTCTGATATCTCTTTGCTCATGATAATTCCGCCAAGCTGGACATAACCGCTGGTAACACCCTTAGCGAAGGAAATGATATCCGGCTTGATACCCCAATGTTCAAATCCGAACATCTTTCCTGTTCTGCCAAAGCCCGCCATCACCTCATCACAGATCATTAATATTCCATACTTGTCGCATATTGCTCGAAGCCCCTGAAGATATCCATCAGGCGGTATGATAACACCGTTAGCTCCCGTTATGGATTCCACTTCGATTGCTGCGATCTGATCAGGGCCTTCATACTGAATCTGCTCCTCAAGTAACCCAAGATAATAATTGCTCGCCTCTTCATCACTTTCAAAATTAATATGTGAACGATATACATATGGATCGAAGAACTTAAGAAAACCATTGGCAGCAGGACGCTCCAGAGCAAAACGTCTGGGATCCCCAGAAAGGTTGCCTGAACCGAGTGTTGAACCATGGTAGCTTCGATAGCGGGAGAGCACCTTGCTTCTTCCTGTGTATGTTCTCGCAGCGTATATAGCCGCCTCATTTGCATCAGAACCGCCACATGAGAAAAAAACCTTTCCCATGTTATCAGGTGCAAGCTCTATGAGCTTCTTTGCCAGCTCTGCACGGGGACCTGACGCATATGCAGGTGCTATGTACGGCAATATCTCGACCTGCTTCTTTACTGCCTCGATAACATCCTTATTGCCGTATCCGATGTTGACATTGGCAAGCTCTGATGACATATCAAAATATTTTTTACCATTGTAATCCCAGAAATAGATACCGTCTGCCCTTTCAACAGGAATCGCATTGACTGTACCTGTCAGCCACGGATGCTGGTTATACTCCCTGTCATATTCCAGTACCTGCTCTCTTGTAATTTCTGACATAATACATATCCTCCTATGATAGTTATTATTTAATTGACTTTTAAATATATCCTCTATACATTCTATACAGTATCTCATCCGAAACCGGAATCGGATTATTATCAAGGTTTGGATGATGGCTCAATCTTACCAGTTCATCGATCTGATCATCATCAAGCTTTAAATCCTTAAGGTCTGTCCGCAGGCCAACTCTTTTCTTAAGACTCAATATTCCGTCTGCAAGCTCACCCACATTATTAAAGCCCAGAAGTCTTGCAAGATTCTGTGTTCTTTTATCCTTAGCATTTACTCTTGCAAAATAATCCAAGGTAAGACCACAAGCCTCACCATGAGGTATGCCATATATACTTGTAAGCGGAAATGAACAGGCATGCGACCCGGTAGTCTTCGGAAGTGTAAATGCCAGTCCTGCAATTACTGACGCCTCAGCCAGACTTTCCCGTGCTTCTAAATCATCCGGTCTATCATAGACCTTTGGAAGCCACTCAAATACAAGCTTTGCTGAATGTGCTGCCAACGCATCACATATTGGCTGATAACCTGTACTCCAATACCCTTCCACAGCATGGCAAAGTACATCTATACCTGTTGATGCTGTAACCTTAGGCGGAACACTTAGTGTAAGTTCAGGATCAATTATTGCTGCAGCCGGATAAAAGCTCTCCGAGTTGATAGGACATTTCTTACTGATGGATCTGTCTGTCAGAACAGAAACGCATGTCACTTCACTTCCCGTCCCCGATGTGGTAGGTACTGCAATGACCGGTATATGCTGTCCGGGAACAGCCTTTCCTGTTCCATGATATTCCTCAATACGATCGACCCCCAATGATGCTGCCTTTGCAAGATCCATTGCACTTCCTCCTCCAAAGGCTACAATAATATCCCCTTCGGATTCTCTGATCATACAGGAGCACCGGTTAACCTCCGTCACGTCAGGATTTGGTGATATATCTGAAAATAAAAGCTCCGTATTCAAAATACGTTTAAAGTCATCCGCCTGCCCATTTGTTTCAAAAAATTTGTCACATACTATCACAGGCCGTACATATCCTTCACATAGTCCTGATAATTCTTTAATTTTTCCACTGCCAAATATGATTTCAACAGGCTGTTTATAGATCCAGTTACTCATGATCCCCTCCTTATATCTGAAAATCGTAAGCCGGAGGCATTCTAAACTCTGATGGTGTTACACCATATCTGCTCCGAAACAGCTTTGAAAAATAGCTTTTATCTTTATAATTCAACCGTTTTGTTATATCCGTAATACCAAGCTGCGAATTAAGCAGCAGCCATGCTGCCCGTTTCAGCTTAACATCATTAACATAGTCAATAAATCTTACTCCTGTCTGCGCAACAAACACCGTACTCAAATATGTGCTGTTGATGTGCAGCTCTGCAGATAGTGTCTTCTGGCGGAGATCACTTTCGGGATAATGTAGAATTGTGTCGATCACCTCAGCAAGCTGCTCATTGTGCGAAGGGTACAGCTCACAAAATATTGTGAACAGAATCTTCAGCTTCTGTGAATATATTTCCAACATTTCAACAGGAACATCAGACTCAGCGAGCCTGTACATTCTGTCATTAATATACAGATCGCACCACTGATACTTGGACATTATATCTTCAAACACCTGGTCATATACCTCTCCCAGACGTTTTGCTGCAGCAGCTATATTAGCGGAATCCATCTTGAAATCATACACAATCTTATTCAAATATTCGTAAAACGCCTTATCCCTGTCATCAAAAAAATGCATCATCTGCTCAGTAATATGTTCATCAGATATTCCTTTATTGCTTATCTCATCAGCTATTCGCTTTAATGATGCAAGAATCAAAGCTGTGTCAAAGGGCTCTACGAAATAATCATATGCATTAAGTATTATCCCCTGCCTTGCTGTTTCATAGTCCATACAGGAATCGAATAATATAACCCTTAGCCTCTTTCCCATTTTCAGGCTGTGGCGCAACAGCCAAAGCCCATTCTCTTTATCTGCCAGAATCACTTCATATTCATTATAGCTTTCCATATCATTTTGCAAAAGCTCATTGATTTTGACGATTTCAAAACCACTGCTATCGCCCCATACAGGAAGTGAGTATATCCTGCTCATAAGTGTATCTTCTTTGATTGTCAGTAACGCATTATGCATATTGATACACCCTCTTTCTAAGTACAATGTCTTCTTATATTCCTGTACTCCCTACAAGCTTTTCAGCCGTTCAAACAGACTGTCATCAAGCTTTTTTTCATAATCACCGTACTGTCTTTCAAGTAATTCATATTTTCTCTCGCCAAACCGATGATAGGGCAGCAGTTCATAGCTGTAATTGTTCCTGCCTTCAAGATATTTCTTTATCCTGGATATATCCTCTTCATTATCATTTACCGAGGGAATTACCGGGGTTCTAATGTGCTTATGAAGCCTGGGAAATTCATCAAACAGCATTTCCAGATTTTCCAGTATTAATTTGTTGGACATCCCGGTATGCAGGATATGCCTCTCCGCATCCATAAGCTTTATGTCAAACAATATGTAATCTAACAGCTTAGCCCCCTGCCTCAATATCTCCCTGTCACAAAATCCACAGGTTTCTGCCGCTGTGTTTATCCTCCGTTTTTTTGCTTCTCTCAAAATCTCTATTGCGAATTCTCCCTGCATAAATGGTTCCCCGCCCGAAAGTGTAAGTCCTCCGCCGCCGTGGGAATAAAATGCACTGTCATTTTCAACTCTGTCCATTACCTCTCCTACTGTCATCTCTTTCCCATATATATCAAGAGCGCCTGTGGGACAGATATCTCTGAAGGCTTCGCACCTCCCCTTCAGATCACCGTTAATCCTTTTTGCAGAGAAATCATTAATATCACATAACTTCTTACAGAACTCACATTTCTTATCATATATGCATTTCTCCCGGTCATAATAGACCTCCGGATAAGGCTTTTGGGATTCCGGATTAGAACACCAGCCACAAGCAAGGGGACAGCCCTTCAAAAAAACTATCGTGCGAATTCCGGGACCGTCATGCAATGAATACGGCTGGATGTTAAAAACAATTCCTCTCATACCGCAATATGTTCATTTCGTGAAATGATATCATCTTGCAGATCCTTTGAAAGCTCGCAGAAATATGCACTGTATCCGGCAACCCTTACCAAAAGATTGCGGTATGCGTCAGGATTCTCCTGAGCCGCTATCAGGGTCTCCCGATTGATAATGTTAAACTGCATATGCCACAGCTTAAGGTCACACCATGTCTTGATGAAGTCTACCAGCTTCTCTGTGCCCTCCTCACCCTTTACGCACTGCGGATTGAGCTTGATATTGAGAAGCCTTGCTGCTCTGTTTCTAAAGTCGTAATTCTTTGTAGCGTAATTGGAAAGCAGTATCGCTGTAGGACCATTTTTGTCAGCCCCCTGGGAAGCAGATGATCCGTCTGACAGCGGCAGATATTCAAGCCTTCCGTTCGGCGTTGCAGAAACCACCTTTCCAAATGGAACATTGGATGTAAATGGTACATATCTAAGATCAAGATGTACCCCAAGCTCCTTCGAATACTTCTTAGTATATTCCAGCAGCTCCCTGTCTAACAGTTTTCCTATCTCATCAGCGTAAGGTTCATTATTACCATAAGCAGGAGCATTGCGCACCAGCTGACGAATTGGCTCATAACCCTCAAAATTGTTCTCCATAGCCTCCTTAAGCTGTGCAAAGGTTATTCTCTTATCCTCAAATACAACCTTCTTAATGGCAGCAAGGGAATCGATAACAGTACCGTAACCGATGAATTCAAAATATCCCAGATCGATACCGCCCTCTATCTTAGGTGAATGAATATCCTTAAGCTGCTCCATGCAGAGCTTGTGCAATGAAGATCCAAGAGGAGAAGCAAAATGCTCTGCCCTCAGTCTAATTATCTCATGCTGCTGGATAAATGCGTGCTTCATGAAATTCTTCTGCTGCTTTAAGTATGCCTCTAAGAACTCATCAAAGCTCTCATAATCCTCCACCTCTCCTGTCTGAAGTCCTATAACCTCATCGCCATACTTACGCATTTTCCCGTTATATATTGTCATCTCCAGAGCCGCTGCAAAATTGATGTATGCACACGGAGATGTATATGTATCCCTGTTAGGCATACGGCACTCTGCACACCCTGATACGCTGTAATCATAAGCCTCCTCAAACTGTGCTCCCTTTGCCAACAGTAATGGTATTACTTCTTCGTCATTAATGAGCTTAGGGAAACCTGAACCATCCTTGATGGTCTCTGCCACCTCATAGAGATAACGCTTAGGCGAGCGCGCATGAATACGAGTCGCAAGATCCGGATAATTAAGGGGAAACTCTCTCTTTGAGCGCAGGAATATATATGTAAGCTCATTAACCGCATCCTGCCCATCCGGTGTCTGCCCTCCTATAGTAACAGCCTCCCAGTGAGCATAGCCCTCATTAAACGCACCGCCTGCCTTTGACAGATACAGATCTATATACTGAGCCATAGAAACCCACACACATTCAAGCAGCTCCTCTGCCATATCCTCGTCAATAAGTCCCTTCTCCTTGTCCGCCTCATAGTACGGATAGAGATACTGATCCATTCTGCCGTTAGATATTATCGTTCCGGTCTTCTGCTCAATTCTGGAAAACAGCTGAATGAACCACTGGCTCTGAACTGCCTCATAGAAGCTGTCTGCCGGCTCTGCCGGTACTTTACGACAGATTCTCGCAATTTCCAAAAGCTCTGCCCTTCTTTTTGCATTTACTTCTTCTGCCGCCTTCTTCTCCGCAAGCTCTGCATGACGTTTTGCCCAGAGAATTATTGCATCTGCTGTTATAATTATAGCTTCTAAGAACGGCTTCTTCTCAGTGTTATCTACAGGACTGAATTCATCCAGTGCCGCAAGCTTCTCCCCGGCTTCCCGCTTGATTCCGTTAAAGCCTATCGTCAAAGGCTTTTCATAATCATGCACCCACTGAATTGAAGAACGGAAGGAAGATGTTTCATTAACAATAAAACGGGATGATTTCTCCTCATCATTATTGAATGTATATCTGACCGTATCCTCAGGCAGTGCTGCCGCTAAAGCCTCATGATATGTTTTCCCTTTCCAATATGGAGAAATCTCATTAATGATATACTGAGCATCCTCATCTGTTATATCAAAGGGAGAGCTGTCACGCTCCGGCAGACTTTTTATTGCTTCATCAAGAAAATCTCCGTCCAACTCAGGATAAAGGATTCCATACCTGCCTTCCCTGCCTGCACGCCCTGCTATTAACTGATCATCATCTACATAAACACTGGCATTCTCCGCATAATGATATAACGCTTTAGCCCACCTTAATATTAAGGGCTGTCCCTCGGTTTGTTTGAAGCTCTCAGTAAAATATCGTCCTCTTTCAATATCAATTACCGGCCTGCTTCCTTGAAAACCTTCCAGAATTCTTCCCGCACGCTTATTTGCAAAGCTGCTTTTGTTCTTTATTCTCAACTCCTGCGGAGAATACTCTTTAACTGATGATTCTGCCATTCTTAACACCTCCATAAAATTACATATTCCTATCCATTTGATAGGAATTAATAAGACAACAAATCTTAGTTTACTATTATATAAAAACAGCGGACGGAAAACCCCGTCCGCACATATTATTATATGTTCTGAATTTGGATTGTCAATTTTGACTATACCGAAAAAATTTTATATTTTTTCAGCTGCTGGTTGAAGATTATATAATATAATACCATTCATCACTCTGCTGCACTTCTTCTTTCTTGTGAGCATGATTTCCAGACTTATATTCCAGCTCCTGATTCTTAATACTCACTATGGTATCAGCAGGTATGGAGCTTGTAATAAATGCATTACCGCCGATCACCGCATTCTTCCCTATTACCGTATCGCCTCCAAGTACAGAAGCTCCTGCATAAATGGTAACATTATCCCGAATCGTCGGATGACGTTTGACTCCTGAAAGTCTCTGCCCGCCCCTGGTTGACAATGCGCCAAGAGTAACGCCCTGGTATATCTTAACATTATCTCCGATAACAGCAGTTTCTCCGATAACAACACCGGTTCCATGATCTATGAAAAAATACTTTCCTATGGTCGCTCCCGGATGAATATCTATTCCGGTCTCAGCGTGGGCATATTCAGTCATAAGTCTTGGAAGCACCGGAACATTTAACTTATAGAGCTCGTGGGCAATCCTGTTGGTCGTGGATGCCATAAGTCCCGGGTAGGCAAGAATGATCTCCTCTAAGCAGCCCGCCGCCGGATCCCCGTCAAAGGCAGCGGAAAGATCTGTATCCACATATTTTCTTACCCATGGCAGTCTTGCAAAAAACTCCTTGCATATACGGTAGCTTTCCACCGCTCTTTCATCCTCGGTATATACATCCTTTAATTTACAGAAATCAAGAGCGAGATAAACCTGCTTATTCAGATGATAGAATATATCCTCAATTAAAACAGCAAAATTATGCTTTGGGTTATATATCTTATACGCCTTATCCCGAAAATATCCCGGAAACACGATCTGAAACAGGTTTTGGACAAGCTCTCTCACCTCAGCCTTGTCCGGCTTGTTATAGATGTTGATCTCGTCAATAGCCTTACCATGGGAATAATCCCCGACTATCTTTTTGACGATCTGCTCAATCTCTTTCTCATTAATATAATCATTCATATGCCAATCTTCCTTCAAATATATTTGTACCAAATTACTGTTTAGTGAATTTTTGTTTTCGTATGGCGGACGCAGGTAAGCTACCAGCATGGTGCGTTTTGTATGACTGACTGTACGGTGATAAGAGTTTCTAAGTATCCCGTTAAAGCTTTGATGACGTACGCGGCAAGGTGCTTAGTCGCCATCCATGGCTCCGGCGCACCTGCTCGGCATCCATGCCTCGCATCCGCTGGTGATTTTAGGGATACTA
>JAFUXG010000074.1 GCA_017470935.1 Lachnospiraceae bacterium
GGTATCCGGTTCTCTCAAACTTATCATTTATCTTATTACCGGACGCAATACCAAAGAAATCCGCAGCATCCATATGTGCTTCATCTGCAAGAGCAACTGTAAACGCCTTGCTCTCCTTGATATTTAACCATGTTTTCTTTCCTTCTCCGATAAAGAGAATGATTTTATCCTCATCACATATTTGTCCCCAAGCCACGTTCATAACATTTACTTTCTCATTCTCATCATATGCCGCTACCATAAGTACCGGCATCGGATATACCGCCTGAACTAATCCTAAATCTTTTTTCATTTTAATTAAACATCCTTTCCTTTATATTTCTTTAACAAAATCTTCTATAGGTCTGTACACATCATGCCAAGGAGCATATGGCACGCAATCGTCTGTAGCATATCCAACCGGAAGCAGGCAAATGGGTTTTATGTTTGCAGGAAGGTTAAATGCCTTTGCGACAGCCTTGACATCAAAAAGTCTGACCCATACAGAGCCTATGCCCTGCTCCCACGCTTCCAACATCATATGTGTACAAACAATGCTGCAATCCATCTCTCCGCTGCTATATCCACGCTCTGTCTGACTCTTCCATGTCTTACTTTCATCACTGCAAATCAGAAAGACCATAGGTGCTCCGTAGATACAGCGACAAAGATGGTTAATCTTCGCCATCGCTTCTTCGCTTTTTAGTATATAAATCATCTGTGGCTGAAAATTAACTGCTGTTGGCGCCAGTTGTGCAGCCTTCAGAATTTTATCAATCTTTTCCTGCTCCACAGGTCTGTTCGAAAAGGATCTCACAGAATATCTGTCAGTAGCAAGTTCCATAAAATTCATTAAAACGCCTCCTAATTATACTGTATTTCCAATCGTATCTCAAATACTTACGATTGACATTTATGTCTTCCATAAATATAATTATAGCCATAATGAACATTTTGGCAAGAACTCACATTTTTGTAATATACTATCAAAAAGTATAGTTAGGAGAAAACCAATGAATATTGAAAAAATCAAAGGATACAACTGTCCCGTAGAAGCTGCAATGGATGTCATCGGCGGAAAATATAAAGCATTAATTATATATGAGTTGATAAACGGTACCCGCAGATACAACGAAATACAAAAAGCAGTACCTCAGGCAACGCCTCGCATGCTTAGTAAACAACTGAAGGAACTTGAGGAAGATGAAATCATCAATCGAACACTCTATCCTGTCGTTCCTCCAAAAACAGAATACTCCCTAACCGAATTCGGACAGTCCCTTGTTCCGATTGTAGAAGCTCTATGCAGTTGGGGCGAACATTACTTTGAAGTTGCAGGTGTATCGATTTGAATCGTTATGGTGACATCTTTGTTACCCAAAAGCTTAGCCATATCTGATGCACTCTTATCCACGATATGCCCCAGCCTTGTATAAGCCCATGAGTTTGAACCGTAAAACAAAACTATCTGATTGCCGGAATAAAGAACTATATCTCCGGCATCAGTCGTGATATTTATATCATTATGCGGCAGGTTCTGTCCGATAGACCCGACCTGTTCATTGCCGCCATACATAGAAAGCTGTATAGTAAGTGCTTCCTCACTGCATATCTTGCGTAGTGCTTCTACACTTTCATTATCCTCCCACTCAACCAAAACCTCTTCATTGTTAATCTTTAGAACCATCTTATTCTCCTGTTCTTTTTCAGACTCATTTTCCGTTACTTCTTCGGGTACATTTTCATTCTTATTATCTGTTAAGTTTTCATCTTGGTTCAAAGTATCCGGTTCCTCTGTCTGCACATTCTCTGATGTATCCGTTGTTTCTTCTTCGTCCTGATTTGAACACCCAAAAGCAGCCAACATCATAGCTGTAACTATAAGAAGAAGCGTTATTCTTTTTTCAAATATTCTTAAAATTCTCATAGGCTGTATCCTTGCTTCTCTAGATTTATTTCAGGTATTTTGTGAAGAAGCTTTCAAGCTTATCAAAAGGAATATAATCCTTATCACCACCATCGTATAAATCAGTATGAACAGCATCCGGTATAATCAAAAGCTCCTTGTTATCACCATTTAACAGCTTAAAAGCATCCTGACTCATATAGCAGGAATGTGCTTTTTCTCCGTGTATCATAAGCACGGCACTGTCAATCTCGCCTGCATAGGTAAAAAGCCTTGTGTTTGCAAGGGATGTTCCCGCGGTCGCAGCCCATCCGTCATTGGAATTAAGAGAACGAACATGATATCCGCGTTCTGTCTTATAGTAATCAAAATAATCCTTCACAAAGAACGGTGCATCTTCCGGAAGTGGATCTACCACTCCGCCTGCTCTTGCATAGCTTCCATTTCTATAGTCTCCCGTACGCTGCTTGTTTACAGCTTCTCTCGCTGCTTTTCTTGCTTCCTTATTGTCAGCCGCATCAAAGTATCCGTTTCCTGCCACACGGGACATATCATACATGGTAGATGTAACTGTTGCCTTGATTCTTGTATCTATACATGCAGTCTGCAATGCCATTCCACCCCAGCCGCAGATACCGATGATTCCTATACGCTCAGGGTCTACATTGTCCTGAACAGAGAGAAAATCTACAGCAGCCTGAAA
>JAFUXG010000040.1 GCA_017470935.1 Lachnospiraceae bacterium
AGGTCAGATGGCATTTGGAAAGGGGTTAGAACTTCTTGGTGTCCCACAAGAAGCCTAGTGGATGCGAGGCATGGAGGCCTCGCAGGTGCGCCGGAGCCATGGATGGCGACTAAGCACCTTGCCACGGACGGTATCATACTATATTCGGGGCACCTAGAAGTTCTTATCCCGTCCAACACGCCATCTGACCTGAGGGTATCTGTGCAAGTCAGACGGCGTACGGTTTCAAAACTTAACTAAACAGTAATTTAGGAGAAAAATAATGAAGGATCATATTAATAGCAAACTATTTAAATACCTATTTTTATTTATAACTGGCGGCTTCACCTATTTCTACATGGAGATCATATTCAGAGGCTTTTCCCATTACTCAATGATAATATGCGGAGGTCTTGCCTTTGTGCTTTGTGGTGTTCTTAACCAGGCAACCCATTTCAGGCTGTCTGTTATAAGCCAGATGCTAATATCTACAGTTATTATCACTTCACTAGAGCTTATTACCGGATATATTGTTAATATTAGATTACACTTAAATGTATGGGACTATTCAAGACTGCCATATAACTTTCACGGCCAGATATGTGCTGCATATTCTTTTATATGGATGCTGCTGTCATTGCTATGTATCGTGATAGATGATCTCATTAGGTGGAAGATATTCGATGAAGAGAGACCCAGTTATAGGATACTCTAATTATAACCCATAGAGCTATGGGGGCACTATCATCTCACCTCACTTCGTTCGGCTCGATAGAGTGCACCCATCCAATAACACAATAAAAGGAAAAACCGACTTGCAAGCGAGCTTGCGTCGGTTTTTCCTTTACTGTGTTGCTCTATGGGCTATAACTACATCATTCCGCCCATGCCGCCGTTCATTGGTGGCATTGCAGGTGTATCCTCCTTGATGTCAGCTACAACAGACTCTGTTGTAAGAAGTGTCGATGCAACTGATGTTGCATTCTGCAATGCTGAACGTGTAACCTTAACAGGATCAATGATACCTGCCTCGATCATGTTCACATACTCTTCCTTAAGAGCATCAAAGCCAACACCTCTGTCTGACTCCTTAACCTTATTGATAATTACAGCACCCTCAAGTCCTGCATTTGCTACGATATGATAAAGAGGAGCCTCAAGTGCCTTAAAAATAATCTCTGCACCTGTCTTCTCATCTCCCGAAAGACCTTCGATAAGCTTCTCAACCTCTTTGCTGGCATGGATATATGCAGATCCGCCACCTGCGATGATTCCTTCCTCAACTGCAGCTCTTGTGGCAGCAAGGGCATCCTCCATACGGAGCTTAGCCTCCTTCATCTCTGTCTCAGTAGCCGCACCAACACGGACTACTGCAACACCACCTGCAAGCTTAGCAAGTCTCTCCTGTAATTTCTCTCTATCAAAATCAGAAGTTGTCTCCTCGATCTGTGCCTTAATAAGGTTTACTCTTCCCTCGATTGCAGAGGTCTCTCCTGCACCGTCAACAATGATCGTATTCTCCTTCTCAACTCTTACGCTCTTAGCACGACCAAGATCATCAAGTGTTGTCTCCTTAAGGTCAAGACCAAGCTCATCAGTGATGACCTTACCGCCTGTAAGAATTGCGATATCCTCAAGCATGGCTTTTCTTCTGTCGCCATAGCCCGGAGCCTTGACACCAACAACCTGAAATGTTCCGCGAAGCTTGTTAAGGATAAGAGTTGTAAGAGCCTCACCCTCGATATCCTCAGCGATGATGAGTAACTTCTGTCCACTCTGAACAATCTGCTCTAGTATTGGAAGAATATCCTGAATATTGGAAATCTTCTTATCTGTAATAAGGATATATGGGTTGTCAAGCTCAGCTACCATCTTCTCCATATCTGTTGACATATAAGCTGAGATGTAGCCACGGTCAAACTGCATACCCTCTACAAGATCAAGCTCTGTCTTCATTGTCTTGGATTCCTCAATAGTTATAACACCATTGTTGGAAACCTTCTCCATAGCGTCTGCTACCATCTCGCCAACAGTCTCATCACCTGCTGATATAGAAGCAACCCTTGCAATCTGCTCCTTGCCATTGATCGTCTGACTCATCTCTGAGATAGCATCAACCGCTGTATCACATGCCTTCTTCATACCCTTTCTTAAGATGATGGGATTAGCTCCCGCTGCCAGGTTCTTCATACCTGCATTGATCATAGCCTGTGCCAGAACTGTTGCTGTTGTTGTACCGTCACCTGCCACATCATTAGTCTTAGTGGCAACCTCTTTAACAATCTGCGCACCCATGTTCTCAAATGCATCCTCAAGCTCGATATCCTTTGCGATGGTAACACCGTCATTAGTAATAAGCGGTGCACCGAAGGATTTTGCTAACACTACATTTCTTCCCTTTGGTCCCAATGTTACACTCACTGTATCTGCCAACTGATTAACACCTGACTCCAATGCCTTACGGGCATCTACTCCAAATTTGATTTCCTTTGCCATTATTATCAACCTCCAATATTATTGATATATCCTACGGATATATTTTATTATAATCTGCCTGTAATTATCATAGACTGCATATCAGCATTCCCACAGGCAATTCATAGCTCTTATATACCATATAGCTCATTATCAGATAATATGGTCACAGATTATCCCTCTACCACAGCATGAATATTCTTCTGCTCAACGATGATGAACTTCTCGCCGTCCAACTCAACATCATTGCCTGAATAACGTGAATAGATAACCTTATCCCCAACCTTAACCTGCATCTCTACCTGCTTGCCGTCAACAACCTCTCCGGGACCAACTGCAACCACCTCAGCATACTGCGGCTTCTCCTGTGAAGCTGTCGGAAGCACGATACCTGACTTGGTGGTCTCTTCTGCAACACACTCCTTGAGTACAACTCTTGAACCTAATGGAACTAACTTCATTACAATTCCTCCTTTTATCAAAGCTATTATTGTCATGCAATCATGCAGCTTCTTGAAACAATACCGTGTGACTATTACAGGAATATACATTATTGATTGCATCCTTTTTTCGTTAGCACTCACTTTGGTCGAGTGCTAACACGATTACTATTTTACCCTATTTTTCCAAAAAATCAACCCCTAATTTAAAAAAACAGAAAAATTATTTATTCAGACACATAATCTGTTCATCCTCATCCCATATCGCATATTGACCATAATCAACTATTCTTATACCATCGATGGATGCTACGAATGATGCATCAAGCTTTATAATTGGTCTATCCTCACACTGTTTTATGATTTCACTTGCCGCCTCCAATTCACCATCGAGCACCTTCTTTACCTCACCCACCTCAGCAATTACGCATCCTTTAATTTCATTAATGTATTTCATATTATTTATATAATATTCCCTGCCGTAATATTGAAGATCATATATCATATCCATATATCTGTTGTGCCATCCTTCAAGATCACAGTTCATTGCATTCACTTTATCATATACCTCCCTTTTCTTTTCATAATATATCATGCTGTATCCTTCTATTTCCGTTGCAAGCTTTGCCTTTGATACTTCACATTCAAGATATACCAGCAAAGGGAAAATACATACCATATTTTTAATAAATGGTTTTGCATTTTCATAGATGATCTTATGTCTGTCAATCGTCTTCTCATTAACTATATCCATATAAAATATGTATCCTTCTGTATATCTTTTATAAAAGCTCTTCAAACCTCCAATAACACTATTGATATCAGCAATAGACATAGCATTGTAAAAGAATGGACTTGATATTCTTATATTAAAGTAACTGTTATTATCCATATTGCTCCCATACATACTTGTTTTATTCTTTACATTATTTTCACACATAACTCAATCCTCCTGTTAAATATATTCCATCCGAAAGTCATCGGATGATGATTACCTCTTCGCCTATGCTCATATTACAGCAAAGCCCATAACCGGCTTGGTCTTAGAACATCTTTCCCCTTTAAGCTCTGATATTGTACACTTCAATGTATTAATATCAATAATCTCAATATCATTCGGATCAGAGCTATTGATAAAAGAAGCAAATGCCACCTGCTCAATATAATGCTGCATAATAATTCTTACTTCTCTGGCATTAGCAAAATTATCATTATCCTTAATGCTATCAATATATGCCGAGAGTAATTCATAACATTCTTCTTCATCTTCTTTATTAATAATAAAGCCCTCTCTGTCAGCCATCATACGGAATATGAGGAACAGCTCATCATTTGTGTAGGATGTGAAGCTAAGCACATTAGAAATCCTTGATTTAAGCCCCGTATCAAGCTCATAGAAGTCCTCTGCCCTGCTTTCATATATAGCAAAGATCACAACCGTGGATGAATCCATCTCCATATATCTCACAAATTCTTTAACTGCCTCCCCTGCAAAGCTGTCATTAGTCATGAGGCAGTCAGCCTCGTCAACAAATATTACGCCTCCCTTTGCACCCTCATCGCTGAACATCGCCGTAATCTTATCAGCCGTATGTCCGACATACTTCCCCACAAGATCAGCCTTACAGCATTTCATGAACCTACCGTTGGTAATCCCCTCCTCTGCCAGTCCACATGAATATGCCTCTGCAAAGGAGGTTTTTCCTACTCCGGGAGGACCTGTAAATACAGTATGCAAGGGAAAACTAATACCGTTTTTACTTCTTGCAATGCCAAATCTTCTTAACGCAATAAGCCTTTGCAGCTTATTTTTCACCTCCTCCTGTCCATACAGCGCATCAAGCATCTCCTTGTACCCAAGCCTTCCATTCAATTCGGGAATTTCAAAATCATCAGCCTCAATCCTGTCATGCCCATTTCTCTTAGCCTTCATTACTGCATTTTTAACAAATATAGCTACATCCTTATCTGTAAAATCCGGACCTCTAAAGCTCATAAGCTTCCATACCAGCTCTGCAGGATCAATACTATCATCAACAATCTCCCCTCGATCTTCAAGCTCTTCAACAAAGCATTTTTGGTAATATTCAGAGCTTGGATGTACTATATCAACACATATAAAGCCATTCTCCCAGCTAAGTACCTTCATCGTGTAATCACTCATCCCGGGATAATATAAGAATATAGGATACGGATAGTCCTCATACTCATCCAAGACACGCTTTATCACCTCCAATGCCTCCGCATGTAAGCTTTTAACAGATACCTCTATAAGCAGCGGTTTTCCAAAAAACTGCGACTTATTGTTAATTATCATGGTTTCTTCTACTCTGCCTTCTCTTTTTGTAATCTCAAGAAGCTTATGAATCGCAACCTTAATATTGCTGCTTTTATCAGTTATTTTCTTTTCTGATATGTTACCCTTTTTACCTCCGTTTCTCTTTTCTGTAAGCTTTGCCTTTATTTCCTTTAGCATCTCTAAGTCTTCATCACTGAATTCATTCGTATTAGCCTTGACATTCCCATCCTGCTCATCAAGGCTTCCCTCTTCACCCTCCATTACCAGATATGCCTGTATAGTCCTTAATACATCATTACGGTCAGGCTCACGGTGAGAATTGGTTAGGATGAATCTCTCACACCCATTATTATCTGTTTTCTTTTCTATAATAGCATTGACATTAGCATATAAATGCTCCGCTTCCCTTACAGCTTTAGAAGAGTCCTTATCATCTTTCCAGCCAAAGCCCTGTTTCACTTTATCCTCGTACCATTCAGGCAGCATCATACCTCATCACCTCCCAGCTCCCAGTTACCATATCTGCCAAACATATATTCATATACAGGGTTGTATTCATCTATCCACAACTGTCTTAACACCCTGTCCATCAGTATAAATTCTTCATCACTTATATCTGATGCATCAAGTCCGAAAAATTCAAAAAATCGTATTGCAGCTCCGGTAACACTGCCAAGTACAAATAAGCGTTCTGCCAATATCTCAGCACTCGATGCTTCTTTGATAAATTCATCAATATGCTCTTTAAAAAAATCAATAACATCCTTTTTCTTCATAATCACATTCTCCTTTTTCACAGCATTGTCTATATCAGTCTTAAGTCTCTCGCAGCCATCATGTCAATGCCGACATTGGCGCAATATAATATTCATATATTGTGTGCAGCACCACAAAACCACCTCCCTTCTGCAATATTTGTGTAAATAAAAAGAGCATACCTGCAATATACCCAAACCGGATATACCGCCTGATATGCTCCTGCCTTGATCACTCACACAATTATTACACTATGCATGGTGCCTATTTGCTAAGTAGCAATTATTAATATATTCTAATTATTTTTATCTCTCATATGTGCCAGATCTATTATTCTTACCTTTTTGCATCTGGGACATTTGATAGATATTTCACCGGTATTATTTCTCCCTCCCATATCAAAAAGCCTTCTGTTACAATACCCGCACATAACACTTTTCATATTAGTATTCATGTTAATCACCTTCTTTTCCAAAAAATACTTCTCTTACATGATCGTCGATTAATATTTCATAGTCTTCTATATTATTATAATCATTCATTTTATTATCACCTTCAACATAATTCCTGTACAGGTCCACATACATAGCTTCCACTGCCATATATACCTGCGCATACACGCCGCAATATTCTATAAGATCATCCTCACTCTCGCACCTTTGCATCAATGTACTTTCTGCCAGTCTCTTTATATAATCTATATAGTTTGGTGAAACCTTAACGTAAGCAAATGAGTTATCCGGAAACACCTTACGCATAACCTCCTCAATATATATTTCCGAGTCTTTATCCAAGCCCGGATCTGAATTCCTAAATCCGCTCCATAAATATGGTGCAAGAATCCGTTCGCAAGCTCTCAATGTAAGGGGTGAATAACACATCCAATGTTCATTGTCACCCATTCCAAAATCTTGTTCAATCCACAATTTAATAATTCTATATACCTCTATCGCTATTATCCTTTTCACATCATCTCCATTTTTCACATAATATTCAACAATACTTTTCTCAAAATTATTTAAAAATTCCTTTCGCTTAGCTATTATTTCATTTTCAATTATATTTTTATCCTTAGATTTGGTAAGTCCATGTTTACCTATAAATTCTTTAAGTGCCTTATTATACTTCTTATAATCATTCGGAGCTTTCTTAAATCCGCATACACCGGGTATTAAACTGACTATTTCATCCAATTCTTGAATAATCTTTTTTGAAATACTATTATCTACTTTTTCTATCTCAGTATAATTCAGCAAACCGTACTGACACCCTATCTTATCAATTATATGTTTTCCAAGAAGCTTCGCAGCCTCTTTTTCCGCATCAGTCACCTGATGCTCGTACAGATGAGGGAGTGCAATGCAATGCTCCTGTATATTATTTTTATAAATCGATGCATTAATATCATACTCATTATTGTCAAGATAATATGACTTTAATACACTGTTCATTTTCCCTGTACCTATGTAATCCTTTGAATAATCCTCTGAATTCTTTGTATAAGCATTAGTATTATAGATATATATAAATGGAATTCTTGAGTTGAGTTTATCATTAAAAACGTCATAGTAATATGCTTTGAATTCCTTTTCATCATCATTTCCTATTGCAAATATACATAAATCCGTCGTACCGGGAACCGCTTCATCCTTTCCATAGCTGTCTGTAATATATATTCTGTCAATCCCGGCTTCTCTCATAATATTCTTTGCCATCCTTGAAGGCTTGCCGTATACGTGTATGCTAATCCCTTGTCTCCAGACAACATCACCAAGCTTATCTTCTTCTTTTTCAGTTTGTATCCAATGATACAGACTATTTAACATATCAATCGTGAAGTTATTGTATTTGAGTATTTTACCCGCTTCAATATCCTTAAGAGCCTCAACATCCTTCTTTTTATATTCTTTAAATCTATTCCTTAAGTCTTCATTATCTATTCTTAGCTCAAAGCCTTCATTATCAGAGGCATCAATCTCATGTATACAGGTAATACATGAAGCGCTGCCATCACGGCATAATATTCTTCTAATATAAGATGCTTTTTCCATAAATAAACTGGCAATATGTGTCTTTGCCTTCTGTCTCATTCCAATTATTTTTATTTCTAATACATTAATAAAAGCTTTTACATTTTCATCATATACATTATGTCCGTATCTCTTGTACAATGTAGCTTCAACATCACGTCTCATGACCTTTTTGCCATTTATAGTATAATTATGTTCATATGCAAACCTTATTATATCATTCATATAATATAATTTATAATCAGAATAAGCCGGAAAAGATTCAGCATTTCTGCTTTTAATCTTACTCAAATGAGATTTTTCTAATCCCATTATTTTCGCAGCTTCCGTCAGCGATATTTTAGAATATGGAGAATACCCAATTCTTGAAGCATTAATATATTCATCATTCATATATTTTCTCCTTATTCAAGCATTTTTAGCTTTCTCGTTACTGTCAACACTTTTTATATTTCTCATTTCTTGTTGACAAGTATAATGCAGTGCGCTTCATTTGTCAACTTTTTTTCTAAAAAATTTTTTTTGTTGACAAGAAATGAGTCATCTCCCAAAGATGACTCATTTGCTATTCAATATTATTTAATCTATTCTCCCAGCCTATTAACAACTCCCACAAACACCGGAATATTGGTGGTGTTATCTACTATGGCATATACGAAGGGATGGTCAAGTGTTATCTCGATTTTGGCCAGATTATCAGTAACAACTGATGTGGTTTTACTGACAACAATAGCTGTAGCCGCCGCTGCCTTGGTTCCCTTCTTGTCAACCTCTATGTGGGTCTTATGATACACTGCACTAAAGTAATAATTGCTTCCCTTATCCTTCTCAAACATATTGTAGAGATCAGCCTTATCTCCATCAAATGCATCAACTGCTCCAAGCTTTTTGAGTGCACCTGACATCTCCACATCATAATCTAACTTATATTCAGGGAATTTAACTGTCACAATGGCGCTTTTCATATTGCCCAATGCGCTCACAAATGCGCTGCCATCCTCTGAAAGCTGTTTCACGTAATCTGATGTTGTCACACCCTCCGGAACGTCAATACCTACAAAGGAGTATTTTCCTCCCTTATAGTTCTTCTTAAAGCCATATGCCCCATTAAGCTCAAAGTACCGGCTCTCTCCTCCTGTAAGCATGGTAACCTTTGATATGCTGCCATCAATATTGGTGAAATCCTGCTCCTTTAAGACCTGTTTATCTGTAAATTGCGTAGCCCACTCACCCTCAAAAGCCATTGCATTAATAAGATACATAACGTCTGTGCTGTCTATTTTCTTGATTATTTTGGGAATCATCTTCTTTGTGTTCTTCTTGACCCACGCATTTACATCCTTAACCGTACCTGCATTAAATGGTGCCCTGTATACCTCAGCACCGTAATAAGCCTTGACCTTTTTAAGAAATGCCTTCTTAACCTTGACATCCTTCCTCTTTCTATACCACACAGAATTGGCTATATTCCAGGAAACATTTTTATCTTTAATCATCTGCCTTCTGGTGGCCGCAAGCACCTTGTTAAGCTCTGATGACTTTACACCGCCATTGACCACCGCCTCCAGCTGAGAACGGGTGGCACCCTTTGCACCATTTTCAGCCATGCCGAAGGCGTATAATATGGAAACAGGTGAGATAAGAACATTCTTATCAGCAGATTCACCATCCATGACAGTATCAAGTATCTTAAATGAAGACGAGCTAAGAGCACCCGCTTCCTTTTCCGTCATAGCTCTTCCCTTCTTACTCTTTACCTTGATGCTCTTAGTGAGGTTCTTTGTACCGGTGGATTTGCCTGCCGCCGATACCCTTGACATACCATCTCCAGATGAAAAAGGTATACTTCCATACAGCATATTGCAAAGCAGTACAGATACTATAAATAAAACACATATACATTTTTTAATTTGCCATTTTTTTCTTATCTCCATAGCTTTCTCCTCATTTTATGCAGTTAACCAGATCAGTTTTATAAACATACATAAGGTATGTCAAAATATAACATGAATAGGTGTTTAGTTATATCTTCCCACAATACAGCTCTTCTTGCAGAAACATATTCCATAAGACTTCACGCCCATGTATCCGTCATCAAGGACTCCCTCTTCATACTTCTTAGTTTTAATCTGGTCAAAGGCTTCATTTAATCCGTCTTCCATCTCATTGAACTTCTTTCTCACCTTGATCTCGAATATGATCGCAGGATCTCTTGGTCTATCCGGATACAGTACTATGTCAGGTCTTCCATCTCCCTCCTCTCGGTTAGACTGTACCGTATATCCTGGTACACCATATAACAGTGAAAGGAAATATCCATGATAGAAGGATTCGTCACTGTCAAATGTGCTTATGCTTTTTGCAAGCAGATCACTAACATAATTCTCTACTGTCTCTGTGTCGCCTTCCAACACCGCCTTATTAAGTATTCCCCTGTCGGTATCCTTTACCTGCTTTTCAAACCATGTATTGATTTGATTTTCGTAGATACTTGCTATTTCTTCATTAGGAATCTTCATTGTCAGATATATGTCTCTGCCATCCTTTCTCTCCGATACCTTCTTCATATACCCTGTGAAAAATAGAAAATTCCACAGATTATCCTCCGACTCATGTATGTCATCGTAGGTTATATCCTCATGAATCCTCTTCTCTATAGTTCCACCACTAATAAGTATATTAAGTTCTTTCTTCATCTCCGGGTCTGCCTGCCATACCAGATCCTTAATAATAGTATTAGATGATGTGTTAGCCCAATATGGTTCAGGAAATTGCTTACCATTATTAACTATAGAATCAACATACCCTATAATACTCCACGGATTGTATATCTCTGTATTTCCAAACAGATAGCCATCATACCACTGCTTTGCCTCGTCTATCCTGCTGCTAAGACCGTAGTCAATGAGCATCTGTTCCGTTTCCTTCTCTGTGAAACCAAAGCCTTCAGCAAAGCTTCCATCTCTCACTGAATTAATCTTTAAATGATTAAGCCCCGTGAATATACTTTCCTTGCTTATCCTAAGGCAGCCTGTAATAACAGCCCTCTCCAATGCGTCATTGGTCTTAAGTGCTGATTCAAAGAGAGACCGTATAAAACCAACCATCTCTTTATAGAAACCTTCATAATAAGCATTTTCCAGCGGTACATCATATTCATCGAGCAGTATTATGACATTCTTATCATGATATTTCTTAAGACATACGGAGAGGGTTTTAAGTGCAGTTGCATATCGGTCTATCTCCGCTCTGAAATCCTCCTCATTCTTTAGCTCTTCTCTTTTCTTAGTAACTGACAATTCATTGAACAGTTTCAATTCCTCTTCAGTAAGCAGATCAGAATTCTTCACATATATATGCCGGTTAAATTCCGATACTATCTCATCCCTAAGCTGTAATGCAGCAGCCCTAAAGTTTGGCTGTTTTGCAGACTTCAAAGAAAGTTTAATAATCGGATACTGCCCCAGCATAGAAAGTATATTATCCGGTGCATTCATTATCTTCATTCCCTCAAAGTATCTTGCTTTGTCTATCACATTACCGTCGCGATCATATTCCAGTTCAAAAAATGTACGCAGCATGGAAAGGGCAAGAGTCTTCCCGAATCTTCTAGGTCTGGTAAAGAGAGTTACTGCCCCACCCTTTTCCACTACATCCTTTATAAGCATTGTTTTATCAATGTAATACATATCTTCATCTATGAATTTCCTATAATCCTCGTAACCTGTACCTATTTTCTTCACTCGTTGCACCTCCCTAATATATGATAAAATACTATGTTCCGATCAACTATTGATAATTTTAACCCAAGTGAATACATTTTACAATATTTAAGAAAAATATTATAAAAAGAGCGCATACATATCGTACACACTCTTTGCAACGGATTCCCTTATAAAACCAAGGAAAACGCAATATTTCAAACCGCTTTTTAAAGGATATACGGCGTAATCTGATATACATAGTAATTCAGCCAATTAAAATACAGCGTATTGGCATGGCACCTCCAGGATTTAATGGGTTTCTGGCTCGGATCATCAAAGGGATAATAATTACATGGTATATCAGGATTGATCCCCTTCTCCAGATCTCTCTTGTATTCCTGGTCAAGTGTCAGTGTATCGTACTCAGGATGCCCTGTCACAAATATATTCTTGCCGCCGTCACCTATAATAAGATAAGGTCCCGTAACATCACTTTCAGATACTATCTCAAGCCTGTCATTGGCAATGATATCCTCACGGCTCACTCCAGTATATCTTGACTGGGGCACAAGGAAGGAATCGTCAAAGCCTCTCACAAGCTCTGTTCTCTTGTGGAAGGTATAATGCTTATATATGCCCGAAAACTTCTTAGGCAGATCATACTTATGTACGCCGTATCTGTAATACAATCCTGCCTGGGCGCCCCAGCATATATGCAGGGTCGAAGTCACATTCTTCTCCGACCAGTCCATGATCTGTGTAAGCTCATCCCAGTACTCCACATCCTCAAAATCAAGCTTTTCAACAGGTGCACCGGTTATTATCATTCCATCGAATCTCTTATGCTTGATCTCATCAAATGTTGTATAGAAGCTCTCAAGATGCTTTTTTGCCACATTCTTAGGCTCATATGTACCTGTGCAGATAAGCTGAAGATTGACCTGAAGCGGTGTATTAGCAAGGCTTCTGAAAAGCTGAAGCTCTGTGTCTTCCTTAAGGGGCATAAGGTTGAGTATCACCACCTCAAGCGGACGGATATCCTGGCTCATAGCCCTGTCCTCATCCATCACAAATATATTCTCTTCCTCTAAAATCTTCTTAACAGGTAAATCCTTAGCTATTCTGATAGGCATTGATGTCATTCCTTCTTTCCAATTATTTTATATTAGTCCAATCCAGACTTTATTATATATTAAAATTATCTAAGCATAATCTTATCCTTCCGCAAGCTTGATGAAATCCTCCTCTGAAAGGATCGGTATATTAAGCTCCCTTGCCTTCTTATTCTTTGACGAGGTCGATGTCACATCATTATTAATAAGATAATCTGTCTTTGCAGAAACCGACCCTGTCACCTTGCCGCCAAGCTTCTCTATATAATCCTTAAGTTCATTACGGTTTGCAAAGTGCTCAACACTTCCTGTAATAACAAAGACCTTATCCTTAAGGGTCTGCTTACCCGACTCCTCTTCCTTTTCAAAGGTGATCTCGCAAAGAAGCTCCCTTACAGTCTTCATCTTCTCTTCATCCTTAAAGAAATCATAGAATGCCCTTGCAAGCACCTCACCGATCCCGTCAATTTCCGTAAGCTCCTCAACAGAAGCATTTATTATTTTATCAAAATCACCGTCAAAATGCTTCACTATCACCTTAGCATTGGCAAGACCGATACCTGCAATTCCAAGGCTGTAAATGAACTTAGCCATGGAAACAGTCCGTGCTTCATTAACAGAGGCAATGAGATTGTCATAGGACTTCTCACCAAAGCCCTCCAGCCCCACTATTACATCCTTATGCTTTTCAAGATGGAACAGGTCGGGAAGCCTCTCTATAAGGCGCTGCTCAATAAGCTTTTCAAGAGTAGCCTCAGAAAGACCGTCAATATTCATTGCATTTCTTGACACAAAATGTGCAAAGCCCTTTATCTGCTTGGCAGGACAGTCAGGATTCTTACAGTACAGAACCTGTACTCCGTTCTCGTCCTGAAGTGTTGTCTCTCTGTTACATGCGGGACACCTGTCAGGTATTACAAGCTTGTCGCTGCCTGTAAGATTCTCTGCTACCTGGGGTATTATCATATTTGCTTTGTATACAGTTATTCTGTCACCAAGTCCAAGTCTTAAGGCTCGAAGTATGCTTACATTGTGAAGGCTTGCACGGCTGACGGTGGTTCCCTCTAATTCTACAGGTTCAAATATAGCAACAGGATTGATAAGACCTGTTCTTGAAGGAGACCACTCAACTTGAAGCAAGGTTGTCTCTGCAAGCTCATCTGCCCATTTAAAGGCTATGGAATCTCTTGGGAATTTGGCTGTTGTTCCAAGGCTCCTTCCATAAGCAATATCGTTAAATGACAGCACAAGTCCATCTGAAGGAACATCATGGCCAGCAATCCTTTCGGCAAAAGCCATGACCTGCTCCTCAATATTATCCATGTTAACAACATAATGCTCCACAACATCAAAGCCCTGCTTTGCAAGCCAATCAAATCTCCCTGTCATGGTGTTGTCAAATCCGTATTCCCTGATCTGTTCATCATTTAATATATCAGCCACCATGGAAAATGCGAAGAAATTAACATGACGCTTTGCAGTTATCTCATTGTTAAGCTGTCTTACAGAGCCTGAACAGAGATTTCTAGGATTCTTGTACTTTTCCTCACTCTCTGCCAGCTTCTCATTCATTCTATTAAAATCCGAATATTTTATTACAGCCTCTCCGCGGATTACAAGATTGCCCTTATAAGGTATACGCCTTGGAAGATTTTCAAAGGTCTTAGCGTTGTTGGTAATGACCTCTCCAATCTCACCGTTTCCCCTTGTAACTGCGTTAAGAAGTTCTCCGTTCTCATAGGTAAGCACGACAGTGAGACCGTCAAGCTTCCATGAAAGCACACCCTCATGCGTGCCAAGCCAGTCCTTCAATGCTGCCACCTCTTTAGTCTTGTCAAGGGATAACATAGGGGACGGATGCTGCTGCTTTGGAAGCTCACTCAGCACCTCATACCCCACATTGACAGTGGGACTGTTTGCAAGCACTATTCCGGTCTCCTTCTCAAGACTTAACAGCTCATCATATAATCTGTCATATTCAAGGTTAGACATTATCTCTGTGTCCTGCTGGTAATATGCCTTTGATGCCTTGTTAAGCAGGACCACCAATTCTTTTAATCTTGCTTCCTTTTCCATGCTGCTCCTCTTTTTCCATTATTTTATACGCCTTATGCTATAAAAGCTTTCTAAAGCTTAGCAGTCTATATCTTTCATTTATCTATGGGTGTATCAGCAGTTATTTTTTCTTTATCCTGGGCGATCCTTTTCTTAAGCTCTGCAAGCTCCTCCTCAGTAATCTCTCTTGTCCTGCCTGATTCCAGATCCCCTATCTCAATATTGATAACTCTTATTCTCCGAAGCTTTACGACCTTGTATTCAAACACCTCACACATCTTACGGATCTGCCGGTTGTATCCCTGTGTTAATATTATCGAAAATGACCTGTCATTTTTCTTCTTGACCTTACATGGCTTTGTCACCACCCACATATCCTTATTGGAATCATGGATCTTGACTCCCCCTGCCATGCCCTTTAGAAACTCATCAGTAATAGTGCGGTTAACAGTAACCACATACTCCTTCTCATGCTGGTTCCTGGCCTTTGATATCTCATTGCAGAGGTCTCCGTCATTGGAAAGGAGCAGAAGTCCCTCTGAATCCTTATCAAGCCTGCCAATATACTTAAGATCCTTATCAAGCTTGAAATTTTTGAATATTCCCGACTCATCTCCATTATGCATTGTGCAGGCATATCCCTTTGGCTTATTAAACGCGATCAGCTTAAATGGAAGATCCCGCAAAAGCCTTTTACCATTCACAACCACTTCATCATCATCACCGACACGCATACCCATATCCGCCGGCTTTCCGTTGACCATGACCTTTCCGGCTGCAATCATTTCATCGGCTTTTCTTCTGGAGCTGTATCCTGCTTCACTAATATATTTATTAAGTCGTATCTTTTCACTCATAAGTATATCCTCAATCTTCTGAAAATATGTTAGCATCAACTATAACATGAATATTGTATTTTTTCAAATTTGAACAATATAAGGATTCATAATATGCAATCAATACATTTATACAATTTACACAATTATAATATAAATAATTGTACAATTTTTAATATTTCTACTTGAAATTTTTGTAAATTCATTATATAATACATATTATCAACGAAAACATAATAACAACGAGTTGTCTAACATAATCAGAGGACAGCTCGTTTTTGTTTAACATTATTTGGTACCGATCATATATGCCAGCATATATAGCAGCATCAATATGACCAATATTTTTACCATCAGAAAGGAGGGACAATACATGGATAATATTGATAAGAAGATAATTACTCTTTTACAAGAAAATGCAAGACATCCATTAAAATATCTTGCAAGTAAAGTATTTCTCTCCTCGCCGGCTGTATCTGCCAGGATAGACCGCCTTGAAAAAGACGACGTGATCACAGGATACCATGCTGACATCAATCCAATAATGCTGGGATATCATGTTACTGCATTTGTTAATATGTCATTGGATCCAAAGCAGAAGCCGGAATTCTATCCATTCATAGAAGCATGTCCTAACGTACTGGAATGCAACTGCGTTACAGGTGCATATTCCATGCTTATTAAGGTGGCCTTCAAGGGAACTACTGAACTGGATTCTTTTATCAGCCAGTTACAGAAATACGGCAAGACAGAGACCCAGATAGTTTTCTCCACTCCGGTAAAGACCAGGGGAATCAGCGTATATGTAGATGAAGACATAACAGATAATGAGGAATGATCCTATTCCTCCTCTGCCGGTGCTTCTTCGGCAGCATTATCATTATTATCATCATTTGCAGCACCGTCTCCTGTGCTTTCCTGTCCGTCTGCAGCTTCTGTTGTCAGATCATCTGCTCCCGATTCAGTCTCTACGTCTCTTCTGCTTATGATCTCATAGAATTCCTTAAGAGAATCATCCTTCTCTTTGAGCTTGCCATTCTCCTTCTCCACAGACTGAAATACCTTCTGTATATCCTTGTCGCCCTTAATCTTTGCAATATAATCCTTTGTTTCCTCAGAAAGCTCCCCATTTACTATACGAAATCCCTGTGCACCGGTTACAATATACAGTGTTACAATATCAAAGGGAGCAGAATTGACTCCTGTGATCGTAAGATTGGAAACTACAAAGGCAACATAGCTTCCTTCATCCAGCCCATCCTTAGTATATACAGTAAGGTTATCATACTTCGTAATAAAGTCAGCCTTCTTCTTAAGAGCCTCATTATCGGAATACTCTGAAGGATCAGTAACCATATCCTGCAGCTTTACATTATCACAGGAGGTTACAGCTGTAAAATACTCATCAATAAATGCATTAAGATCCTCGTTATCGTCCTTCTCATATGGCACCATGGTGGCATGCTCTTTCTCTTCGTCTACCTCCTGTTCAAGAATCTCCTGCTTTTGCTCCTGAGATATTCCTTTATTTTTTTTCTCTACAAACGGATTTCCCAAAAGTGCATATGCCAGCACGCAGCAGAGAATAAAAAGGCTCCAGCCCAGTATCAGCTTAATCCTTGGACTAATATATAATGTATCGTTCCCCACATGAACCTCGGAATCTTTAAAGTGAAATTTTTCATAAGAATCGGACATCTTATCAAATATATTTTTCTTCATGTAAATAACTCCTTCCACGCCTACCTATTCTATCAAAAGAAAAAATAAAATGCAACCAATTTCATTTGATTATTAGCTCCATTTGTTGTATTATGTATTGAGCTTGTATGAAAAGGAAAGGATCTGATCATAATAATGGCTAATGAAGATAATAGAAAGAACAGACAAACAGACAAACAGAGCAAAAAAATATCTCTTAAAACAGAAAATGTAAAAGGCAGGGATAATTCTGCCAAAACAGCCAATCCAAAAAATAAGCGCAATAAAAATGATATAAATGAGCCCGAAAGAGAGATCCCCACAAGAGACATGTTAAAAACAATACTCATGATCCTTCTTGTTATTGCCATCGCGTGCCTTCTATTAGGGGTAATTACCCTTGTGGCCAACTCTGTTGGAGGCAATACATCAAAGAGGAAAAATAAAGCCACAACGGAGACTACTCAGGAAAGCTTTTTCAAGGATGAGGACACATCAAAGAACAAAAAGGATGATTCCCCAGACACAACAGAGGCATCCACAAAGGAATTTGAAGAAAGCATTGAAGAGATCACCAAAAAGGTAAATGACGACAACAAAAAGGATAACAAGAAGAAATCAGATGAAGCATCCCAGGAGCCAGTAACAGAAGCACCCGCAACGGAAGCCCCTGCCACTGAAGCTCCCATAACTGAGGCACCCACAACGGAAGCGCCTGCTACCGAAGCTCCCATAACTGAGACACCCGCCACTGAAGCTCCTGCAGAGACTCCTGTCGATACACCTATAGATGCAACTCCTGAGCAATGACTTGTATTCAATTATTTAATTACAAGAATTTATCAACCATGAAATGTAACCCTTGAATCACTGCACATACACTTAAGTATACGTGAGGAATATGTATGACTGATAAATACAATGAATATACAGATGAAGACATGATCAGACTGATACGCGATGGCGACCAGGAAGCGACCGAGTATCTTGTGAAGAAATATTATCCCCTTGTAATAAAATCCACCCGTACACTTTATCTTATTGGAGCAGACGAGGAGGATCTGAACCAGGAGGGACTTATCGGTCTTTTTAAAGCTATTCAAAGCTATGAGCCAGGCAACAGCGCTTCCTTTTTCACCTTTGCCCAGCTCTGTATTAAGCGGCAGATATACTCCGCTATCAAGGCATCCAACAGGGAGAAGCATAGCCCCTTGAACAGCTATATATCATTCTATAGCACGGTAAACCAGACCGACATAGAGATCATCGAAAACCTGGAAGCAGGCAAGGAAACCAATCCCGAGCATGTCATACTAAGCCAGGAGAATACTACGCTGCTCAACGATCTGCTGTCATCCCATTTAAGCAAAATGGAACAGACCGTACTCCCCCTGTACTTAGAGGGAATGTCCTTCAAAAGCATAGCAGCAAAGCTTGGCAAATCCGAAAAGTCAATCGATAATGCAGTATCAAGAATAAGGGAAAAGGCAAGGCGCTTATACCCTGCCTTAAATGAATGAACATCACACACAAGAAAACCAAAAATAATAATTTCCACTTTACAAACATTAGATATTCTGATATTATAGACAAGTCGCAATGACAAGCTGGCGTGGCACAGTCGGTAGCGCACCTCATTGGTAGTGAGGAGGTCACGGGTTCGATTCCCGTCGCTAGCTTTGCAAACCCTTATAATTAAAGGGTTTACAAAACCAGTTTTGATTAACTTAATCAAAAAGTTAATCATTACTTACTTTCATAAGGTTAAGGTCAGGAATGGAGTTAAGAACAGCCAATTTTCTCTCCATTCCTTTTCTATTTCTGTGATAATGAATCTCTGTAGTTGTTATGTTAGTATGCCCCATAAGTCCTATTACCATCTTATTATCCACTTTATTCTCCAACAGAATAGATGCATAAGTCTTTCTAACCTTATGTGGTGATTTTCTGGGAATCCCCACCTTGTCACACACCTTGTACAATCTTTTTCTTACTTTATCAGCAACAATCCTACTATCATTCGCCATAAACACCCACTCACCCGCAAGATTTAATTTCCTAAGTTCTGCATATATCCATCCAAAAGAATCAGGAATTAATACAGTCCTTAGTCCGGCCTCTGTCTTTGGGAAGAACTTAACTTCTGTAATATATTCATCTTTTTCTGTATTAAGAGGATTAATATACCTTGTTTCTGTTCTTCTGATGGTGAAGGCATTATGTGTATCATTGAAGTCTTCGTATTTGAGAGTGACAAGTTCACCGACCCTTATTCCTGTCTCAAACATAAGAAGTATTCCCAAGTTGATAATATCAGGATTCTTAATCAGATACTCCACAACCAAAGGATATTCATCTTCATTGAAAACCTCTTTATCCTCATCAATGAAATTGGGGGCAAATTCTCTTTCGGTGATGTCCATGTCCTCAAGCATTTCAGTAACATTAAAACATATATAACCATTTTTCTTTGCTCTCTTTAGCATCCCCCTGACAATAGATTTTAACCCAGAAAAAGCCTTTGCCTTTAAATTATGTATATGTATCTGCTCCTCGAGAAAATCCTGCCACATTATAGGGGTTACTTTGGTTATATCTCTCTGCCCAAACTCTTTAAAAAACCTCTCAAACATCTGTCTGTTTCTAGTATGGGTTGAAGGTGATATTTTACCTTTGTAATATCTTGTGTTATTCCACTCATCAAAGGCATCCTTAATTGTTACTATGCTTTGATTATTAGCCCAATACTCATAGACAAGTTCCCTTATAGCTTGCTCTGTTGTTCTAACTTTCAGAACTCTGCCCTTATCCTCATGCGGCAAATAAGTGTACCACTTGCCTCCTTTACCCTGCCATATTTTATAAGGATGATTCTTAATTATTATATCTCTCATAATGACTTGTTGCTGCATTGCAGTTAAGTCTATATTACCTCTTTGTATCAGGCTTTGCAATAATATTGCATAATCTAAATCAGATTCTTTTGTCTTGTTATCATTAACTTTCTTCCTCATAATATTCACTTAATTGAATATAAAGTGAATAATATGTGCTAATAGCAAGCACAACCGCTACTTCCATTCAAATTACCCCTTTCTTTTATTATTCTGTTCTTATCCTAATATGTTATTAATATTCTTAATTATTTTATCTTTACTATTCATAATGTTATCAATCAACTGCCTTCTAAGAATTCTGTAAAACTTGTTTGTGTCATTAACTTCATTTGACAACAATTCAGTAATAGCATCTTGAATATCATTTCCCTTGATACAATCCATTATTTCCTTATGCAAAGTATCATCTTGAATTGCGATGAGAAATAACAAATTATGTATGTCTTTGTTACTTAACTTGTCCCTGCCATATCTATTATCAGGCAACTTAATATCATGTGAAATCATAATTGGATGGTTGACATGTAAGGCATATTCTAAAGCACTATTTAATCTTGTCATATCTAATGAATATACTACATTGATTAATGGCTCTTTCAGTATTGCCTTGGTTACCCTGTCAGAAAAAGCAAGTACTTGATATCGAACAGTGTTATACTTAACACCTGTTTTCTCAGCAATTACTTTACAATCCACCTTTTCTTTCCTCAGGTACTGGTTATAAGCTGCATAAATAACATTATTCATATCTTGTTTTGATATATACTGGTCTATTTGTTTAATCAACTCCTCAACATTTGAAGCATATCGTGAACTCCAATCCTCCTTCCATTCTAAATCATTTTTTACCTCCGCTAAGTCACTAAATATTGTTGTCATATCAAACAACTCCTTTCATAATATTTTCTCGATTTTAAGACTTAAAAAGCCTAAAAATCATTATAAAAATAAGATTTTTTAAAATTAATGATGTACTTACATCAAATAATCTAAAAATATTCTTATAATTTAATATATTTTGAGATGACCAAATTTGAGATTATTCTAATTCTTGTTTTAAATAATCTAAATTTTAGAAATTCTAATCTCATTTCTAGAAAACCTAAAAACAAAATCAGATATTCTAAATTATTTACAATTTCTAAGTTGCACATTAATTCTACCCAAATTAAAGAATAAAAAAGGACACCTACCATTATTGATAGATGTCCTCCTATAGTTTTTAAACCCCTATAACAGGCAAAAATGAATTTTATTTAATTGTGATATATTTTACTTATAATAGAAGAATAATTAAAATATACGGGTAATAAAAGTGAATCTACTTATAAAACATCCATACCCCTTTCAAAATTCCATTTCTCAAAAACCTCTGGATTAGAGATGCATGTTGTACCATTCATAATATCAATTACTAAATCTCTTATATATACATCAACACCTGTATTCCTTACCCAGACAGTACATATTATCTGATTCTTTTCAATAGGTAAATCAATATAAGGCTTCCTTCTCCATTTTCTCTTTTTTAAAACCTTATCATTTGCCTCCTTGAATTGATTATAATTAACCATAAAGCAAGCACCACTTATTTCTTTATTTTCATTGTTTTCTTGTATCCTGTCTTACCGGTAAACAGCTTTTTATATGTCTTTAACTGTTTCTTAGGAACTTTGATGGTTGCCTTCTTATTGATACCCTTAATGGCATTTTTACCTACGGTCTTCAATGAAGATGTCTTAATGGTGATCGTCTTCAAATTCTTACAATTTGCAAAAGCATTTTTCCCTATAGATGTAATATTGCTGCTTACTGTTACTTTTTTAATCTTTTTGTTACCCTTAAAAGCATTATCTGCAACACTTGATACTTTGTATTCTATTCCATCAATCTTAACAGTAGCAGGAATAGTAACAGATGTTGCTTTCTTATTAGTTGTCCCTGTGTATGAAACAGTTGGATTTGATGAATCAGCAGATGTCACCTTAAATGTTGCTTTATTGCTTGGCTCTGTTAACACTGTCCCCTTGCTTGCCGGTTGAGGAGTAGTAGGAGTAGTCTGTGTTGTTGTATCTTTGTTTTCATTGTTATTTGCTGATGTATCTTGGTTATTATTTGTATTATTGCTATTCTGATTAGTGTTTTGATTTGTGTTTTCATTGTTATTATTGTTTTGTGTTCCACCTATTCGATTAACAGTATAACCATTTTCAGTAGCCCATTTATCTGCATAGGAATCGGCTGACACAGTTATTACCATTGTAGATGGGCAATCTTTAAAAACATAATTACCAATACTTGTTACACTATCTGGAATAGTAATAGTAGTTAATTTACTACAACCTTCAAATGCATAATTACCAATACTTGTTACACTATTTGGAATTTCAATATTTGTTAATTTACTACAACCTTCAAATGCATCTTCATCTATAATTGTAACATTTTTAGAAATAGTAAGACTTGTTAATCCACTACAATTTTTGAACACACTATCCCTAATCCTTGTTACACCTTCAGGAATCAAGATACTTGTTAATCCACTACAATCTTCAAAGGCAAAATCCCCTATATTTGTAACAGTTTTGGGAATTGTAATGTTTGTTAAACTGCTACACCCATAAAATGCGCTGCTTCCTATACTTGTAACACCTTCCGGAATAGTGATACTTGTTAAACTACTACAATATCCATAAACCTCATAACTTATACTTGTTAACCCTTCTGGAATATTAACACTTGTTAAGCCACTACACTCGTAAAACGCGCCATTGCCAATACTTGTTACACTTTCAGGAATAGTAATACTTGTTATACTACTACAATTCATAAATGCTTCACTACCAATACTTGTTACACCTTCAGGAATAGTAATACTTGTTATACCACTACAACCATAAAATGCTATATTGCCAATACTTGTTACACCTTCAGAAATAGAAACACTTGTTAAACCAGTACATTCATTAAATACACCTTGCCCTATCCTTGTTATATTTGATGGAATTGTGATACTTGTTAAACCACTACAACCATTAAATGCAAAATCACCTATCTCTGTTACACTTTCAGGAATTATTACTCCCGTTAAGCCACTACAACCATTAAACGCTTTATTCCCTATACTTTTTACATTATTAGGAATTACTGTTTTGTTACATCCGTATAACAATGTATCTGTTTCAGTTTCTATTATGGCATTACAATCATCTTTACTATTATACTTCAAATTTCCAGCTTCAACAGTTATACTCGTTAAACTGCTACATCCATAAAATACATCTTTATCGATGCTTGTTACACTTTCAGGAATAGTAATACTTTTCAAGCTACTACACTCATAAAATGCACCATAACCTATGCTTGTTATCCCTTCTGCAAAAACCAAATTTGTCAACTTGCTACAACCATTAAATGCATGTGCAGCTATACTTGTTAAACTTTTAGGAATAATGATACCTGTTAACTCCTTACATCCATAAAATGTACCATTGCCTATACTTTTTATTCCTTCCGGAATCGTGATATTTGTCAACCCACTACATCCATTAAATGCACTACTTCCTATGCTTTTTATGTTTTCTGAAAGCGTAATGCTTGTCAATCCGCTACATCTACTAAATGCATTACTTCCTATATCTGTTACACTATTAGGAATTATAAGACCTGTTAATCCATTACATCCACTAAATGTATTATCTTCTATAATTGTAATATTGGAGGGAATATTTAGATTTGTCAAACTACTACAATTATAAAATGCTTCTTTTCCTATATTTGTTACACTATCAGGAATTGTGATATTTGTTAACCCAGTACATCCACTAAATGCACTATTTCCTATATCTGTTACACCATTAGAAATTGTAATATCTGTTAATCCAGTACATCCACTAAATGCACTATTTCCTATATTTTTTACACTATTAGGAATTGTGATATTTGTTAACCCAGTACATCCACTAAATGCACTATTTCCTATATCTGTTACACCATTAGGAATTGTAATATCTGTTAATTTACTACATCCAAAAAATGTATTATCTTCTATAATTGTAATATTGGAGGGAATATTTAGATTTGTTAAACTACTACAATTATAAAACGCCTCTTTTCCTATATTTATCACACTATCAGGAATATTGATACTCGTCATTTTACCAGTATATTTGAATACCCCTGCACCTATGCTTGTTACAGGCTTACCATCTATAGTTGCTGGAATTGTAACACTTTCCGGAGCAACACCTATATATCCAATAATCTCTACTTCATTATCATTATTAATTAGTTTATGGCTCAAGCCGAAATAATCTTCATTAACTACACCAGCATCAGCATTACCCACTATACTCAATACACCAATAACACAAAGTATTATCATTGCATAGACTTTTTCACATATTCTTATTATTTTTCCTTGCATCTTACTTTCTCCTTTTTATCACTTTTTTATAATCAATAGTAATTATGTAACATTACATTTTTTTATGATGAATCCATTAATCTCTCTCCTTTATTGCTTTTTTTATGAAAACTTCATCTTTAGAAGTATTTTAACAAAGAATTGAGATACTATCAATAAGAAAGTTTCAACTTTAGAAGGTTTTGAGTAATGAAAATATATTGGAATGGACAGTCAAAAAATGTAATTGGTGAGAAAGTCAAATCTCTCAGGAAGGCTTCTAAGCTTACCCAGAAGGAATTGGCTGAGAAGTTACAGTTAGAAGGATATGAATTTTCTGACCTGACTATATTAAGAATTGAACAAGGTAAGAGATTTGTCCCTGACTATGAGATTATTGCCTTAGCTGATTTCTTTAATATTACAACAGATGAACTACTTGGAAGATGCTGAGATACCCATATTTTTCTTTTTACCTTCCTTTCCTTAAATCCTCTATCTAATTATATATACTTTCATCTCATCAATCTCAAAATAATTCTAAAAAAATTTTAAAAATTCTAATTTATCTACAGTACTTTTTATATTCAAACATATATAAATACTGCGTTATAGAATATATATAGTAAAAATCTAAATATTTATTCTAAAGTCAATATTGATTTTTAATATATTAATTCAAGTTATTACAAAAAATATTGAAAAAAAGACAGTATATAAGAATCATTCTACACAAATTAAGATATGATATATCTTACCCATTGATTAGGAAAAGCACCCTATACAGGATGCTTTTCTAACATATACGGATACTGCAATACAGCATCTCCTTTCCTTAAGTTTTAATAAAAAAGTTAATCAAACACTTGTTTGATGTTTGCTATAAACCTTTTATAATAAGGCTTCTTTGAGATTATGAAATGGGTTCGATTCCCGTCGCTAGCTTTGCAAACCCTTATAATTAAAGGGTTTGCAAAACCAGTTTTGATTAACTTAATCAAAAAGTTAATCATTACGTAACCCATTAAATCACTCGTCACCTTTAGATAAACCCTGAAGGCTGTTTACAGAAAGTTCCGAAAGAATCTTCATCTGTCCTACTGCCATATTCCTTAATAAAACCAACCTGTCTGCCTGCCCTTCTCCCTGTTCAATCAGTATCGAATTATAACTTTCCAAATTAGCAAGTACCAGTAACTGATCAATGGATGCAACATCCCGTATATTACAATCCTTCTCCGGATTATCCTTCTCCCACTGAACAGCTGTCATACCAAACAACGCAACATTAAGCAAATCCGCCTCGCTTGCATATGTAAATGATATCTGCTCGGCAGTCAATTCAGGTAAAATAAGATTATTCCTGATTGCCTCCGATTGAATACGATAATTAAGCTTGGCAATTTCACGATTAAGATTCCAATTCAAAGAAAGACGATTATTCTCATCCTTCTTAATTCTCTGATAATCTTTTACAATATACAGCTTAAATTCTGCTGATATCCATGAGGCAAATTCCAATGCTATATCCGAATGAGCATAAGTACCACCGTACCTTCCTGCTTTTGTTACTATTCCTATTGCGTTAACTCCTTTGATCCATTTTGTTGGAGACATCGTAAATGCATTAAGTCCGGCTTCATTTCTAAACAGGTCGAATTCGACGGGTTTAAAATTAGGATTATGTAAACTTTCCCATAAACCTAAGTATTCAATAGTGTCCCTATTACGCATCCAATTTTTTATAACGTCATGCGGCATATCGCTCTTATATCTCGCAATATCCGTTATCGAGATATATTCATTTTTAAAATCACTGGTATAAATACCAATATCATACCCCTTTGCATGTATTATTTCTTTTATTTCTATTTCTTTAGATTTCTTATCTACCATAGTATTACTCCTCCTTTTAAATTTACCCTTGATTTTTCTGTAATTTCAATGTATAGTAACCATTGGATACTTATATTATATAGTAACCAATGGTTACTGTCAATCATTTTTAGGAGAATATTATGCCTGATAATATAATTTCTGAAAGAATCAAGATAGCACGAGAAAGCCTCGGCATTACAATGGCCGAGGCATCAAGAAGACTCAATTTATCAAAGATTGGATATTGCAGATACGAATACGGAGAACGTACCCCCTCTATACAGACATTAGATGTCATAGCACAGTGCTTCGGAACCTCTGTTGCATATCTGACCGGTGAAACAGATGATATGTCACCTGACAGCCTTGTCGTATCGAAGCAAGATAACCCTGCTCTATTTGAACTGGTTAATCTATGTAACAATGAGAATCCGGAGATGATTAATCGACTGCTCAAATATTATACAGGAATCACCAAGAAACAAATCGATAATCAGAAATAATATATAATACTCTATTCAACTTTGAACTTATCAACCTCTTCATAAAGGGCATAAGAAACCTTGCTGCTTGTATCCGCCTGGGCTTCAATCTCCTTCATGCTGTCTGTAACCTGCAACGATTTAGTTGCAATATTATGCAAACCATTAGCGGTATATTCAATTGTCTGATTTATCTGTTCAGTAGAATCCTTCATCAGATCCACATTAGCATATATTTCATTACCTACGCTGGAGAAGCCCTGTATCATCTCTACAAACTGGTTAGTGCTCTCAATAAATGATTCATTACTTGCCTTCAAATGGTCATAACCGCCATTCTCAAGGAATACAGTAAGTGCATCATACACCTCTGCAAACTCCTCGCTATCCGAATCCTTCTCCCTCAAGGAATCGAAGACTGCACCGTCAAGGGTATTAGCAGCGCACCTTGCAAGATTACTCGCACTTTCCTTAAGCTGTGCCTCCATAGTGCTCTGCATATTCTTATAAATGCTCACACCAAGAATAACATCCGACACTATCAAAAGTGCCATTACAATGATGAATACCTTTGTTGCAACCCCTATCCTTCTGTTCTTCAGAAGCTTCTCCCCTTTAGCTATTTGTTCTTTGTCTGACTATCTCATATGCAAGTACCCCGCAAGCTACAGATGCATTAAGGGAATCTATGTCCCCCTTCATGGGTATCGATGCAATATAATCACATTTCTCCTTCACAAGCCGACAGACTCCTGTTCCTTCGTTACCAATAACAAGTCCTATGGGACCTGTGAGATTATGGCGGTACATTACCTCACCCTCCATATCAGCACATACGAACCATATTCCTTCATTCTTAAGCTCTTCGATGGTCTTTGCGATATTAGTCACCTTTGCCACCGGTGTATAGTTGATTGCACCGGCTGAAGCCTTAACAACAGTTGCGGTAAGTCCTGCGGCACGTCTTTTGGGAATGATCACACCATGGGCACCGCAAAGATTGGCTGTTCTGATCATAGCACCAAGATTGTGTGGATCCTCTATCTCATCCAATATAAAAATAAATGGTGCCTCACCCTTATCTCTTGCAGCATTAAGAATATCCGAAACCTCCGCGTAATCATAAGCAGCCGCCATAGCGATTACTCCCTGATGCTTACCGGTCTCTGACATCTGGTCAAGACGTTCCTTCGTCACATAATTGATTATTGTATCCTGCTTACGTGCAAGTCCCTTGATCGTATTAACTGCACCGTCATGACAGCCATCTAACACAAATAATTTGTCTATTGTTTTCCCAGAACGAAATGCCTCTGTTACTGCATTGCGCCCCTCTATTGTATATTCTTCATATCTCACAATATTATACCTATCCTTATCTTGGTACATTATGAATTGGATACATCTTTAAAGCTACAACCTCACATCAGTCAGCTACACCGACACCTGTCTGCGTTCCAATCTGAATACACCGTATAAATAAATGAAATATTCAATCTCCAGATCCGTCTGCATAATACCCTTGACTGTCATCATCATTATCATCTGTTACTGCTTCGTCATTTTCTTCAGCATTTTCCCATTCAGAGCCGTCCTTGTCATGTTCAAAAACCTCTGCCGCCTCTTCATTTTCACTATTCATGTCTTCTGCCTTGGAATCATCAGCTTTTTCCGAATCATCCTCATCATCAGATGCTGCATTTACCATAGCATCAAGCGGTTTGATCATGGGAACATAATTGATACTTGGATCCTCCATCTGCAAGACCTCAAGAGCCATCTTCACCACATCCGAGAGCCTTACAAAGTCCTCATTAAGGTACAGATAACCCACAACAGCCTCAAATGCAGTTGCATTCCTATAATCAGTCATTGAAGCATTCTTTGCCTTAGTATTGAAATTGGCATTTCTTCCCCGCTTGTATATGGCATGCTCTGCCTCAGTAAGTCTGTCCTTGATACCTCTCATCATAGTTGCCTGGGCGGAGGCACATACAATCTTAGTAACCTCATCATGATATTTCTGTACCTGCTTATTGCTGCGGCTTACCACCATGGTACGTATCATAAGATCAAAAATGCTGTCACCGATATAAGCCAGGGAAAGAGGCGAATACATATCCGGATTACTGTGCTCAATATTAAAGCTTTCCTTGTAATAATCAAAGAAATTACTTATGCCCTTTTCCATTTAACACCCTCCCTTGTATCCTCTAATATAATACCCTCAGCAGCGAGCTGATCTCTTATCTCGTCAGCTCTTGCGAAATTCTTTGCCTTCCTGGCAGCCTGACGCTCCTCAATAAGTGCTTCTATCTCAGAATCAAGCTTCTCCTTCTTTAACTCTGTTATGATTCCCAATACATCACAGAGCTTTCTGATCTGATCAAGACCAGCCTTAATAAGCTCCTTAGAGCTGTCAGATGTGATGTTGGAGTTAGTATACTTTACAAGTTCGAATACAGCCGATATAGCATCTGCAGTGTTAAGATCATCCTCCATGGCATCATCAAACTTTTTCTCAAAATCACAAAGTCCTTCAATTATCTTTTTCTCATCATCTGTAGAAGCCCGACCTTTAGCAGATTGGAGTGCATCCTCTAACTTACTGACCGCGGTCAAAATTCTCTCAAGGGAAGCCTTTGCAGACTCCACAAGCTGGTCAGAGAAATTAAGGGGACTTCTGTAATGAGCGCTTAGTATGAAAAAGCGTATTATTTGTAACGGATATTTCTCACCTATTTCTCTTATGGTGAAGAAATTACCAAGAGATTTTGACATCTTCTCTCCATCTATTCTCAGGAATCCATTATGCATCCAATACCTTGCAAACTCCACCTCATTGGCAGCCTCACTTTGCGCTATCTCATTTTCATGGTGAGGGAATATAAGATCCTCTCCGCCTGCATGAATATCAATAATGTCACCGATATATTTCTTACTCATAACAGAACACTCCAGATGCCAGCCCGGTCTTCCGTCTCCCCATGGTGATGGCCATGAGGGCTCCCCCTCTTTCTTAGGCTTCCAGAGAACAAAATCAAGGAAATCCTCCTTCTCATCAGCACCGTCCACCTTAAGGGCATGCTTCTCATCTCTGTGTCCTGCCTCAAGATCATCTATATTCTTCTTGGAAAGCTTGCCGTATTCTGGAAAGCTTCTTGTGCGGAAATATACGGTACCATTTACTTCATAAGCATGGTCCTTCTCAATAAGTACCTTGATCATATCGATCATGTCAGGAATCTCTTCTGTTGCCTTGGGATGCGTAGTTGCCTCCATGACATTAAGATCCTTCATGTCCTTCTTGACTTCCTTAATGAATCGCTCAGAAATCTCCGATGCAGGAACTCCCTCTTCAAGCGCACGTTTGATTATCTTGTCATCCACATCCGTAAAGTTTGATACGTAATTAACATCATAGCCTTTATATAACAGATATCTTCGCAAGGTATCAAACACGATCATAGGGCGTGCATTTCCAATATGAATATAATCATATACCGTAGGCCCACACACATATATACCAACCTTTCCTTCATTGATGGGAACGAAGTCCTGTTTTGTTCTTGTAAGGGTGTTATAGATTTTCATTAAATATTATCCTCCAGACTATGTTTTTGTCTTTATAATGTTTTTGTCTTTATAATGCTTCTGTTATTGACTTACAGCACTGTTAAACCGGTGTCTTTCCTTATAGTTCTTCATTATCCTTTTTATAATTCTTAAAATAGATACATACGGAAATAATAATCAATGTTATTCCCATTATAACCTGTATGTTTCCCTGTCCATAATTGCCACTCATATAAAAGAAAACCCCGCCAGCGATTAATAATATTGCAACAACGATATCCAAAATCAAAATGATTAACCTTCTCACATCCATGGTAATCTCTCCTCGTTATAAATGTTCATTTTCAGGTATTTCTGATATGTGCATCATAAATAAAAATGTTTTCATACTTTGTTAAACATTCACCCTAGGACACCCCTGGCATCCCGCACATCCGGCAGCATTTTCTGCCATAGGATCATAATTATAATTCTCTATAGTTTCAAGAAGACATATTGCCTGGGAACTGATGCCTTCACCGCTCCCGGTAAAGCCAAGACCTTCCTCTGTGGTTGCCTTGATGTTCACCTGGTTCTCAGAAAGACCAAGTGCTTCAGCTATAGTTGTCACCATATCCGGAATAAAATCCTTAAGCTTCGGACGCTGGGCAATAACCGTGGCATCGATATTGCTTATAATATACATCTTCCCATCCAGCAGCTTCTTCACATGTCTAAGCAGCTCTATGCTGTCTGCTCCCTTATATCTGTCATCCGTATCTGGAAAATGTCTTCCTATATCTCCAAGGGCTGCCGCACCAAGCAAAGCATCCATTATGGCATGGGTCAGCACATCCGCATCCGAGTGTCCAAGAAGTCCTTTCTCATAGGGAACATTCACCCCACCAAGTATTAATTTTCTGCCCTCAACTAGCTTGTGGACATCATATCCCATTCCTACTCGCATATCAATCTCCTATTCTATCTAATATTACTTTCTCTATATTTTTAATTCTAAAAAAGATAATAGTATAGACAATTAAATAACAGAAAAAACTATTATCGTTAATAGAACTTTTAACAACATAGAAATAGTCTCCAAACATTAATTATATACATCTCTTCTATGTCCAACATTAACAATTAATATAATAATCCTATCATCATCGATTTCAGCAATAAGACGATAATCACCAACTCTGTATCTCCACTGACCGCTTCTGTCAGCAGTAAGCCCCTTACCATGTACTCTTGGATTATCGCATCCCTCAAGATTCTTTTTAATCCATCCAATAATCAATGCAGCTGTTGGTTTATCTAATTTTTTTAACTGCTTTAATGCATTTTTTGTAAATTCAACATGATACATTACGACAATCCCAATTCCTTTTCTACTTCAGACAAACTATAAGTTGTACCATCTTTATTGTAATCTTCCATAGCCTTTTCATAAGCATTAAGATCATATTCATCCTCTATTTTTTCCATTACTGCCTGTCTGAAAAGGTCGGATACACTTATATCATGAAGCTTTGCGTAATTTTTTATCAAGATAGTATCTTCATTATTCAGTCTTAATGAAATAGCCATAATATCACCCGCCTCCTAATTAAGTAATTTAAAAAATAATATACTTCTCTTGTAATACATCGTAATACATATATTGTTTCATGTCAATCAAATATTCATTTATAATACTCATATCATTAAGACCTGTAATCTCCATTAATTTTCACATAATCGTATGTCAGGTCACATCCCCACGCCGTAGCCTGTGCCTCTCCACTATGCAATATTATGTTAACCATTATTTCATTCTCGGAAAGCACTTCCTTTGCAAAGTCCTCAGAGAATTCTACGCCGTATCCATTCCTGCAAACCTCTAACGTTCCCTTTGTTGATGCCATATCCACATCAATCTTGGTAATGTCAAAATCCGCATCCGCATAACCGATAGCACAAGCAATTCTACCCCAGTTTGCATCCTCACCGAATATAGCACATTTAAACAATGAAGACGCAACAACGCTCTTAGCCACAGTGATGGCAGTATCCAGATCCTTCGCCTCACTAACAGTACACTCTATAAGCTTTGTCGCGCCCTCTCCGTCCTTGGCGAGCATTCTTGTCATGTTCATCATAACAATATAAAGAGCCTGCTTAAATGCTTCATAATCCGTACCCTCCGACTCTATCTCCTTATTGCCGGAAAGACCGTTTGCCATAACACACACCATATCATTGGTGGATGTGTCACCGTCAATGGAAAGACAGTTATAGGTAATCTTGGTAACCTCTGAAAGTGCTTTCTGTATAAGCTCTGTCTTGATTGCCACATCAGTTGTCACAAAGTTAAGGGTCGTAGCCATATTGGGATGGATCATTCCGCTTCCCTTAGCCATTCCTCCAAGAGTACATGTTGTTCCATTAATATCAAATGTCACAGCCACCTCTTTGGGTACTGTATCTGTGGTCATGATAGCATTGACAGCCTTGGCATTGCCATCATAAGAAAGTCCCTCTGCAAGCTCCTTCATATGCTCTTTGATAGGCTCTATCGGAAGAGGAATTCCAATTACTCCTGTAGATGCAACAACAACCTCCTCTGACTTAATACCAAGTATATCTGCAGTAAGGTCACACATCTTTGATGCTATCTCTTCACCGTCTGTATTACAGGTATTGGCATTCTTGGAATTAACTATTACAGCTCTTGACTTGCCGCCAGTGGTCTCAAGATTTTTCTTTGTTACAAGAATAGGGGCACCCTTAACCTTATTGGTTGTATATACAGCCGCTGTATTACACATCTTGTCACTTACCACCATACCAAGATCATTCTTATCAACATTCTCTGTAACACCATTAGCATCCAGATCCATGTCATGAGCTTTTTTCATGGCTTTATCAATACCACTATATACTCCGTTAGCCTTAAATCCCTTGGCAGCGCACACACCGCCATCAACATAAGTATATCCTTCAAACTGTTTCATTATTTCCACATCTCACTTTCATAACTAATATATTATCTATCAACAAACACATACAGATTAATACATATTAACATTTCTATCCAAAAAAGTGTCTCTTGATAATAAGCTTTCATCTTGACAATTCAAAACCTATCACGCATTATAACATATATGGGCATACATGAACAAGACACTTATTTATTTCAAAAACATCACCATGACATTGGTTTACAGTATAATGTCTTGCATTAACCTATCCACACAATAACTATAGAAAGGAATTGTTACTATGACAGAACTGCCAACTGACCCAATGATCCTGTTAAGCTTTGTCAATACAAAGCTTCGAGATGATTACAAGGATCTTGAAGCAATGTGTGATGACTTAGAGCTTGATTCCACTGATATCGAGAAAAAGCTGGCATCCATCGACTATCATTACGACAAAGCACTTAACCGGTTTGCATAAAGGCATGCCGGTTATTTTATGCATCGTTTCTTCTTATCTACCCCTGCCATCTATTCATTGTTCTTAATTGTCAGTCCATTGTTTTTTTATTACTTGTTCTTGTTGTCCGATTCGTTACCATCTCTTATTACTTGTTCTTGTCGTCCGATTCATTACCATCTTCTTCAGCCTTACCTGAACCTATATTCTTACTTTCTCTATACTTCTTCTCCTCTTCCTTCCGCTTCTTCTCGCTCTCTTCCCTGCGCTTTGCCGCTTCCTCCTTCTTGTACTTGTCAAAGGAGAATATTGCGGTTCCCTTCTTCACAGGCTCATGGTCTATCATAACCGGCGTGTTGCTGTCCGGTCTGATATAATCCACCTCATAATATTCCTCAGAATTTAATGGCAGCTCCTTCTTCGATAATCTCGACCGGCAAATGGTTCCCACAAGTGCATACAGGCATGCAAAGCATGGAGCTCCAAGAATCATTCCCGGCACACCGAAGAATCCGCCACCTATAAGGATTGCAAACAATATCCACATGCTTGAAAGATTAAGCCTGTCTCCTAAGATAACAGGACCTATGATATTGCCATCCACCTGTTGTAAGATAAGCACAAATATTCCAAATATGACACCGTGTTTAACATCCATCATAAGAAGAATCAGCACACTTGGAATCGCTCCGATAAATGGTCCAAAATAGGGAATAATATTGGTGACACCAATGATTATGCTTATGAGCACCGCATAATCAAACTGCATAATAGTCATAAATGTGTAGCATATCAGACCAATTATAAATGAATCAATTATCTTCCCACTGATAAAGCCGCCAAACACCTGATCCATATATCTGACACCACGTATGATCTGGTTGGCTATGTTAGTCTCAAAGAAGCTGTAGGCAAGCTTCTTGCTGCCTGACACCATTACCTCCTTTTCTAAGAGCACATATACCGAAATAATGACCGCAAGAATAACATTTAGCATGAACTTAAGTCCGCCCATAATCCCGCTCGTTATTCCCGCAACTATCTTATCCATATTGGGTAGTATGTCATTGTTAATATAGTCAATAGCCTGGGAATATATTCTCTCTGAAGCCATAAGCATATACTGGCTTATCTCCGAATTCTTCTTATCAAGTGAGCGTATCCAGTCAGTCACATGGTCGTAGTAGTTAGGCGCCTCTGTGACCATTTTCAAAAGTGATTGATATATCTGAGGAATTACAAGATATAGCCCTCCTATTACAAGAAACAGGAATAAAGTCATCGTAAGAACAACACCCATCCCTCTTGAAAATTTTCTAATATCATCCCCCTTCTTAAACATTAGCTTTCCAAGGGGTGTAAGCAGATAATGCTCAAAGAAATTAAGTACCGGATTTTCCAGATATGCGAGCGCAAAGCCTATGATTATAGGGAACAGGGTGTTACGTATCATAGTACGGAATTCCTGATATTCTGCTCGGTGCTCCAATGTATAGTTAAACATGAGCGACAAAATGACAACAGCCAGTATAGTTGCTCCCAGCTTAATATATTTGTTGTTGAATTTGTTACGCATTATGCCGCCTCCCATATTAATTCTATATATTTCCAAATTAGTAACTATTACAATGATATCCATTATTCAAAAGAGGTTATCCCTAAAGATAACCTCCTTCGTATTCTCATATGATTCTGAATTATTATTGTGCTCCTGCTTCCTTGCCGACCTCAACAACAGCCTTTGCAAGTCCTGCAATACCCTGTATCTCAGAAGGGATGATGATCTTGGTAGCCTTGCCGTCTGCAGCCTTGCCAAAAGCCTCTAAACTCTTAAGCTGTATAACTGCGTTGCTTGGTGCAGATTCATTTAACAACACAATACCATCAGCGTTAGCCTTCTGGATTGCAAGAATAGCCTCAGCCTGACCTTCTGCCTCACGGATAGTAGCCTCCTTCTTAGCCTCTGCGCGAAGGATCGCTGACTGCTTCTCAGCCTCTGCCTCAAGAATAACAGACTCCTTGTGGCCCTCTGCACGGAGGATTGCTGATTTCTTCTCACCCTCTGCAATAAGAATCTGCTCACGTCTTTCACGCTCTGCCTTCATCTGCTTCTCCATTGCATCCTGGATAGCTGCAGGAGGAATAATATTTTTAAGCTCAACACGGTTAACCTTGATTCCCCAAGGATCGGTAGCCTCATCAAGAGTTGCTCTCATCTTAGTGTTAATAGTCTCTCTTGAGGTAAGCGTCTGGTCTAACTCAAGATCACCGATGATGTTACGAAGTGTTGTTGCTGTAAGGTTCTCAATAGCCATGATAGGATTCTCAACACCATAGCAGAAAAGCTTAGGGTCTGTAATCTGGAAGAATACTACCGTATCAATTCTCATTGTAACGTTATCCTTTGTGATAACCGGCTGAGGTGCAAAGTCAACAACCTGCTCCTTAAGTGTAACTCTCTTGGCAACCTTATCGATGATGGGCATCTTAAGATGCATACCAACTGACCATGTACCTGTATAAGTTCCGAGACGCTCAATAACATAAGCATGTGCCTGTGGAACAATACGAATACTGCTCATTACAATAACAATAACGATAAATAATAGAAATACTAAAAAACCAAAACCTGCTCCCATAATATCAATCTCCTTATTATATATAATATTTTTGATAATTCAATTCTTACCGAATGCCTTATGTTTTTGTAAAAAAGAAACTTAAAACATGTGTCATCAAGTCCCCCAATTATACCTCAGATATGATCTCCTCAGAAAGCTTATCCTCATCCACCTTTTCAACGATAAGCTTCACTCCCTGGATATCCACAATATGTGCCACATATCCCTTCGGAATAATAACACCATCCTCCTTAGTCCGTGCGGTCCATTCCATGCCATTAATCTTTGCACGCCCTGTTTCCTTAAGATTGTCAATCTCCTCAAGCACTACCGCATTCTGCCCCACTAAGGCTTCAGCGTTAGTCTTCTCTGTCTTTGTGTCAAGATGCTTCATCGCCCATGGTCTTGTAAATGCAAATAAAGCAATTGAAACAACTAAGAACAGAACGATCTGAACAACAAGATTAGCACCGCACAAGGCTGCTATGGCTGCAACAAATGCTCCGCCTGCAAACCAGATCGTTGTAAGACCAAGACTGATTATCTCGAACACAATAAAGATTGCGGCAAGCAGCAGCCAGCATAATACATCTGTCAGCACCATTATCATATACCCCCTTCTTAATAAAATACTTGTATATACTTTTCCCTGCCTTTAATAATAGTATCTAAATCAAATTCCTCTGTTATCATTGCAGACACCTCTCCTTACATGCCGATTCATATGCCTTCAATAAATATTACATCAAAGATATATTATTAAACAAATGCCCTATCACTTTCCGTCATAAATGAGAAGTGAATCGATATCATACTTAGAAAGTCTCTCTCTTCCCTTAAGTCCGGCAAGCTCCATTACAAACTCTATCCTTACGACCTCACCGCCCAATGACTCAACCATCTCTATTATCGCTTCAATCGTACCGCCTGTAGCAATAAGATCATCAACAATTACCACCTTATCTCCGGGCTTAATAGCATCCTTATGCATCTCTATCACTGCAGTTCCGTATTCAAGTGCATACTCCTTCTCAATTGTCTCACATGGAAGCTTGCCCTTTTTTCTTACAGGAACAAAGCCCTTATGATACGCATAAGCAACAGGCATGCCGAATATAAAGCCTCTTGACTCCGGTCCAATGACAACATCAAAATCAACGCCCTTAAGATTCTCGATTATTCCGTCAACAGATTTCTTAAGCCCTTCAGGGTCCTGTAATATTGAAGTGATATCCCTGAAAATGATCCCCGGCTCCGGAAAGTCCGGAATGCTTCTGACATATTGATCGATTCCATACTGATCCTGCATTATAATATCCTCCTCTTTATTGCGCAATCCGCCTTAACACAATAAATGTTAATTAATATGCGTAAAATAAATTGTGAAATAATAGTATATTTTCAAAATTATTCCACCATCTGATAGAATATCACACATTTCTTTATCTTTCAAGTGGTATGCTTGTTTTCAGATAATGAATGTATAGCTCTTACAATAAAAAGCCAGATCAATACAATGGCATCAACAAACAATATATATCCTGCAATGTACCATCTCTCACCTGTAAGCCTCATTATAGGAACTAATGGCGAGCCTGCCGAAGGAGCAGATAAAAACCAGTAATTTGTCCCCATCCATTTATTGACCGGAGTTAATATCAGCACACCAGCAAGTCCGAAGACCACAGGCATCCATATCTCTCTCCACCTCGGCATCACTTCACCCGACACCAGCAGGCATATTCCCCATGCGACTATAAGCCCATGTGAAATGAAATCATGAATATGCATATAATTCCACAAGGGATAATCCACCCAGTCAGGAAAGATGAGTGCAGAGAGTGCTCCCGGAACACAAAGCAGCACATACACTACTCCCACAAACCTCCATCTTGTAAAGCAGTATAACGCCCCTATCCAAAGAGCCATTCCACAAAGATGCAACGGAAGATAAAACCTGTCAAAATGCCCTGTTATCACAAGAACTGCATCCCTGTATATTGAAATAACAGGCATGGTAATGCCTATGATCATCCTGAAGCTTCTTTTTGTAAAATATTTATTCCTTACCGATTTACCAAATGTATTTTTTCTTTCATGAGATATCTTTTTATTTTCAGCCTTATCCAAATAACTGTATCCTGCATAACCTTCGCTATCATCAGTATCCTCCGGCATATTCCTGTAAAATACAGAAATAATGACCGAGATTAATAAAATAACAAAAAGCCATACAAGATGTATGGTTCCAAACATCTCAAAACCGCTTCCTGCCGGAAGCTCAGTTGCATATCTAAAAAAATCACCCATATCATCATTTTCCAATCTGTATATATCTTATTATGATTAGCTATTTTCTTTCATTTAATTCATTATTTTAATAACATTTTTCTATATTATTAACACCTGCTAAAGCATACAGCCGTAACTTAATATATTGCTATATTTTTATAAGATTTGTAATAACCTTATTATCTAAATCATAGAATTAATAAAGTATATCTACCGGTACATTCCATGAACAAAAAATTAAATATATTTGTTATCCCGGCTCTTGCCGCCGTTATAATTCTTTCATGCATTCTATTATTGCCCACCGAAGATACAGACCGAAACCATTATAGGAGCAGGCTGTTAAATGAGCTTCAAAATGACAATGATTTTTCTGATTTCCAGACCAGTCTCTTCAAATATGAGATAACCTCTAATTCCGTAACAACCGCTTATACACTTCATTCACCAGAAAAATATAAGATTCCAAGGCTTGCACCTATTCTAACAGATTTTTCTAACAATAGCTATTACAAAGACTTCCAAAAGGGAATATCAAAGAAAAACATTTCTGAAATATCTGACAAGCTTTCATCCTTCGATACTGATAAGCTTAGCACTAATGATAACATCACCTATGATCTTCTTAACAAGCATCTAAAGCTTAGCGCCGCCTTCTGCGATTATCCTTACTACGAAACCCTTCTTGGCAAAACCACAGGAGCAGCCTCCTCTCTTCCCGTAACACTCTCCGAATATCCTCTTAATTCCCAGGCTGATATTGAAGAATACCTGTCCTTGTTAAAGCAGATACCCTCATATTTTGACAGTGTTATGGAATATGAAAATGAACGTATCAAGCGGGGCATGCCAACTCCGGGTTTCATTTTAGAAGAAACAAAAAATGAGCTTTCAGAGTTTCTCAAAAGCCTAGACAATGATAACAACTGCTTTGTGTCTACATTTAATGACAGAACAAAAAACATCAAAACACTTGCCCAGAAGGACAGAAGCAAATATATATCAACAAACAAGTATTATGTTAACCAATATATTATTCCTGCTTATGAGAAGCTTTCCAGATATATCACTGCGAAGGCAAATTTGACCAAGGACAATAATCATGAAAAGAACACAAGCAAGCATAGATCAAATAATTCAAATATTGCAGACAGGCATGGCAATTCAGAAAATACAGATAATCACAGCATTCAAATAAATGATAAAATACCTTATGGATTATCCGCATATCCCGGCGGTGACAAATATTACGAGCTTCTTGTAAAGGATGTGACAGGCTCATACCGTCCTGTCCCTGAGCTGATTGAAATGACTGAAGCTTCTCTTGATAAGGCTTTATCCGATGTACTCTATATCGCCACCACCGATACTGATGCATACATGTATTATTGCGACCATCCGGTAGAAACCGGCTTCCATTCCACCGAAGGCATTCTGGAAGCATTATCATTGCTGATACGTGATGACTATCCTCTTCTTGAAACTACTCCTAAGTACAATATTAAAACCGTACCCAAGTCAATTGCAGAAATGGTCAGTCCTGCATACTATATGATTCCTGCAATCGATGACTATGATAACAACACCATTTACATTAATCCTCTATATACAAGCGAGGAAAATGGCAACCTGTTCACCACCCTTGCCCACGAGGGCTTTCCCGGGCATCTGTATCAGACCGTATACTTTAACAATACGGATCCTAACCCCGTAAGACAGATTCTTGACTATCCCGGATATGTGGAGGGCTGGGCAACCTATGTGGAGCTTAATTCCTTCTCGTATATTGACTATCCTGAATATTCCGAAAGTCTTCCTACCCTGTACCGTGCAGACACCATTATTAATCTAGCCCTATCTTCCAGAATCGATATGGGCGTCAATTATGAAAACTGGACGCTTGATGACACCAGAAAGTTTTTTGAGGATTTAGGCTTTAACAGCTATTACGCATACGATATATATTCTTATGTGGTTGAAGCTCCCGGCAATTATCTTAGTTATTTCATCGGATATCTTGAGATAGATAATCTGAGACAGGAATATAAGAATCTGAAGATGGAAAACTATACGGACAAAGAATTTCACAAAGTGCTTCTGGATATAGGTCCCGGAGACTTCGAAACCATACGCAAGTACATACTGCGGTAAATTACTGTTTAGTTAAATTTTGAAACCGTACGCCGTCTGCCTTGCACAGATACCCTCAGGTCAGATGGCGGATTGGACGGGATAAGAACTTCTAGATGTCCCGGATAGACTTTGGTACCGTCCGTGGCAAGGTGCTTA
>JAFUXG010000041.1 GCA_017470935.1 Lachnospiraceae bacterium
CAATCACACGTCGCCTACGGCTTGTGTTCTTGGACAGCTATCACATGGCTCTCACTAAGAGTCTGCTTTGCAGACACTAAGTTCGAGCTCAGGAGCCATGGATGGCGACTAAGCACCTTGCCGCGTACGTCATCAAAGCTTATACGGGATACTTAGAAACTCTTATCACCGTACAGAAAGTCATATAAAACGCACCATGCTGTCAGTTTTCCTGCGTACGTGATACAAAAACAAAAATTCACTAAACAGTAATTTTATGTGACTTGGTTCACATACACCCAATTCGGTCTGAACTCTCTCATCAGATTCCAATATCCAGCACCGCGAAATCCATATTCTCTCACAAGATCATACTTGGCAATAATGCTTCTTACATCCTCAAACCACACAACGTGTTCTATCCCATTTTCATCTGTATAGTAATAATAGGGTGCCTCTGATTCTTCATCATATAATATCTCTGTACCGTATTCATATGCCCTTCTCACCGCTTCTGTATTACCGATGGTTTCTGCTACTGTTACTCCCCTCTCATAGGGAAGGGGCCAGTCATAGGCATAGTTTGGTATTCCCATATATATCTTATCCACCGGTATCTCTGAAACAGCATAATCCAGAACACGCCTTACAGAAGGAATAGGTGCTACCGCCAAGGGTGGTCCGTATTTATATCCCCACTCATATGTCATAAGAAATACACTGTCCGCTGCATTTCCTAATCCTGCATAGTCGATACCTTCATATAAAAGTCCAGGCTGGTCGGAGGATGTCTTTGGGGGCAGGGCAACGCTAACCTGATACCCCAGTTCGTTAAGTCTTTCCCTTGTCTTTGCAACAAAAACTACATATTCTTCACGAAACTCTCCTGGTATAAATTCAAAATCTATATCTAAGGCCATGTAGCCTTTATCATTCATAACCTCTATTATATTGTCAATAAGCACATCCTGTACTTCTTCATCCGATAACAGATTAACCACCTGCTGATTATTGAATCTTCCGTTTCTGTCAAGAGGCGTGATCACCATTCTAAGCCTGTTATCAAATCTTAAGGCGTTATCTATCAGAGAATCATCATTAAGGTATATTAATGTCCCATCCTCGTTAAATCCATAAGAAAACGGAAGAAGCTCGTCTATATAAAGACTTGCCTCTTCCAAAATATCTTCTCTGATAAATGGGTACGCATACCCATATATGTCTATATCAGTCTCACTTCTAATCACAGCCTGTTCCGAAGATGAATTCCCACCTGTTAATGGAGCTGTATCATTCTCGTTAAGTCCGGACACCAATGGCTGGTTGTCATCATCATAATACCTGATCACCAGCTCTCTTCCCGTAACAAGGAAGCTTTCATTTAAGAGATAGGAATTATTTCTTAGTATCTGATTAACCGATATGCCAAAGCCTTCAGCAATATCTGTCAACGTATCTCCATCCTTAACTGTATATACAACCTCCGGTCTTACAATTATCAGCGCCTGCCCCGGAACAATTTCTCCCCGTAACACTTCATTGTCATACGCCAGTCTTGATGAGGATACTCCATAAAGAGCCGCAATGCCTTGAAGGGTATCACCTTCATTTACAACGTATATTTCCATAAAAAAGCTCTTTTTGTTTTATTATTATGCTTAATTAATCAGAATTAGAACTATTTACAATAGTATTCCTTGGCGTCATTAATTTTACAAATACAATATAGAGAATAATAACCATGGCAATTACCAGCATACTATGCCATGTTGAAACAGATAAACCGGCCATCATACAAAGCACTGTTACAGATATTACTCCTGCAAGGATATACTTTTCGAATGTAAAGTATAAGCCTTGTCTTGAATGATCCTTTTTTATATGGCATTTATACGCAAAGAGTATGAACAATGCTGCCAATGCAATATACAACAGCACAAATCCCATATAGGATGACACATGTGAATAATCATATAATCTGCTGAATTCCGAATCAAATCCGGCATAATTCATATTACTCTTTAACAGCTCTCCAAGGCTTTCACCATTATATAATACCGGAACGTCAAGCCTTTCATGCTCATAACCATTACTTACTGAGTGCATATATACCTGTTCAACTAATTGAAGATCATAATAATTACCACCTACAAGCTTTAAGGAGAATATGCCATACAATATCTGGGCTGCAGGAAGCTTATATAATATATTAAATGAAAAGCTGAAGCAAACATATATCATAACAAATGCTCCAACAATTCCAACAAGCCTCATTAAACCATTAGGAAACATCTGCTCAATCAATACCATTAAGGCTTCCACCATCAATAAATATGCAACACCTGTAAGGCATAACCCAAGGATTGAATTGGGAAGCCATTCCATAGATATACCATTAGCCCTATAATATGTTTGAAGTGTCATTATCGATACAATAACACATACCGCCATAGGGACTATAACCATAGCCATATCCATAATAGTATAAAATCTGAATTCTGAGCTTCTTTTCACCGGAATAGTTTCATGAAACTCCCGCACACCGCTGTTTTTCTCAAGGAAATATCCAAAAAGCCTGCTAATCATAATCAGAACAGCAATGGATACAATATTACGCATAAATACATAATTTATCATATCAGCGGAAACGTCAAACATATTGACGACAGTCCCAGGTGCATATTTTATATAATTATCAATATCCTTACTGCTGATCATATGATGATCATTAAAGGCGGAATAATAGTTGTATAATACAACAATCAACCCAATTATTATAAATGCAAAATACCTTTTCCACTCAAACCTGAACAATCTTCCATAATCCACTAAAGCCTTTCCTTTATTGTCTTTATTATCAATGACTATTCTATTATCAAGCCTTCCGTTATTCTTAACAGGATTAACAATATAATATACAACCCCTGCCACAACAATAACAGAGAATAATATAAATATCGATGGTAAATCCAGCCAATCCCATATAAATGTATACCACATAATCCCACATGCAAGAGCGAACAGAGCATCCACCCATTTAAAATAAAATATTTTACCACTAGAAAGCTTTCTATGACCTGAGGTAATAGCAAGTATAATAATTTGAAATGCAAGAATTAACGCATATACAAAAAACACTGACTTTATTGATAAATTATAATCAGAGTTAAAACTGCCCTTAAAAAATCCCTTGATATCCATATTATACTCAAAGGAATAACCGGGAAAAATAATATCATAGATACGATTATATACTCTGTCAAGCATATCTCTTTTATTTTCCCATTCCATAAACTCGGACCAGTCATAAGGCATCCCATTAGTATCTAATTGCGGCGATCTGCCAAGAATCAATGACATAACAGACTCCATTACCGGATCAAAGCTCACACGTACTGTAAAAAACATAACAATTGAGATTATCCCACCAGTAATAGAATTTTTAGCAAGAGTCATCCCGAGAAATATCCATGTATATACAATCAACAGCATAACACTGCGTATGATAACCATTGTCCACAGATTGCCCATGGGAATGCTGATGAATTCAGGTCTAACATCATTTCCTATAAGTCCTGCCCATACACTATTATAATGGTTTTGAAACAGCATAAGTATCAAGCCCTGCATAAATGTTACTGCTAATATTATTGCAAGGAAGGTCAGATATTCATGCATAACAAGTGATGCTTTCTTAACCGGCAGTGTCAGCTCAAATTCTCTCGCCCTTATATCAGCAAATGATATTTCTCTAATGAATAACATTATACAGACAACAAGCATAGTAATCATAAAACCAACTGAAAAATCAATACCATAATTATCAATAAAGCTTGAGGATAAATCAAGTCCCGTCTGCGGAATAACATAAGTACCACCATTAAGCATAGCTTCATTCATCTCTGTAGTTATTCTTGATTCCACATCCCCTTTGCCTGAAATTGCACCGGAATCAAACAACATATATGTGGTACTAATAATCATGAAAAAAACAGAAACAGCAAACATGATAAGATACATTTTGCCTGTTGCTTTTGTTATTTTTCTGTAATCACTCATTATAATCACCCCTGCTCTCATTAAGTACAACGAATAATTCCTCTAAGGAAATATCCACAGGCTCCACCAGGCTTGCACCATTCTTCTTAAGCTTATTGATAAGACCTTCATCAAAGCCCCTCACAACAAGTGTATATATACTTCCAACATTGGACAGACTAAGTATCTCCGGCATTTCATACAACGCTTTACCTGCTCCCCCCTCAAAAACAACATTTAATTTGGTAAGCTCCTCCTTCATATCTTCCATAGACATCTGTCTCTCCACCTCACCGGCCTTAAGCATAGTAACATAATCGCATATTCTCTCAAGTCCCTCTAAGTTGTGTGAACTGATCAATACTCCCATATCCCTCTGCTCAACCTCATTAATTAACAGCTCAAAAAACCTGGTCTTAGCTATAGGATCAAGTCCTGAGGTTGGCTCATCAAGAATCAGATAATCAGGCTCCTTGCAGGTCTCCAACATAAATGCAAGTCTCATCCTCTGCCCCTTTGATAATGCATATATTCTTCTATTAACAGGAAGCTTGAATATCTCATTAAACTCATTAAATTTCTCTGTATTAAAAAGCGGATAAAATATCTCATACATTTTAACCATTCTTCTCACATTATAGAAGCTTATGTATTCACTATAATCAGCCACGTATCCAATCCTCTCTTTAACCTTCGGATTATCAAATACTGCTTCACCATCAAAAAGCACCTCTCCTTTATCAGCCATATATATACCGGCTGCACATTTAATGAGAGTAGTCTTTCCTGCACTGTTCTCACCAATAAGACCGTGAATCTCCCCACGATCAACAGTAATATCTACACCCTTTATAACCGGATTCTTATCATAACCCTTCCACAAATCTTTTATCTCTAACATAATCTCATCTCCTCATACACATCCTTAACAAAATCAACTACCATTTTTTTATCATATCCCATTAATATAAGCTCCATAACCGATGACCGAATCTGTTTCTTAGCCATCTCAAGCTTATCATCATCCTGTTTTATCTTTATTTCAGAAGCAATAAATGTTCCCTTGCCTCTAATAGTTTCAATTACACCTTGTCTTTCCAGCTCCTGATAGGCTTTTGCAACTGTTCCCGGTGTAATCTTAAGCTCTAGCGCTAACCTTCTGACTGAAGGAATAGCATCTCCGGGATTAAGATATCTCTTCATTACATCAAGCTTCATCTGTTCAATAATCTGTTCATAAATCGGTCGGCCACTCTTATAATCCAGCTGTATCATTATCATTCCTCCCTTTCGGCATTGTAATAATGGTAAGTTACTATAATTATCAGCTTGTATTAATTGTACCATCTGTATCACTTGTATTGATACAGTTATAACATATTTGTTTTTATATGTCAATATTTATATATTAATCGAGTAGGAGGCGGTGACTAACCGCCGTCCTCTCACAGCACCGTACGTACCGTTCGGTATACGGCGCTTTCAATAGTTGACGTGCACTGACTGATAGGCTGTGGCTAAATCATAAAAGCCACTGTTTACCAGTCTTTC
>JAFUXG010000042.1 GCA_017470935.1 Lachnospiraceae bacterium
GAAACTATAACACAATATACTTTATAAATTCTAATCATACAAATGATTGTTTGATACTTACGTTTGATCAGCATCTTTTGCCAACGAACAGCGTAAATGCCAGTCGAATATGCCCGGATATGTATGGCATATTGGAAAGGGCTTAGAACTTCTTAATGTCCCGTAAGTAATCAAGCGATGCGAGCCATGGAGGGCGAGCAAGGCGATAAGCGGCATGGAGGCCGCTTGGAAGCCGGTCGCGTATTGTTATATGACCTTGATGGGACATTTAGAAGTTCAAGCCCGTCCAAACAGCCATACATATTCGGGCATATCGATGGCATTACGCGTACGGTTTCAAAAGTGACCTAAACAGTAATTTACTTCGACAGTCTCAAAAACATCTTTTTATACATGGGCGAATACTGCCTGTCATACAAAGTCCTTCTTAGCAGCCAGGAGATTGCAATTCCTGCCAGTAAGATCAGATATCCTATAACCGCCCCTTTACCAAAGGAAATATTAAGCTGCTTCCACCTGATACCAAATGCCAATATTGTTTCATTGAAATTATCAGCAGTGGTCAAATTTATCATCAAGATGTATATTGCGAAAAAAACTATGATGAATACAATCATCGAGCTTAAATACAGCTTAGATGCAACACCGTAATATATTGCGATGATCAATCCCATTATTCCGACAAACAGAAGAACTGCGCCGCTTTTCATACCCATATTCATATTAGTTATCACATACTCAATATGCTCATCCCACTCCCTGTTAATAAGCATTTGCCTTACGGCAATACCGATCAATGCCATAACATATCCTATAGTATAGGATACCATGGTAAATATCGAAAACATATTGACAGAATAATACCTATGTTTTGCGGATGTATTCATATATGATGTAAAGAAGATCTGCTCATAGTTTTGCACCAGCATACCTCCCCCTATCACCATATACATACCACCAAGAGCTGTATTAAACCCTCCAAGCGTAATTAAAAATACTCCCAATACATAAAAGAAAATAGCTGCACCTACATTCTGTTTCCACTGTCTTGTGTATTTCAACAAATGAAGCATCTTTTTGCTCTCTTCCTTAAATGAATAATCCTGCATCTTTAAACTCCCCTTCCTTATATTCAAATTCATGCCATCTTATAAGTTTTCCATTCTTATATACAAATTCATGCCACCTTATATGTTGTCCGTTCTTATATACAAATTCATGCCGCCTTATAAGTTTTCCATTCTTATTACACTTTGTCAAAAAACAATCCTCTTACTATCTATTATCAATATCCTCTTACAATTTGACATTTATCCCTGACTGTCATAGTATTTCTCTTTCTCATGCTTCATAACCGCTTTATAAATAAGTATAACTATCAACAGATATATTAGTGCCGCCACAACAACCGCTGCCGGCAACAGCTTACCAGGTATTCCAAACGGTGTGAATCCAAAGGCTGTCAGAATTATATATCCAATAATTGCGGCTGTTAACACCAGTGCCCCGCTTCTTATTCTCTTAATAAGATAACCTACAAGCTCTATCACAGACAAGAGAGCAAATATGACCAGCATATTGCACAAGGGACTTACATTCTCTATAGCTGTCTCACCGTCTATTTCCAATGTAATGCGGCCACTACCTCCCATATGTAATCCGCCGTACCATACAGCCGGAGTCATGAATATAATCAGTGCCGTAATAAATCGTCTTATTATATCTGCCATCATAACGCTTCCAAAAGCATGCATTCCTTTAGCCGAGGAATGTATATATTCAATTCTTACAGGTTCCTTTGATTCAAGCTCTCGAAACATTATTAAAGCCAAAAGCAATTCCACCATATAGACAAATGGCATGACAAGAAATTCCGTCCACAGATATCCTCCGCTTGTTATGGAAAGTAATGTGATAACAATCGGATATACCACTAACACCAGCCATGGCAATACTCTCGTAGGAATAAATGTTATATACAATCGCAGTGCGTTTTTCATGTTTTTCTCCTTTTTATTTAACATAAGTTATTTTTCCTTATTCCCCAAAAATATTATAGATAAGCCGCATATCACAGCAACACGAATACAGTACCATACAGATATACTCATAATCATTCTCCTCTACATTCTCAAATACATTCGTATATAAATAACATATAAACTGTGATTTATCTCAGCACAGTATATTTCTTCATCACTCCCACGCATATCTGTGACAAGGTCGGTGTCTCAACTGCGATATCCATTTCGGCAAATCTTTCAATGCTATCTGCCTGGCAAAGCCCCTCAAAACCATACTGTGAGAATGTGCATCCATGTAGCGTCTGCTCAGCAATACTTCTCACATCGGTATGTCCCTCACCAAGCTCACCCTTTACCATCACATACTTCTCCTTAAGGTCCTCAACAAAGCCCTGCTCCACAACACGCCCTTGTTCTATGATAACTGCATAATCAGTGACATTTTCCATATCCGCAATATTGTGGGTTGAGAAAAGCACACTCTTTTCTCCGTTTCCTTCATCTATGTATTCTCTTATCATGCCGCAAAGCTTATCCCTCATAAGGGGATCAAGAGGCGAGGCAGGCTCGTCAAGCAGGAGCAGCTTTGTGTCCCTGGCAAAAACTGCCGACAGTATAGTCTTCATCTTCATTCCGTCTGACAGCTTGGAAAATGCCTTATTCCTCTCAGTTATATTCATGTCGTCACAGAGCTTTCTATACCTGTCATCATGAAAGCTGTCAAAAAGAATTCCGCTTACAGTCTCCACATCCCCTACTGTCCAGTGGGGAAGAAAATAACAGTCCGTTCCCGTATAACCTATGCTCTCCCTAAGCTCCTTCTCACCAAGACTTCCGTCATAGAACTTGACCTCTCCCTCATAATCCCTGCGGATTCCTGCCAATATATTGATAAATGTGCTCTTACCGGCACCATTTTCTCCTATTAAGGCAGTTGCAAATCCCTCAGGAATGTTCAGCTCATCAATTGCCAGCTCAAAGCCTTTGAATTTCTTACTTAGGTTATTAACCTCTATTACTGATGTTGTATCCATGTTCTCTCCTCCTGTATTATATTTTTACTTAATGCTCATATCCGTTTGTCATTGCAAACCGAGCTCCATTCTCTATTTCCCGGTTTAGCTCTTAACCTTATGGCTTTTGCTTAAAGCATCTATCCTCTTATCAATTTCATTTAGTCTTTTACAACAGTCTTCAATCACTTCATTGCTTTTTTCTAGTTTTACGTGATATGTTTCTATACCTCTGCTCTCTGCAAGCATTACTGCATTTTCATTATCGCTGTTAAGCCATATCAGATATATTTTTCTACACATAAATGCAAAGATTATCAGTATAATGAGTATGAAAATCAGATCAGCTATACCTCCCGCTGAAATCATCATGTCAACTATCTTACCTATCACTGCATTATTCCTTGCATCACCCCAAGCCTTGATATTAATCAAAAGGCCGCCCTTTATCAGTGCATACAGAATACCAAAATAAAGCAATATTATTATTTCTCTTATTATCAAAATATTATATAAGCTCCTGCTCTGTTGAAGACTTCTATACACAAACCTTTCATCTGATATCTTAATGTCTAACTCCTGTCTGCTCTGCTTAAGCTCATATAATTCTACAGACTTCTTATATTCAATATCTTCTTTATTTTCCCTATCCTCATATGCCCTTAATTTCACCATGCCCTCCAACTATGAGATAAAAGTCATCAAAACATAAACTGTCATATTATTTTACTTGCTATAAAACCCTTAAAAACATGCTGTCATACTCAATCCCTCTGCTCCATAAGCACCTTAAGAATCTCCATAAGCTCTCCATCTCCGATTCCCGCTACCCTTGCAGCAGATATTGCATTAGATAGATGCTCCTCCACCTTTCTCATATGCTGTTCCCTTAACATCTCCGTATCCTGTTCGTTTACATAATACCCTTTACCCTGTACGGCTGTTACAAGTCCCTCCTGCTCCAGCTCCTCATAAGCCTTGATTGTCGTAATAACACTGATCCGCAGCTCCTTCGCAAGGCCTCTGATAGAGGGCAGATACTCTCCTGCTTTGCGCTTGCCTGATAGAATCTCTTCACGGAAAGCATCAGCAATCTGCTGGTATATAGGAACTCCTGAATTTTGCAGTAATTTCACCCGATCACTCCTCTCTGATCTGTATCGCTACCATATTAGTTTACATAATATTTGGTTCATCAATATATTTCCTGCTCAAAATATATTATATTTGTTATCGCTTCAACTGTTTATATGTTATATATACACCTATAACAATTTGTTGTCAATACTTATTTTTATTTTTTTAAAATAACGAATTATTATCATTTATTTCAAATCTCATCATATTTTTCTTGAAATAGTGTTCAAAATAGGATAAAATAACAACATATATGTATAAACAAATATTCACTACATAATAACAACAGTGTTGGGAGGTATAATTTACATGAGATTAGTAACTCGTTCTGATTTTGACGGACTTGCGTGTGGTACTTTATTATTAGAGGCCGGAGTTATTGATTCCTGGACCTTTGCACATCCAAAGGATCTTCAGGATGGCTTGGTTCCTGTAACAGAGAATGATGTTCTTGCCAATGTACCATTCGTAGAAGGCTGTGGACTTTGGTTTGACCATCACTCAAGTGAGCATGAACGTCAGGCATTGGAGGGCAAGTACAAGGGCGAGAGCCGTATTACTCCTTCTTGCGCAAGAATCATTTATGAATATTACGGCGGCGAGGAGAGATTCTCTCACTTTGATGAAATGATGGTTGCCGTTGATAAAGTAGATTCTGGTAATCTTACTGCCGATGAGGTATTGAATCCTACCGGATGGATTCTGGTTGGTTTCCTTATGGATCCCCGTACCGGACTTGGAAGATGGCGTAACTTCACAATTCCTAACTATAAGCTTATGGAGGAATTGATGCAGGCATGCCGTACAATGAACACAGAAGAGATTCTTAATCTTCCTGATGTTAAGGAAAGAATTGAAGTATATTTTGAGCAGGCTGAGAAGTTCAAGGAAATGGTCAAGGCTCACACACGTATCGAGAAGGATGTTATCATTTCAGATCTTCGCGGCGTTGATCCTATCTACTCAGGCAACCGTTTCATGATCTACAGTATGTATCCTGAGCAGAACATCTCTGCATGGATCGTTAACGGTAAGGGTGGCAAGGGCTGTTCCGCTGCTGTTGGTTACAGTATCCTTAACAGAACTGCTACTATCGATGTAGGAAGCCTTATGCTTAAGTATGGCGGTGGCGGCCACAAGGCCGTTGGAACATGCCAGTTCTCAGATGAGACAATGGATACTGAGCTTCCTAAGATGCTTGATGAGCTTGTTAACGGAATTAAGTAGCCTTAAGCAACAAATGTACATATAATTATTAATGATCCGTCCTGTTATTTGCAGGGCGGATTTCTATATTCCTCGCAAAAAAGGCTCTCTGACTTAATAAGCGCCATAGAGCCTTATATATTGCATACATTTTAACAAATAGAATTATGTCAGTCCATTATTTCTTCTTAAAGAAACCACCTACTATAACATCCATACACTGATTGTAGAGCTTATTTGCTTCCTCATGGGAAATACCAAGCTTCTCCTCAAAATCAGCTATGAACTTATCCTTGTTATTGTGCCCGATGAGAAAATGGCTGTTAAGTATCTCGTCGATCTTTTCACATTCCTCTTCGCTTCTTCCTGTTAACTCCTGTAATCTTCCTTTGATATCCTTCATAATTCACACTCTCCTTTAATATAAGCTTATGTAATTTTCCGTCCGTATTTCCTATCTGTAAATCATATCATTCTTTAATATGCTTTATACGGAAACCTGACGGCATTACATCACTTGTTCTTTACAAGTCATATTCTACTACACATTATATTCGAAGTCTTGAATTATTTATTGTCTGATCCTTAAATATTTCTTAATCAGTATGATATCCAAAGCTTTACCACCTCCGGCTCACTTGTGAATGAGCTAAAGTTTGCCACAGCGTCCCTGATATAGAACACCTCAGTATTGCCACCATACTATGAATACATACTTCTATGGTTTGGGTATAAAGCTCATCCTCAATAATAAGTTTTAATTTGTAAACTTGTCCTTTTATGTTATACTTCTCACAAAGGGATAATTCAGACAGGAGGGCTTATGTACTCATATAAATGTATATCAACCTACAATGGAACAAAATATAACGGATGGCAGAAGCAGGGCAACACTGCCAACACAATTCAGGAAAAACTAGAAGCTGCAATATCAAGGATGCTTGATGAAAACATTGAAATAGTGGGCTCCGGGAGGACCGATGCAGGCGTTCACGCCCTTAAGCAAGTGTTCAATTTTAAATGCAGCTCTAAGCTTACACATGACTTTGTGGATGAATTAAATGGCTATCTGCCAAAAGATATCCGAATCATTTCCTGCGAAAGCTGTTCTGCCCGCTTTCATGCAAGGTTAAATGCCACAAAAAAAATATATCAATACCGCATTGACACCTCCGCATACGGCAATCCCTTTCTACGTGACACGGCACATCATATTCCCGAAGAGCTCGATACTGATGCAATGAAAAAGGGCGCCTCTTATTTCATAGGCACCCATGATTTCAAAAGCTTTTGCAGCAATAAGAAAATGAAGAAATCTTCTGTCCGCACGATATATGATATATCATTTGATTATTCAGAAAAAAGTGAATTACTAAGTATAACCTTTCATGGAAACGGCTTCCTCTATAACATGGTACGGATTATGGCAGGAACTCTTATTGAAATCGGGCTTCATAAGCGTACACCGAATACAATCATCGAAGCACTAGATACCCAAGACCGCGCACTTTCCGGTCATACCGCTCCGCCAAACGGTTTGTTTCTCGTGGATGTGTTGTATGAGTAGTTTGATTCAACATATTTATAGGGAAGTACCCTATAAAAAGTTTTTGTTGTAAAGCCTCCACTTATGGCAGGAGTTCTCCGATTGTTCAAGTATTAGTTTCATATCTCTTTTCAAGATATTCCTTAACACCTTATTACCATCCATTATACACAAGTCCCCCGTTTTCGTCATATACTCTTGTCATATACACATCATCACCATTTGACCATCCAAAAAAAGAATATACGAACTTATATCCATAGCTGTCAACCGTCTCCAGATAAATATCCAGCTGATCGTCCTTGCCTTTATCCGGATAGGTTGTCTTCAATTCAAATTCCTGCTCCTGCCCCGGATTTGTCAAGGTACCTAACTGCACCTGGTCCATAACATCCCCGTTCATTCGGACCACAAGCTTTGCATCCTTTATAACATCCTCACAGTCCGGCTCTGCTTCCGCTGTCATTTTTCCCTTTACATATAATTTATTATTCTTCCATCCGTATATCTTGCAATCATCATATTCCACAGAGAGGGTCATCAAATATCTGTAAAACCGTTGCGAATAAAAGTCATCTTCAAGCTCATTGTCCAGTATCTGCATCGTTTTCTTTCCGTCTTCAGTCTCAAGTGTATATGTGATATTCCCATATGTGTCCTCATCATCTGATTCTCCAAACAACGGCATCCGAAATGTTGCGGTATATGTCCCATTTTCTTTTTCTTCCATCTTTTCCTGCTTTCCATAGTAAGTTAAGTAGGCAGTGGAATTGGGAATCATTTCTTCGGGCTGGATCGTAATTGTGGCATCTGCCGTCTGATCCTCTTTGTAAATGTTTCCATATTGAATGGAAGCTGAAAGAATCCCTTCCGATGCTGATGATAAATCCGTATCCGGCGCTATGCGTTCCACCGTTTCTCTCAATTCTTCCACCTGGCTCTGCATTCCCATAATAGAATTTTGAAGATTTGTGGTCTGATTATTTACAGTGACAATACAGAAAAGCACACAAAACCAGCTTGAAGCCACAACGACACCTATTGCAAATGCATTTAATGCCGGAATTCTCTTTCTCTCAGGCTCCTCATAAAAAGCAGAGGATGCTTTACTCCTGTCACTGTCTTCTGTTTTCCCGTACCACTCGTCATTCTCCAATTCTGCTTTCTTATTCATCTTTTGTAATCTTTGGTTGATATTTCTTTTGTATACGAAAAAATATACGATAATAGACACTACTGCGACTAATATAATCAACAAAAGTACAATTAAAATACTAACAACTGCCATCTTGTTTATCCTCCTGATTAAAGTTTCTCATCTACTCTTCTCCTATATAACAAACATCTTTCTTCTTTGTTACAGGATTTCTCCTCTTAATGTTGTTATAATAAACAGATGATGTTTTTATTTTTAGATATTGAATGCATCCCGGAAGCGGTTGTAATAGCTCCTGGTGACTTCTAAGTGTTTCCCATCCTGCATAATCAGTACATATTTCATAGAGAAGGAAGGCCGTATTTCTTTCACCTTGTGCTTTGCAATGATAACGGACTTGCTGATTCTTGTGAATTTGTCCGGATCTAATACCTCTAACAGCTGGTAAAGCGGATCTGTGGCATTCCATGTTCCTTCAAGCGTAACAATATCCATCTGATGTCCAAAGCTTTCAATATACAAAATATCATTGACATCAACAAACGCCTTATCTCCGTTTCCCGGATTCCTTACTGACAGATGTCCCACATACCGCTGCCTCCGAGTCAGTATGTAATCTGCATCTTCGTCAATCGTGAAACCCTTTTCCTCGAAAAACTGTCTGATCTCTTCCATGTTTTCATCGGGAATCGCCAGTTTTATCTTCATAGACTTTTCCTCTTTCAATCATAATCAATATTAACTTGCATCCGACACCAAAGTCTGTGAGCACTCATTTACAGACCTTGAAATCATGGCACAGTACACTATAATGTTATCAGTAACTGTGATATTAGCAGTAACTGTGATGCTATTAGTAACTGTGATTTTATTAGTAACTGTGATGCCATAGTAAAGCACAGGACTCTTAAATGCAAGCATTTCAGCACAACTTACATAAGACTTGGCGTGAAATGCATAGAATGAAAAAACACCTGCATTTTACTGCAAGTGCTTTTCAACGGGAATCAATCCGGCTATCTCAGACCTTATTTTTATTATCTTGCACCATGTTACAATCTACTGATATCAGCCTGCAAAATACCGGTAACAGCCTATAATTCCTTCTGTGTCATACCGCTTTCCTTGCACGCATCTATCAGTGCCTGCATAACGGCAAATTCAGGCTCTAACGCATCATATTCTTCTTTAAATTGCGGATCTTTCAACTGTCCCTCAACAAATTCATTCAAAGTTGTCATTGACCGCACTTCCTTTCAAAATATTCTTGACACTTTTCTTATTTCAAACATTTATCTGCCTTCTCCAAATGGTAAATCGCAAGCTCCTTCCTAGATTGTATATTGTTCAAATCATCATTGGTCATATAACACTACACCTTCTTTCTGAACATTCTGATAAAATGGCAGTATGTCCATCTTTCCATAAAATGTTTCTTTATCATTGACAATCAATGATACGGTTACATCATTATCAAGACTTGCATCACTAGATACCTCTGAAAGCATTTTTCTATATTTAGGTAAATCAGCTCTTTGACAATTCAGCAATAATATAATATCCACATCAGAATCTTCTTCAAAATCTCCTCTTGCATATGAACCAAAAAATATTCAGGCAGAGGTTGCCGAGCTTTCCGGTCTGTCAGACAGAACTTATGCGGATATTGAACGTGGTTCTGTCAATATGAGAATTGAAACCATTCTCCGCATATGTAAAGCATTACAGATTACACCTGATGATATTCTTACAGAAGAATACACTCCCATTATTGAGAAACAAAATGAACTCATTGAAAAACTCAACTCATGCAAGCCTAACGAACGGCAAACCGCATTACAACTTCTTTATGTGTATTTAGAATCTATAAAGAAATATAGAAATCAAATAGCCTTCTGTGCCAGACACAACTTATTTTGAATAATACTATAAGCAGTAACACACAAAAAGAGCCGGACAAATCCGACTCATTTTATTAAACTAAGTATTAGTTTATTTTATTCTTTACATATTATCATGCCATTTACTTATCACATCTTCAACCTGTGCAATAAGTTCTTCCTTATTCGGCATGTGAAGTACATATCTTGATGCAAATATCTGATTAGATAATCCTCCCAACGCATATTCTGCTGTAATATCATCTTTATCCGTACATAAGATAATTCCAATTGGCGGATTATCATCAGGTTCATTTACTTCGGTTGCATAATAGTTCAAATACATGTTAATCTGTCCGGCAGCTTCCGGAGTAAGTTTCTTAGTCTTTAATTCAAGCAACACATAAGCGTGAAAGAGCTTATTATAAAAAACCATGTCAACATAGTAATGCACATTGTTTACGGTAACACGCTGCTGTGTACCTACAAACATAAAGCCATTTCCCAATTCAAGCAGAAAATCTTCAATTCTACGAACTAATGCTTTTTCCAAATCACTTTCCATTACCGGTTTATCTTCTGGTATTCCAAGAAATTCAAAAACATAAGGATCTTTAATCACATCTTCTGGCTTGGTATAATCTATTCCTTGTTCAGCTAATTCCATTACCGTACGTTTATTAGCATCTCCCTTCGAGAGTAATAACCGTTCAAAAAGAGAACTCTCTATCTGCCGCCTCAATTCTCTAACAGACTATTGTGAATTTATACATTCTTTCTCGTAAAATGACCGCTTATCAACATCTGTTATAGCTAGAGGTTCACAATAATGCGACCACGACAATTTTCCAGACAGTGTCTGGAAAATTGGATAACATGTATATAATTGCCTCATATTATAGACATTAGAACGCGAAAAACCTTTACCAAACTCTTTTGATAGTTCTTTAGATAAATACTGAAGTGTCTTTTTCTCCATATACTGCTCTAACCTGTTCATTCTGCTCATATTTGATGATAATTTCACCGATTTTCCAATTAGTAGCGACAAGTGCTTGATTAACCTTAACCGCTACACTTTTCCTCGACTGCTCAAGCACATCTTTAATCTCAGTAATCGTTACTGATAGAGCAATATTTTGATTCTTTTTAATCTCATTCATAATCTATTTTCAAACCTCCATGTGATTATGCCTGTTAGTCTGCACAGTCTTAATTTATCCAAAAGAATAATTTTATGCGAACAATTCAATTTTGCAGACAATGTCTGCAAAATTCCGTTACTTCATTAAATTCATAATTACTAAATATTATTATATTCACAGCCTGTATTTTTTCAATATATTTTTCTTTTTACCTTGACATTTTGACGAGGATAAAAACTGGTGACATATTATTATATCTCAAATCCCTCTCTTACTCCTCCGTAATAGTGCAGACCATATCTTGTGATTTTATTATTTCAAAACAGAAGATATGGTATAATAATTCTTATTATTCCACCTATTTTGAAACTTTTTTAGAGTTTTTGTTGACATTTTATTGACATTTATTATGTTCAAAAAATCCAGACAAACAATAATTTAGATTCTAAAAAGCCTTATTTTTAGGTGTTTTAACAATCAAAAAATCCAGACATCATGTATCTTGATTATCATTATCATCTTTTTCAGAATCTAAGATAATATTGTTGACCAACTGTTTCAGTTCCTCCTCATTAGGAAGATACAACTCATATTTTGAAACAAAAAGATTACTATCCATGCCATATGTAGCATATTTAACAAGAAGTTCATCCTTTTCTCTTGCAAACACCATACCAATCGGAGGGTTATCATCCGGCTCATTAATTTCTTCGGCAAAATACCCCATATACATATTCATCTGTCCAATATCTTTATGCTCAACAGCTCCAATTTTTAAATCAATAAGGAAAAAACACTTTTATATCCTATGATAAAAAACCAAATCACATTTAAATGTTGAATTATTTACTCTCATGGGATACTGCTCTTTTACAAAAGTAAATCCTTTGCCTAATTCAAGAAGAAAAGTCTCAAGATTCCTAATAATTCTTTTTTCTAGATCATTCTCATCTTTCAATTGAGTATCTTCAACAGTTAAGAATTCTAAAGTATAGGTATCTCTTATTGCGTCCTGTGGTTTTTCAACCACTATACCATGGTTGGCAAGTTCCAAAACTCCTTTCTTATCCTTTTCGTAGCAAGCCTTAAAAATAAAGCCATATCTTTTTGTTTCTTTAATGTTCTTCCGTTACATTTTTGAGCAATACACTCTTTCTCATAGAATTGTCGTTCCAAATCGTTATCTATCTTTATTAACTCACAAAAATGAGACAATGTTAATCCTTCTAAGTACGAGTAACTATTCGGGTAAGTTAAGTAAAACTTTCTCATATTGTATAAATTAGTTCTACTATATCCATTCCCTTTTTTAGTGTTAAATCCTTTGCGAGCTTTTTCAATAATTCCAAACCATATTCTGCATTACCCTAGTCTTATCTTGTTCCATGTATCTCTAACGGAACAAATTCTATCTTCAAAGCCATATGAAATGCTTTAGCAATCCTCTGTAGTGTTTTTATTGACGGATTCCCCGTGCCGTGCTCCAATCTACTGATATCAGCCTGCGAAATACCGATAACAGCCGATAATTCCTTCTGTGTCATTCCACTTTCCTTACGTGCATCTATCAATGCCTGCATAACGGCAAATTCAGGCTCTAACGCATCATATTCCTCTTTAAATTGCGGATCTTTTAACTGATCCTCAATAAATTCATTCAAAGTTGTCATTGACTGCACTTCCTTTCAAAATAGTCTGATCTATATTTTTTGCAGTTAGTATTATCTTTCTCACATAGTATGTGTTTTATCACATCTTGTCAAGTGACAATTATATTTTAGATTACATAAATATATCTTCGAAAAAAAAAGACAAATTTACGCAATCCTTCATCCTGAATTGAAAAAGTAAATTCCGTATGAAACATTAAAGGGGGGTGCGGACGTTTTCTTGGACTAAGTTAATATTCCTAGACTACGTCTATACTCAAGTGGACTTTTCCCACCAAGTGACATTTTGATTCGTTTTTCATTATACCAGTGCATATATTCATCAAGCTCATTTATAAATGAATCAATCGTTATACGATTCCAATTTCTATTATAAAACATCTCGTTCTTAAGATGTCCAAAAAATCCTTCACAGGCTGAATTGTCAGGTGAGCATCCTTTTTTTGACATAGAGCGAGTGAGTGCTGCACTATCCATTATCTTGATCCATTCCGGCCAACGGTAATGACAGCCTCTATCTGAATGGACTAACGGGTGTTCATCGGCATTTAATGTGTTTATAGCATTGCCAAGCATTGTGTTAGCCAGTTCTGCATTAGGAGAGGTTCCTATGGTCCACGAAACAGCCATGCCGTCAAAACAATCTATTATTGGTGAAAGATATATTTTTCCTGCCGGTATATGAAACTCAGTTATATCAGTAAGCCATTTTTCATTTGGTTTATGAGCTGAAAAATCCCTATTGATTATGTTCTCAACTTCCGGACTAATCTCGCCTTTATATGAGTTATATTTACGTTTCTTTGCTGTTTTAACAATTAATTGTTCATCCTTCATTATTTTGCGAACAATTTTTTCAGAAACTGTAATGCCATCTCTTTTTAATAAGCAATGTATACGTCGATAGCCATATCGTTCCTTATTAGAAACAAAGAGAGTTTTTATGTGATTACGAAGCTCTTTATATTTATCTTCACGCTTTATGCACTGTACCTGATAATAATAGCTACTTTTAGAAAGCTGTAGTGCTGGCAGTAACTCGTTTAATTTATATTTATTACGTAGGGCATCAATCAGGAATGCTTTTTCTCGATTGCTGAGCTTATCAAGACTGATGCCCTTCTCTTTTTTTAGAATTTCACCTGCCTTCTCAAGTACATCACGTTCTAATTGTAGTTTATATACATCTTGCTCAAGACGTTTAACTTTTGCTTCTAGTTCAGCCTTATCGTGTAGAAGTTGTTCAATATTTTTATCTTCAGCAGAAGGATCAGCCATTTTTAATGTTCTCCTTTCGCCAAGCAGTTTCTTCCGCCAAGTTGAAACAGCAGCCGGAGTGACACCATATATTTCAGCTATTTGTGAAATATTCAGGTTACCTTTACAGGACTCCATAACCGCTTGGATTTTTTCTTCATGAGAACATCTTACATGTGGTTTGAAGGATTGGCAACGTTTTTTTCCTTCCTCTGGATATAATTCCTTAACCCATTGTACTAGAAGCGGGCGGCTCGGGTAACCTAACTCTCTAACTGTTTTTAATGCATTACATTCATGAGAGAAGTAATAATCAACAGCATCACGTTTTTCTTTATCAGAATACTTGCTGACTTTCTTACGGCCTTGATGCAGATCATTGAACTGAGAGTATTCTCGATACCAGTGTTTTATATTTGTAACATCAGGATACCCTAATTTCCGGACAGTGTAAGCTGCATTATAGCCACAGTTAATATAAAATTTTACAGCGCGAATGCGGTCTTCGTATGAATACATATAAACCTCCCAAAACCTTATTTGGTCCAGGATTATGTCCGCACCCCC
>JAFUXG010000075.1 GCA_017470935.1 Lachnospiraceae bacterium
ATCTATGAAAAAAGCTATACGAATAAGCAAAGGAAAAAAGAAGTAATATATAGCTACATTTTTACACATTTTAAAATGCGAGGTTTCCGCATAAACACTGCGTTTCCTCGCATTTAAGCTGTCAAAGATGGGATTGTATCACGAAAAGGTGATTTTTTCAACGAAAATTCATATTGACTGATACTGCCAGATACGCACCTTGTTCGACTGTCATCTCCAAAATACACCCGATCAGCAGACTTACCCCCCTAAAACCTTCAAAATCATAAAATATGACTTGGGACACATATATAACCCGGAAAACTGCACTTTGAGTCACACATAGGTCACATATCTGCCTGTCCGTGTTACATTTATACCCCATATTTTATATTGTAAATTCTCGAGATTTTTCTGTGCATATGGATTAATTCGATGTGCTCAAATAAAAAATCATATCCTTGTTCTGTTTTGTCCATTCTACAAGCCCCCTCATCAAATTAGTCGTATTTTCCATACTGTTTTGTATCGTTAAACATTATAAAAGCACTCCCCCTACACACATGGGGAAGTGCTTTCAAATTATCTGTATTCAATTCAATGATATGTATTAACTATCTCATTTACCACAATCTCCTTAGCCTGCATCAGCCCTTGTTCTCTTATCTTCCACGTCTCCATTGTTGATGTCGGATCATTCGGCTTATGATTTTTCATATACTTATCCATCATCCGATCAATCATCTGATGTGCCTCTTCATTTATAGGCTTAAGTACCTCGACCAATCTGCCAGTCCTTTCAAGGGACCTATACCTCTCATAATAATTATCCTTGATATAATCCATTGCCATCAATCCATACTTTCCAAGTTCTGCAAGATTCTCTGTTTCAAAGCTGATGTTTGGATATAATATACCGTCCTCTGCCATTGTGTACGATAATTCTATAGTTGTTTCAATATCATCATTAGTATCATTAGTATTATTAGTGCTGTTTTGCTTTTTCATTATGACTCACTCCTTAGGTATTCAGATTTTCTTGCCATAATTGCTCTTTCAATAGATTTTAATTGGTGTAAATGTGGTGTCAAAAAACAATCACACATTCATTTTTTACCAGCAAAACCAAGCACTTCAGCACAAATCCCCACATTACGATTTCGTAAGAATCCAACTTTTGATGACTCATTCAATAAAAATGATTATATTGATATTTAAAATATACAAATCATAAAACACTTATTTAACAAACGTTAGGATGAACCACGTATATTCACCCACCTCACTCCTCACCTTTATAGACCCACCAATTCCCTCAACAATAGACTTTGTAAGGGATAGACCAATCCCCACACTGTTGGGATTAACATCACTGTTAACCCTGTAAAACCGCTTGAATATATGGGGGATGTCCTCCTCAGAAATTCCCATGCCCTCGTCCTTCACATATATGCGGCAGAAAGCCTTTGTATCGTCCACCTCAACGGTAATCCTGTTGCCCTCATCTGAATAATCGGAAGCATTTTTCAACAGATTAATGAGTGCCTCCGTAAGCCATTCTCCGTCACAGTTAAGGGTGATATCCTCACCACACACCATATGAAAGCTCTGATTCCTGCCATCAAGCAGATACTTCACTCCGTCCCCTGCCTGCTGCAGTATGTGGTACAAATGGTGCTCCTTCGCATCAAACTGTATGGCTCCTGCCTCAATCCGCGCAAGCTTAAGCATTGAAAGTACCATCCACTCCATTCGGCTTAGCTGGTTAGATGCCTCACCAAGGATCTGCTTTTGTTTCTCCGGCTCTGTCACCTTGTCATCAAGCAGCAGATCCACAAAGACATTAAGGGATGCCAGCGGTGTCTTTAACTGATGGGATATATCGGAGATAATATCCCTAAGAAATATCTTTTCATTTAATTCCCTGTCACGGCTCTCCTTCAAAATCCCCACCATCTGGTATAGCTTTGTATAAAGCATACCCACAGTGCCTTCCTTATACTCCTCGCTTGGCAGCTCGTTGTCAGAATCTATCATATCCTCCATTATCTGTGACACATTTTCCATCTCATTTAAAATGCGGTTAAATTGATGATATAAGAAAAGATACAGTACCGCCAGACAGACTGCAACAGTTATCGTAAGGATAAGACTTTTTCTCGAAAATTCTCCATACAAAGAATAGCTTATCACATAAAATACAATAAGCACTATAACCGACACTATGACATATGTTATTCTGAAGCGATTACGCTCAAAGCTGTTCTTCATGTCTTCTGACCCCCTGTGAATCTATCACATATACATCTTGCTTCAACATTGTAAATATATTCTTAGTATCTATTACTGCCATCTCACAAACCTATTGTCCACATCTATTGTTCTTTTCTCAAAAAACTTTTTTCTCATCTATTGCTATATTTCACAAATCTATCTTCTACGTCTATTGTTGTTTTCTGGTAAAACGATACCCAACGCCCCTTACCGTCTCAATAAATGCTGCGTCCTCAGAAAGCTTTGTACGAAGTCTTTTCATATAGACAGACAGTGTGTTATCATCAATAAAGCTGTCCTCTGTATCATATAGTCTCTCAAGCAGCTGTGTTCTGGTAAGCACCTGCCCTTCATGTATTACAAGCTCCCGCAAAAGCCTAAGCTCACTAGGTGTACAATCCACTATCTGGCCTTCATTATACAGAATGAATTTACTGTTGTTGAATTCATGTTTTCCAAAGCTGTATACTTCCTTCTTTTCATCACCAATTTTGACCTCAGTCAAAATCTTGCTTCTTCTTAGGTTTGCAGATATTCGCGACAGCAATTCCTTAACACGATAAGGCTTTGTCACATAGTCATCAGCCCCAAGTTCAAGTCCCTGTACGATATTTGCCTCCTCGCCCACAGCCGTTAAGAAAATTATTGGCACCATATTCCCTTGACCTCTTATGTCCTTGCAAAACTCATATCCATTCCCGTCCGGAAGCATAACATCCAGAAGCACAAGATCAGGCTTCTCATTATCTATGGCAGTCCTTGCAGCCTCAACATTACCGGCTTTAACCACCTCATAACCCTCTGCCTGCAATGCATATTCCGTTCCCATTGCAAGAGCAAAATCATCCTCTACAAGTAATATCTTCATAGTTTCCACACACCTTCTATCTGTTATTTTTTCATGTCGCATGTCGGCTCCATGTTTTCATTCGCAAAAGTTCGTTTCATACAAGAATAATACACATATTCTCATTTTTTCACATTTCGCAACATTATCTTCATAATATTGCTTATCCATCTACACTATCTTTATACATAAACATAATCATTTTCAAGATTATAAATATTTTTATAATTAACAACATCCATTCCTCAGCTTATGTAATTTTTTATTATTATAAGCATTTTAATTATAAAAACACAATATAAAAATGTAAAGCCGCAATAAATCATAATTGTTACAACCATTTCTTGTAACTTCTTCCCAAAATCTACACTAATATTCTTTGACAATGTATCAAACAATAAGTATATGAACTCTTAATAGTTCAAATTTTAACTGAAAAAGAAACACAAACAAACAATTCATATAATCAACATTTAATTATATGGATTATTAAAATTACCACAAAAAATACGAAAGGACAGGTGATAATTATGAGTATGCCAAATGATGCAGCAACAATGGAAACAATCGCAATGGCAAACGTTCCAAATCAGCAGTGGTGTGAGCCATACGATCTTGATACAGCTCTTAAGGAAGGCACCATATTTCCTTGCCTTAATCTGACATTTTTCAAGGCACCTCAAGGTGACAGCAATATTATGCCTCAAAGTAACACAGATAATAAGGAGCAGCTTTCAAGAGAACAAGCTATGAACAGATTGACCGCAGTCAGTTTTGCAATAAATGATCTTACTCTTTATCTGGATACACATCCAAACTGTGAGAATGGACTTAAGCTATTCTATCAACTGTTAGATGAAAGAATGAAGCTGCTTGCAGAATATGCCGGCGAATTTTACCCGTTAACGCAGACCTCCATGATAACAGGCGGCTGCAGCAAGGATATGTATGGCTGGTCAGAGGGACCAGCGCCATGGGAAGGAGCGTGTGTATAAATGTTTGCTTACGAAAAAAGACTTCAGTTTCCGGTAAAGATCAAGAATACCAATCCTAATATCGCCAAGCTTATAATCAGCCAATATGGCGGACCTGACGGTGAGCTATCTGCAAGTATGAGATATCTTGCACAGCGTTACACCATGCCTATCAAAAAGGTTGGCGGACTCCTGACGGATATCGGTACAGAAGAGCTTAACCACATGGAAATGATATGTGCAATGGTATATCAGTTAACAAGAGACCTTAATGAAGAGGATGTGAAGACGGCAGGCTTTGATGCTTATTATATCGACCATACGAAGGGTATATGGCCACAGGCAGCGGCTGCTGTACCATTTACTTCCTTGGAATTCCAGTCAAAGGGTGACGCTATAACAGACCTGTTTGAAAATCTTGCTGCTGAACAGAAAGCAAGAACAGTATATGACAATCTGCTTCGTGTGATAGACGATCCTGACGTGCGGGCTCCGCTTAAGTTTCTTCGTGCAAGGGAAATAGTACACTTCCAGAGATTCGGGGAAGCGCTTGAGATGACTAAGGAATCCTTAGACTTTAAGAACTTCTATTATATGAATCCGGAGTTTGACAAAGTGTGAGGGAAATTACTGTTTAGTGAATTTTTATTTTTGTATCACGTACGCAGGTAAACTGACAGAATGGTGCGTTTTATATGACTTTCTGTACGGTGATAAGAGTTTCTAAGTATCCCGTTAAAGCTTTGATGACGTACGCGGCAAGGTGCTTAGTCGCCATCCATGGCTCCGGCGCACCTGCTCGGCATCCATGCCTCGCATCCG
>JAFUXG010000043.1 GCA_017470935.1 Lachnospiraceae bacterium
TATTGAGAAAGCGAGGGAAATTTATGCAAGATATACAGACATTGAAAGACATTTTGGAAATGCTGAAAAAGCAGGACGAAATGGTGCAGATGTTAGAGGAACAGCAGGACGAGATAGACAGACTGGAACAAAGGCTTTCAACGCTGACGCAGGAGTTATCGGACAGCAGGGAACAGACAATGCGGGAGCAGGAATCAGCCAAGCAGTATCGGCTGGAGCTTTACGCCACGAACAAGAGGCTTTCGCAGACGAGGGAAGAACTGGACGAATCCTTGAGCTTAAACGAGGACTTGTCGAGAGAAAACCGTCGATTGAACGATCTTCTTACATCATCGAGAGAACAGAATCAAAGATTGCAGACACAGATAGACAGCTTGAAGAACTTACAAGAATAAAAAATGAAAAGGAGCGTGAACTTGATGAACGGATACAAAAACTCAAAGACCGACGACGAGCTTATAATAATGATGGAGGATATGCAGGACGAACTGGTGCAGATGAAGAACAGGCTATTGGAAAAGGACAAGACCATAGCGAAATTACAGAAACAGCTTCAGACATCAGTGCCTTCCTCAACAGTATCAGCATTAAAGAACAAGATTCAAGAACAGTCAGACGAGATAGTGAGCTTGAACGAACATATCGTGAGGCTGAACAGCGCCGACTTGATACTGAAAGACAACGAGAGGCTGAAAGAAGAAAACAGCAGGATCGTAAGAGAAACAGAGAAAGCCGTTAGCAATTCACGTAAAGAGATTGACGCTGAAAAGCAGAAACTCGGTATGCAGGCTATGGAGCTTATTGAGGCAGAGAAAAAGGTCAAAAAGTATCAGGCATATCTTGATGATAGGATTGCAGAGCAAAATGAGCATATAAAGAAAGAGGCTTCCGCCATGAGTGCGAAAACGAGAAAGGATTATGAAACACTCTACCGTAAGAAGGAGAGGAAACTTGAAAATGAATACAAGGCTAAAAATGCGGGACACATCAGCATTTATTATGGCACTATCAGTTACAGTATCATACTCACACTTCTTACGGCACTATCCTCGGAACTGTTCATAAGAGATGTTGCAGATTTCTTCATAACGATTTGGAAAATATTTTGTATGGTCGTTGATAAAATCAAAGACTTATGCCTTAATTTTGGCGGGTTAAGTTATGATATATCCAATCCCATAGGACAAAAGATAGTATTCGTATTATTATTCGCAATCCCTATACTTATTGCGATTGCAATATATATAATAGTCGCACTATTATGTATCAAATATATCGAATGGTACAAGGAGGAAATTGCAGATTATATTTCGTTATTTGTGGCATTTATCACACTTGCGGTAAGCACTACGTTAAGTGAATATGTAAAAGCCTTTCTGCCTGTCAATCTGATTGCACTTAATATAATCATTCATCTGACATACAGCGGATTCAGGCATTATGTGATAGGGTGCAAAAGGAGCAGAGGATATTACTAAACGATTATAAATATCACCGTATGATATGATAGTATGGGTAATTGCAGCCCCTTTGGTCACAGCACTTATTGGGCAGATAATTGAATTAATACCTTTACCCTTTAAGGGTATCGGGTCCGGCTTTGAAAGTCTCGGGTGGATGTTGATGTTTATCGTAGGAATGAAATATGCAGCTAAGGAGTGACAAAATATATGAGTAAAGAATAGGTATTGTTGAGCTTATCAGCGAGAGAATATTGAGGCTTGATCTTGTGCTTCCAAGATATCGCCTGGTGCGTGGTTTTGGAGCCCTCACACTTGGAGGATTTCTTGGTGCGTTGATTGCTCTTTGTGGCATAGTGTATGGTCTTATTGTTACGGAAAGTAATCTTACATATATGTTTATCTTGTTCGTAGGCGGAATGTTCTGCGGTGTGTTTGCCTGGCTTCTGTATAAGCGATATAAGAGAAAATAAAGATTCAATTCTCCTTGTTCTTCATCATTACATTAGAGTAAAATATATTTTCCTCGTGATAGAAATCTGCAAAGCCTCCATAGCGTTCTGCTGTAGCAATAACAGAAATCAGACCAATGCCGTTGCCCCCTTGTTTGGTGGATAAGTAGCGCTGACCTTTGCGGTTGACCTTGCCGCCGAAACTGTTAGATGCTGCAATATAGAGCTCGGTTCCCTGCTCCTTTGATATGGTGATTGTAACGAAACGGTCATCTTCCGCAACATCCATACATGCGGTGATGGCATTTTCAAGAATATTTCCGAGAATGGAGCACAGGTCGATATTATCTATGTATAGTATGTCGGGAAGACTTATATGCTGTTCCAAATGTATTTTTGAATCTGCTGCCATATGAAAATAATGATTTAGCAAAGCATTAACGGCAGGGTTGCTGCAATAGTCCGCAGTGTCTTTTTCAGGATATTTCTCTATATACTGCTCAATAAAATCAAGGGTTTCCTTGTTATTGCCTTTCTTGGCAAGTTCCAAAAGTGTACGGAGAATATGGCGGAAATCATGCCTTGCTCTTGATGTGGATTCAATGTATTTTTGCTGGGCATTATAGCGTTTTTCCTGCATTTGAAGTATTCGGATTCTTTCATATGCTTTTGCCTTTTCCAAAAGAGAATTAACAATAAAATAGAAGATCACATTTAGCATAAGGATCATCAGGAAAAACAGGATCATATTGGTAATATATGCTCTTGCTACATGGTTGGTATGCATGGTGCTGTAGTAGAATACAACATTGTTCAAGTTATAGATAACAAAGATACCCGATATAGCTGAATATACATACCATATGGTCTTTTGGTTAAGGTTGTCGATCAGATATGAACCGAACCTGGAGAGTGGATAAAATAATAATGATGCAAGCAAAACACTGATAAATGCCTGGAATACTGCAGCCTCAAAACTGAAATGATTAATGTCTGATTCGGGATGAATAAATGCGTCAAATGTGTTGGAAAAATTGGACATGAAAGCCATTAATGCCATAACAAGCGCATATATACTAAGTGATTGGCTGAAATGCGTATCAAGAACTATACAGTATGCTATAAAGCACAGGATAAGCAAAGGAAGAATAAGTGTATTGTAACCGAGGGAATATCTTGTCTCAAAATAGGATAGTATCGGAAAAGAGAGTGCAAACAGACAAATAACCGCTATAATGATAGATCTTATATTATAACGCAGTCTGTTTTTCATAGGTGCAAAGCAGAGTATTGCGGATGGAATCAATGGCAGATATGATATTAACGATATGAGATATTCTTTCTGATTCAAATATTAGCCCCTCCCAGGTCATGTCTGTTGTGCAGCTTGTTGAAAACATAGTTCCTTCTAATCTGATTAAGACTTTTTTTCTCACGGACATTAACAGGAAATGTATGTCCGCCCTCAAGTTCACAAGTATCACCGAAATCTATGATGTAATCCATGTTGATAAGAATACCTCTGTTAATGCACAGAAAACGGTGGTCTTTACCTAGTATGTCACAGATTTTTGAAAAAGTCATTCTTGGATGGTATTCACTGCCATTTTTGCAAATAATCTGAACATAGTTACGGTTGCTCGAAACATATTTGATGTTGTGATACGGAATACCTGTGTCTGCACCATTTAATGATATTATCAGTTTTTCAATGTTAGCTGAGTGCATGGCTGTAATATCGTCCAACACTTTATTAAGAGAAGTTTTCAGTGATTCGTCTGATTCCGGCTTGATTATATAGTGATATGCATGTACATCGAAAGCGGAAAATGCGTGATCCCTGCTTGTGGTTAGGAAAACGATAAGTGTGTCGTTGTCAATAGTCCTGATCTGTCTTGCTGCTTCAATGCCTGTCATCTTATCCATATAAATATCCATAAAGATAAGTGTATATTTCAAAGGACGATAGCTCTCAAGAAAGCTCTCGGCATTATTGAAAATGCTAAGCTCTATATTAATATGGTTCGCAGAAGCATATTCCTTGATGATATGACTGATGCGCATCTGTTCATCTTTTAAGTCCTCAACAAGAGCGATGTTCATTATGATCCGTCCTCCAAAATCTCAATATATGTATTGTAGCAAAAAAGAAAATAATTTCAAGGTTGTATTGGAGTTTTGTCACAGCCGGGTAATCTTTGGATGAGATTTCATTTTTGTAAATAATTGATTTTTTGACATTCGTCCCACATTTTGCGACATTCGTCCCTAAAGGGTTGTATAATTATACGTTAATCAATAAAATTGTTACATAATGTTATGAACTGCAAGTGATAGTTTTGGCAGTCTGATCAAAAGAGGATGATTCAAAGCAACAGTTGAATCTGATTGGGAGAATACGAATTATGTCTAAGAAATTGAATAATAATGTAATCAAACGTTTGATAACTGCTATATTACTGATATTTGTACTTATGGCATTGATGCTTGTGTATATATTCACATCTTTTTACAGAAGTTCAGTTAATAATATTATGGAGCTTGGTGTAAGTAATATGAACAGCCAGGCCACCATGATAGAGAATTATATCAATAAGGACAGGGATGTACTTTTGGTTACGGCAGATACCGTTAATTATATGTTGCAAAACGGTATGAGTAACGAGCATATCCTTCATTATCTTGAGAAGGAGACAGATAAAGTTGAGAGTGAAGTTGATGCTAACTTTACAGGGATATATGGATATATAAATGGAGAATACATAGACGGAAGCGGATGGATACCGCCGGAAGGTTATGAACCTAAGGAACGTGTCTGGTATACTGATGCACTTAAGGCAGGCGGAAATGCCACAATAGTCGCCCCATATCTGGATGCGGAGACTAATACAATCATGATATCCATAAGTGAACTGTTGGTCGATGGAGAGAGCGTGCTTTCACTGGATATAGCGTTAAACGGTGTACAGAGCATTACAGAGAGTATGACAATGAATGATGTGGGCTATGGTTTTATTATGGATAAGACGGGGCTTGTGGTGGCACATCTTAATGAAGAGGAAAAGGGAAAGATATATCCGGAAACCGACGAGCAGCAGACGATGGTGGATAATATTATTAAAGGAGAAAAAGAACATTTTTCCTTATCATTAGACGGAAAACAGTACACAGTATTTTCAAAACAGATCGTTGAAGACTGGTATGTAGTGATAGTTGCTGATAACACCAAACTACTTATGGAGCTAAGAAAACAGTTGTTTTTGTGTATTCTTGTGTCAGCATTAGTCTTTGCGATTATTGTTATATATACAGCTATCTCTGCAAGAAACATTGCCAGGTCTCAGAGAAAGGAAAAAGAAAGTCGGGAGAAGCTTGACAAGGTCAATATGAATATTATAAGGTCTCTGGCTTACACCATCGATGCAAAGGATCGGTATACCAGCGGTCATTCACAAAGGGTGGCGGAATACTCCCTTGCAATAGCAAAAAAAATGGGAAAATCAGAAGAGGATCAGAAGATTATCTATTATGCAGGACTTTTGCATGATGTGGGTAAGATAAGAGTTCCGGAAGCACTTATTAATAAGCCTGGCAAGCTTACAGAAGATGAGTTTGATCAGATAAGAATACATCCTGTAAGCGGGTATCATATACTTAAGGATATACACGAGGATGAGCGTATAGGTTACGGAGCAAAATATCATCATGAAAGATATGATGGTACCGGATATCCAAATGGACTGGTGGGGGAGAATATTCCTGAAATAGCAAGAATAATAGGAGTTGCGGATGCGTATGACGCCATGGCTAGTAACAGAAGTTATAGAAATGCTCTGCCACAGGATATAGTAAGGGAAGAGATAGAGAAAGGAAAGGGCAGACAGTTCGATCCTGAAATCGCGGATATTATGTTAGGAATGATAGATGAGGATAAGGAGTATAGAATGTGCCAGACAGAGCGTAATCAAAGTGATATACTTGTTATTGATGATGAATTAATGAATATTAAGATGGTTGAGAGAATCCTTAAGGATATAGAATCTATCAATGTAGTACGTGCAATGAACAGGGAAGAGACCATTTCGGCTTTGGAAAACAACGATATATCACTTATCCTGTTGGATCTGAAAATGCCGGATATTGACGGTTTTGAACTATTTAGGCTTATCAGAGAAGATTATAATATTCCGGTTGTTCTGATGACGGCGGACCGAAGTATGGAAACCATACATATGATCAGTGAACTGGGGATTGATGATTATCTGACAAAACCGCTTAACGCATTTATAACAAGAGAAATGGTGTATGGAATTATTAAAGCCGGAAGAGATGACCTGTAGGGTGAAGTGAGGTATGTGTTATGTGGAAAAGAATAGTTGAAAGTCTGTTCCGTGAGAACATGGATATTCAGCAAAGGCTGCTGAACCTTATTCTCAGTTCTGCATTTGTAGGAGGAACATGTTCTTTAATTGTAACTATAGCTATTGGAGGATATTCAAGTGCTGTCGTGACGGCAGTACTTCTTATTGTTGTACTCATTTCACTGTATTTGTCTGTAATCTGCAACCGTATAACCGCAGCTGCGGTTCTTATTACCGGAATGGCTAATTTGTTCATTTTTCCATGGATGTACTTTAATTCAGGAGGAATGAACAGCGGAATGCCAATATGGTTTGTCCTTGGTCTTATATTTACATGGCTGACACTTAAGGGACGTATATGCTATGTTATGTATGCGCTTAATCTGGTGGCGTTAATAGGGAGTATATTGGTGGGAAATAATCATCCCGAATGGTTCAAGCCTATGCCGGATGGATATATGATAGGAGATATAATCCAGACGATCGTTGCAGTATCTGCCATAATCGGAATCATTTTTAAATACCAAACTTATGTATATGAAAAACAGAGAATAAAAATAATGGAGCAGGATGAGCAGCTTCAGATTGCCAATGATGCCAAGAGTCAGTTCCTTGCAAATATGTCCCATGAAATAAGGACGCCTATTAATGGAATAATCGGAATGAATACTCTTGTTCTTGAGGAACTAGATGAAGGTAATATGGAGAATATTGCGGAATATGCCAAGAATGTCAGTAGTGCAAGCCAGATGCTCCTGTCTATAATTAACGACATACTTGATATTTCTAAGATAGAATCAGGTAAGATGGAACTGGTTCCGGTGGAATATGAGGTGTTTTCTGTTCTCAATGATTGTTATAATATGGCACTGACAAGAGCGGAAAGTAAGGGGCTGGAACTGAAAATCGATATAGACAGTAAGGTACCTTCTATACTATATGGTGATGAGGTGCGTATAAGGCAGGTTATCAACAATTTTCTTTCAAATGCGGTAAAATACACTCATATGGGTGAAGTTACTTTGAGAGTTAAAGAGGATTCAAGACAACAGGAGATGGTTTATCTTGATTTTGAGATAGAGGACACGGGAATAGGAATAAGGGATGAAGACAAGGAAAAATTGTTTCAGAATTTCACAAGACTTGATGAGAAGAAAAACCGTAATATAGAAGGAACCGGCCTTGGTCTTTCTCTTACGAAAAAACTTGTAAGTCTTATGGGCGGAGATATTAAAGTCTTTAGTGAATATGGAAAAGGCTCCAGATTTACAGTATCTCTTGCACAGAAAATAATCAACAATGAACCTATTGGCGATTTTCAGAAAAGATATCGTGAATTTGTCAATCAGCGCAATGAAAGTGAGATATCCATTTACATTCCTGATGCAAGAATACTTGTTGTAGATGATGTGGATATGAATATTCGTGTAGTTAAGGGATTGCTGAAGCGTACGCAAGCCCTTGTTGATTCGGCCATAAGCGGTGAAGAGTGTATTGCTAAGATATATGACAGTCAATACGATATCATTTTGCTGGATCACATGATGCCGGGAATGGATGGGATTGAGACCTACAGTAAGATGAAGGAAAATGGAGATCATAAGAACGTTGATACACCTGTCATTGTCCTGACAGCCAATGCAATAGTAGGTGCTAAGGAGATGTATCTTGATAAAGGATTTACGGATTATCTGTCCAAGCCCGTCAGATATAGAGAGCTTATTGAAATGCTTCTTAAATATCTGCCAAAGGATTTGATTAGGGAGAATAAGGAAAAGGGTTCATCAAATGATAAGGTAATAAATGATACTGCTACGAAAAAGAATGCTGATTCAATTGAGTCGATAGAGGGAGGAGGAGATATAATGGGAAAGGAAATTGAAATGCGTTTTCCTATGCTGGATACAGATATAGGTATGGGATACTGCATGAATGATGAAGAGTTCTTTATAGAGATGATACAGACATATGTTGATAGTGATAAGAGAGAGTCGCTGGCTGAAGCATTTAACACAGAAGATTGGAAACTGTATGAGAACTATGTCCATTCTATTAAAAGTAATTCTCTTAATATAGGCGGGGTTACACTTTCGGAACATGCAAAGGCACTTGAATATGCAGCGAAGGATGGGAATTACGAATATATCAAAGAGCATCACAATGATTTTATCCGGGAATATTCGGATATGATAGAGAAGCTGGCTGATGCGCTGAATATTTGATATGCTTTCAACTTCAATTATATTATAATTTGGAGGAGAAGTGTGATGAAGAAAAAATTGAGTCCAAGACCAACAGGTGAATATGCAGTGGGAATATTTACATATACCGGGGTGCGGAGAAAGTGAAATTTATTAGGCACTCAGATCTTTAGGATGGAGAAAGCTGCTTTGACGAGGTAATAAGAAAAAAAAATAAAATGAAGAGAGATAATTAAGTAAATCGAGACGGCTTTATTGATAAAAATATTTAATAGTATGAAATGACTGTTATTGACAATTTCGGATATATGCATATAATGTTAGTTGAGGCTAACCAGACAGGTGCCATCCATTAGAAGCCATAATTAATGGATGGTTTATTTTGAATATTGAGTTAGTTATAACTAACTACGTTGTGACTAACATATATTTTCGAATAACTTTCAATTATGAATGGGATAATATATTTCAGATAGAAAACAATAAAGAGGTGTCATGTACATGAAGGATCAATATGTAGTAAAACACTGTTCACCAACATTAGCAGGGTTAAAGACTGGAAGTCTTTTCTCTGTATCAGGAGAATCTAAGGAAAAGCTAAATTGTGATCTGCGCAGCCTTAATGAAATATTGCGCAAGAAAGGTCTTAGAGCAATTCCATTACGATATACTGATAATTATGTGCTCATTTATCTGTATAGATTAGATAAGCTGAAAAAGGATCTTATGCGTCCTGTGACAAGAAGTATTCTATGTGAAAAGGGATACAACTGCACGGATCCAGATAAGTGTGTAGTACAGCTTGTGAAGCATATAAAAGATGATAAGGATTTCCCACATGAGATAGGTCTTTTTCTCGGTTATCCTGAAAAGGATGTGAAGGGCTTTATGAATAGCCCGGAAGAGGGAGTGCTGTGTGTAGGATATTGGAAGGTATATGGAGATGTTGAAAAAGCAGAGCGGACATTTAAGTTATTCAACAGATGTACCGAGGTCTATTGCAGGGCGCTTAAGCATGGCAAATCATTGGAGCAGCTGATTGTGGCGGCATAGGTGACATGAAAAAATGAGCAAAGGTGCGTCATTGCAGAAAAGATTATGACAAGTTAAACGGCTATCTATTCACTACCTGCGAAAATCTGGAATCTACATATGCAAGATACAACACTGGAAATCTTGTCATTGATTCTATGATGACCAACTATAAGAATATCGCCGACCAAAACGGTATAGTATTCACAGATGACATTGCTCTTATCACTGAAAATATACCTGTTGAGGATTACGACCTGTGTATCATCCTCGGAAATCTACTTGACAATGCTGTAAATGCCTGCATACTTTCAGACAGTTATGACAAGTCAATATCTGTCCAGATATATATTGATGAGAACAACAAATTTATAATCAGCATCAAGAATACATTTGTGGAACAGAGAGCTTCTACCTCTAATACCGATACATTGTATCACGGATACGGCATTCGGAATATTGAATTACTGGTGGAACGATATCACGGAATGTATAAAGTAACAACAGACACATTATATAAAACATATATCGTGATTCCTGTGTTGGAGAAGTAACGGTTTTATTCTCTTTCTCAATAATCAGCAATTGAGCATAATATTTTTATTACTCCATTTACTTTCTGCCAAGCCTGATTTCTTCTTCTGCCTGCTCTAACCGAGTTTGAATTTCTTCTGTGGTTGGCAATTGTTTTTGAATTTCCTTTATTTGAACATTATTGTATGAAGCAACCCCCATAGGTGTTTCTATACCTTGAAATGCCCATTTTACTTCTGTTTGGTCTTTGTCCTTACAGATCAACAGACCAATTGTAGGATTATCATTTGGTGTTTTAATAAGCTCATTTACGGCATTTACATAGAAATTCATTTTGCAAATCAAGACTTACCTGCTCAACAATTCCTTTACCCCATTTTTCTTCAATTTTTAGAGTAATCAGATCACGTCAAAGTTTCCGATTAAAAAGCAACTGTTCCGAATTAATTTTAATTGCCGCTTTAATTTGCGTATTACGAAACCGATTCTTAACATCATAAATCCACTGCACATATTCAGAGTCTAAATGTATATCGTGGGAATGAACAATTTCAGGAGCATTTTTATTATCTATATTTGATTTCATTATCAATCCTCCATTATAGTTTCAACATTTATTATTATTTCAATACCTTAAATTATTATATATTATTTTTTTATAATTCAATGTAAATTGACAAATCATGATAGTATATTACCAACAATAAAGCACCGGATTACTTATTTGTCCGGTGCTGATTATATTAGGTTACTTGGAGCATGGTTTTATTAACTAATTTACATATTCTTGAAATTATTGAGTTTTATATAATAAAGTGTCATATCAAGTGCATTCTACATTCTTTTATATGAGCATATCTTTAATTCCAACTATCAAATTATTTTGTATTAGTTGATATTATCGTATATTCTTTCCCTTATTTTTTCCCTTGCGAGAGTTCGGAAAAGACTATGAACGGGTATAATATGATGTGATATGAAACGGTGGGTTGTTGTTAATAAATTTAGTGTTTTCAAGGGTTGTAGAGGAATACTATAACACCTTGTAAGTGTTAAAAATATCTGTTAAAATGGGGACATTAGAATCTAAGTTTAACATTTTCATAGATTTTTATTTCCGTAGGTATTTTATTTTCACTTAAAGCTTTCTCATAATCAAGTGAGCCATTTCCTATCGGTTCATCTCCTGCAAGTATGAACAATGCATCGGGTATGGTTTTCTTTTCCTCATCAGTCAGGTCGTCGTATTGCTCCAATATATCACTTAAAAATGCATAGCAAAGTATCTGCCCTTTTATTTCAATGTTTTCTTTGTGCAACTGCAATGTTGATGCCATAGCATAATAACCGCCTGCGGAGTATCCCATGATAAATATATTGTCAGTATCAATATTATATTTTTCACTGTTTTCATTAAAATATTTTACAGTATCCTTTATCTCATCTATCGCATACTGCTTGTCATATCTATCATTTAATAATTTGTAATTTACAGTAACTACATTTACCTTCCATGATGAAGATATTCTGTCACTTTGTGTGTCCAAGGTATCAGCATCACCGGCTATAAATGCACCACCATGTAAATTGATAACCAACGGAAGCTTTTCATCCGTATTTCTTATGTAAATATTAACATCTACATCCTCGTTGTTTTCTCTTTTTATAAATAAATGCTCACCAATTATATCTTCATCTGATTTAATCATAAGCTTTTGGTCTTTTTCCTGTATTTTTCTGTCATATATGAATTTAATAATTATTAATAAAATCAGTAAGGTTATAATTAATATAAATCCTCCCAGAATTTTTAATATTTTTTTTAAAACCTTCATATATTTCCTCCTACCATAAGGTTGTAACATTTGTTACATGCTGATATAATTATATCTTGAATCAAAAGCTACGACAATATTGTTAAGTTTAATTGTTACAAACGGAGGTATTTTGTTACATCATGAATCAAAATGAAATTAAAAACAGTATCGTAAAAGAATGTCTTACTGATGCTTTATTTATGCTAATGGAGAAGAAAAAATTTAATAAAATCAGTATTACAGAATTATGCGAAAAAGCAGGTGTGAGCAGATTATCCTTTTACAGAAATTATAACAGCAAAGAGGATATAATAGTAAAATATTTAGATAATCAAGCAAATATATGGTGGAACAGACAGCTAAAAGACTCCAAGAAAGATATTATACTTGGAATGTTCAAGCACTTCTATAAAGAAAAGGATAAACTTAAAATTATTTACAAATCCGAACTATCTCACCTTTTATATCAAAATATACTAAATTGTACAGGTCCTAAGAATGAACTTTCCGATAATGAAGCATATTCAAACGGCTGGATATCCGGAGGAATATTCTGTTTTTTGGA
>JAFUXG010000044.1 GCA_017470935.1 Lachnospiraceae bacterium
CGGTCGGTTCGACGGGAAAAAGGTCCACAGGACCTTTTTCTTAATCCGTCTCACCCCATCTTCCGCATACCCCATATAAAAAGTAATGTTTTGCAGATTATGACTGAGCATGTTAATTTGACTTTTCATATCAGCAGGAATTTCAAAAAATATTTTCTCTTGGCACAGAATGATATATGCATATATCCTATCTAATTAATTTGTTTTATTTTTGCAGTTTGTTTGATTTGGCATGTTTACATATTTTTTTTAGATGGTCAATTTTTTATATATCTAATGTTTTAAATTTAGTTATTAAGAAAAAACTAAAAAGTTGTTGTGAAGCATCCAGGATTACTATTTATTTCGTCTTATCTGATGTATTATATTTTGCTTTAAAAAAGGTAAAATAAGAAATTCCTCTGTTTTGTCTAATATGAAATATTCATATTAGATAAACAAGGGAAATGGTTATGGTTAGGGTGTGTTGCATATAATCGTGAAACTGGAATTTATGACTCCATTTCTTCTCGAATTTCAGATAGAAATCCCTGCATATATGCATGACGGATTTCTGCTATCTTTTTTGCTTCTTCTGTGTTCATTTCATCTTTAAGCAATAATAATTTATCGCTAAAGTGTTGCATGGAAGATTCTAATGATCTACCTTTCTTACCCCCAAAAGCAAATGTCCTTGCAATTCCAATTGCACCAATGGCATCTAACCTATCTGCATCCTGTACAATTTTTCCTTCAATACTCTCAGGATGCTTTCCTTTATTTTTACTGAATGATACTCCGTTTATCACCTCGCATATGAACTCAACCATATCACTTTCAACATTCTGACTATGTAGAAATATCCTTGCATTAATATTGTTTTCTGTATTAAAAAGTTTATGGTCATCGACATCATGAAGGAGTGAAGCCAATGAAACAACCATATGATTGGATTTCGGATATCCTTCTGCAATTTTACAAGCATTTTTATACACTCTTATTGAATGATTGGTATCATGCCCGTCTGCATTATTCTTGAACACATTATTGATGTATGCCTTGGCTTCCTCAATTACTCTTTCGTTCATTTCAACCTCACAAACTTCCATTTGTTGTACTCATTTATATTCAAAGTTAAAAATCTCTACGAACCCCAATTTATATCATTTAATTCTAACAGTGAATTAATGACATAATCGGGCATTACATCCGATGCCCTATATTTTCTATTTCTGTCTATTAGAACTGTTTTCATTCCAATAGATTGTGGACCCTTTATATCATCAATTAAATTATCCCCGACAAAAATACACTCGTCTACATTCCATCCACAACTTTTTAAAATTGTTGTATAAAATAATGGATTCGGTTTATATACTTGCATGTCTTCTGATGTATATATCTTCTTTATATTCAACTTATTCAAAGATAGATAGTGTAAAATAGAGTCTGTGTCTGTGGTTGAGCCAATTGCATACTCAACACCTTTATCATCTAGCCCATGTAATAATTCTCTTGTTTCTGGAAAAACTATCCTTTGTGAAAACAAAGTCCTAATCATCGGCTCGACTTCCTTGGAAGCATCAGCCTTAATCCCATATTTTAAGAACATTTCGCCAAGACTCAATTCAAATAGAGTTTTCTCATTTCGAAAAGGATGTTCATACATCATTTTCTTTTTAATGTCTTTCCATTCTTTATAAAACGCATCCGCATTTTCATTTGCATCAACATTTTTTAGTATTCGGGCAGTTGCCTCTATAGAACCCATCCCCGTATCGATCAAAGTTCCAAAACAGTCGAAAATAAAATACAAACTCATGTCCTCCCATCGCTTTTGCCGCCAACCTGGAAGTTATCGAGCTCTTTCTATTAAAAAGAGCCCTACAAAATGCCTATTTGTACAATTGATATAGGCTATAATAACACATTATATTATTGTTGAATAGTTTTTTGTAGAAATATCATATAACCACAGTATTTGATATTTCGAAATAGAAGAAATCTATTGCAAATATTTTACATAGTGTTATTATAATAACTGTAACGGAAAAACAGCCGCCCACAAGGTGTGGTTTGACTCCCAGTTTTAGGTTTATGAAATCAGCCTAATCCTACTCGTCAAAGTCAAGGATTAGGCTGATTTTTATTTTTGCTTTTTGTTCCTATTATCCAAATAGGCAAGCAATGCAACAATGATAGAAATTAGTGTTAATGAAATTAAAGCTGTATAGAATTGTTCTAAGTATAATTGTATTATGATAAGTACATGATATAATGTATCTGTTGTCTACCCCATACTGGCAACAGGAAGGGGGTGATAGTCGAGTGGATATATTTATAGCTTTTACTATTTCCGTTATGGCAGGTATAGTTTGCCACTATATCTGCAAATGGTTAGACGGAAATGATTCAGACAAGTAGCCTCGGATGCACAACCGTAAAATGTGAAGAAACCTCGTAAGTTGCCGCTTACGAGGTTTCGTTTTGTGATAGTCAAGTATATTTATAGCTTCTTGCCTAGGCACATTATAGCATATGCATCTTTAACATGCAATATTCATTTTTTGATTTGTCATATAATAAATTATGTCAGTAATGGAACATTTGAAATAGTCACATAACCTTGCAAGCACATCTGTATCTATTCTTAAAGGGAGATTAACCACACCTTGAACACGATTGTTTTCCCGTATAGATATTAACATGGACATAGAATAAAAACAATAGAATTTCATTTTCAGATTGTATCATTTCAAATACAGAATACTATATCAGACATAAAAAGAGGATAACCAGATCAATTCAATGGTTATCCTCAGATTTATTATATTACTTTTTTTGAAGAGGTACGCAAAGAGGTACGCAAGAATTTGGTGGCTCCGAAATCTCCTTTCTGTAAGTGTTTGTGATATGGGACATTATTCAAGTCCCATCTTCCGCGTACCTTGAAAGAAAAGGCAGGTGCACAAGCATCTGTCTTTTCTTTATGGCACGCTGAAGCGTGCCATGATGAATATGACATAACATACATAATCTACACTATTGAGAGTTTAAGAGAGGATATAGAATTATGAAATAATATAAATGTGATTAAATTCGGCATACTCGTGTGCCGAATTATTAAAATCAAGAATAATTTGATTGCATAAAAAACTATGTGTTATGCATTACATTATGAATCACATAACGTCTGGAATGTCGGAAATAATGTTGTAATACATTTATTCGGCATTCCAGACTGCTATATACAGCAGTATGAAAAATCTGTGTTTTTTGTATTATGTGGTACACATAATAAATGGTCGGTGTTATAATTACTATATAATTTCTTTTATATATGAATTGGGCAGTCCCATTTGTAAATCCGGCTAACGAAAGAAGGGATAGAGCAGAAACTGGATCATTCTCTGGAAGTGCTTGATATGTTAAATGCATACAAAGGGGTTGATAATTACCGAAAAGTAAGAGATAATATTAGTGCTGTATTTGTTTAAGGAGGTGTTGGTATGCCACAGATAAATGAACGTGTAAAGGTATCGGATTTGTTGGATATACAGGGTATATATATATATCTTAAAGATTTTAAGCCCTTGATGGGCGGTGCTATTGGAGAAGGGACAGTTGCATCAATTAATGGTAATCCCAGTTTTGAGGAATTGGGGTTGAATAAGCAGGATTTATATTGTGTGTATAACCCTGTTGAAAGTGATGATAATCTTGATTTTGAGGACTGATTTATGGACAATATCTTACTGGCAAAACTTAATAAATTATCATTTAGAGTTAGTATTGACGCTATATGCTGTGAGATGCATGATATATCAATAAGAGGCAATATTATTATAGATACCGGATGTATGTATTCAAATATTCCCTTACGGAGTCTTGGTTATACTGCTAAGGAGTGTGAAGAATTCAAGCGTAAGGATATTGAGAGTTATAGAAAAGGATTGATTAAAGCAAGTACTTCACACGGAGTGGAAACGGGTAATGATAGAGGCAAAAGAGTATCTGAGATGTCTGATGAAGAGATTTTGCAATCCACGGCGGTTGGGTTTAAGCATCTTCTGCAAAATGTAAGATTGGGAACCATGATGTTTAATAATTTGCCCGTAAAGTTAAATTATGATAGGACTAGTTCTATGCTACTTGGTATGAATGTTCTCAGAAATTTTGAGATATTTACAGGAGATAGCTGCATAAATGATTTTGATCATGACATAGAAAAGGGTGACCATATACTAGTTGCCAGTCCTAAATATACTGATGATAAAAAAGAATTATATAGTGAAATATATAAGTATTTTAATCTAAAAATTGATAAGTGTGTCTGACACATTTGACATCAACCCTGACATCAACGGGAAAAATATTTTATGGATAAAAAGAAAAGGCAGATGCAAAAGCACCTGTCTTTTCTTTATGGCAAGGATACGTGAAATAATCATTACTTGACATAGAGAAAATGCGTATTTATAATATATAGCGGCTTAAGAAAAAATTAAGATGCTTTATGAGAGAGGAAAAAAGGATGAAGAATAGGCTTACAATATATGTCATTATATGTATTTTTCTGTTGATTCCTGGGGTTAAGGTGTATGCTGCAGGTGAATATATTGTTACGGTTAACGAAGACCAGAAGCTGGTAGCTGCATGCAATGGTGTTCCCCTTACGGATGTATGGCTTGCACTGGATAATACTGATGCAGGGTATAAGGTGGTTAAGCCGGGAACCAAGAATAGTAAGCTGTATTATTTTGATGGTGACGGTGCAGGTTCAGCTTACTCTGATACCGGTTATGTCAGAATAAGCTATGATGGCAGTGTCAAAGAGTATTATTCCAAGTCAGGTACTATTCAGAAGGATAAGATAGTTGGCGATAAAAAGTCGGGATATGCCTATGTGGATTCTACAGGAATCAGAATAAAGGATAAGACGGTTCAGTATGCTGTTAAGTTTGTTGTGGCACACACAAAATCCTCAGATTCAAGAAGCAAGAAATTGAGAAAATGTTATGTTTATCTATACAAGCATTATCCATATAAGAGATACTATGAAGGCTTATATCCAAAGGCGAAGGATATGAGCAAGATGGGCAAGCAGATGTTTAAGGAAAAGAAGGGCAACTGCCACAGATATGCCATATGCTTTGTGTATATCGCAAGAGTGCTTGGATATGACGGTAAGGTTGTGGTAGGGGATACCGGCTCCACAAGTGGCGGCTGGACTCCCCATGGCTGGGCGCTTATTAAGAATGGCAAGAGCTGGTATGTCTGTGATCCTGATATGGAGCTTCATAATGTTGACAGCTATATGAAAGCAGAGTCACCTGTCAGGATAAAAGAGACCAGAAGGTGTAAACTGACAATTAAGAATGGTAAGGTAACCTGGAAATGATATTTAGTTCTCTGGAATTTGTTTGCGTTTTTCTGCCTGTAACGTATATTATATATTGTATAATTCCATCTGTTAAGATCAAAAACGGCTTGCTAATATTAGCAAGTCTTTTGTTCTATGTATATGGTGAGCCTGTGTATGTGCTGCTTATGCTGGCTTCATCCCTGCTCAACTACCTCTGCGCATATGGTATATCAGCATACAAAAGGAAGGGTATCCATAGTGTGGGGACTAATGATGATGCGGATAAGAAGGGCAGTGACAGTAATAATACAAAGAATGCTTCCGGCAGGACCGGACGATGGATACTGGTAATAAATGTTATCCTGAATCTGGGCATACTGGGATTTTTTAAGTACAGTATTTTTCTTATTAACAGTATTAACACGATATTTGGAACAGATCTGAGAACTCCTGACATAACACTGCCTGTTGGTATTTCATTTTTTACATTTCAGGCATTATCCTATGTGATTGATGTCTATAGGGATAGGGTTGAAGCAAACAGGAATTACTTTCAGGTCTTGCTTTATATCTGCTTTTTCCCACAGCTGATCGCAGGTCCTATTGTGAAGTATCGTGATATTGAATTGTCCATCAGAGAACGCAGTGTAGTACCGGAGCAGGCGGCAGACGGACTTAAGAGATTCATAATAGGATTGTCCAAAAAAGTGCTCATTGCCAATACCTGCGGTCTTGTGGCAGACAATATATTTGGGGCTTCATCTTATGAGATCAATGCGCTGGCAGCATGGCTCGGAGCATTTTCCTATTTCATGCAGATATATTATGACTTCTCCGGATATAGTGATATGGCAATAGGTCTTGGGGAAATGTTCGGTTTTCACTTCAAGGAGAACTTCGTGTATCCCTATGGGGCTTACAGCATGAAGGAGTTTTGGAGAAGATGGCATATTTCCCTTTCTACATGGTTTAAGGAATATGTATATATCCCCCTGGGTGGTAATAGAAAAGGTAAGCTGCGCACAGTGCTTAATAAATGGATCGTGTTTCTGCTTACAGGATTGTGGCATGGAGCAAACTGGACATTTGTACTCTGGGGACTTTACCATGGTGCATTTTTGATGCTTGAAGAGTTTATTGATGGTAAAGAAAAAACAGGTGAAAATTTGTCCAAGGTTAATATTGGCAGTGTGATAAAGGGACTGCTTTCCCATGTGTATGTGGTGGCTGCTGTATGTATCGGTTTTGTCATATTCAGGGCGGATTCGGTTTCACAGGCCGGTATGATGCTTGGGAAAATGTTTGGCGGCTTCTTTGTGAGTGCTGAGAGCACAAGCCTGGTGTGGCAGCAGCTGACACCATTTTATATAGTGATGTTCATAGCCGCTGTTATCGGATGCGGAGGAGCGTTGCCAATGTTACAGAAGTACCTTAAGGGTAATAGGTATGAGGAGAATAAGGAAGGGCTTACTGGTTATGTTCTTTCTGTTCTTTTGCTTGTCTGGTGTCTGGTAAGGCTGTCGGGCAGCACCTATAATCCTTTTATTTATTTCAGATTTTGATGGGAACAAGCTTTTGCTGTTAATAGATGTTTTGGAACTTGTATAGTCTGTAAATGATAGTCAGGAAGGTGACGATTACGGTAATGAAAAAAAGAAGAAGTATAATATACATTGTAATATGTCTTGCTGTTTGTCTTATACCATTTGTCGGTATGACATTTGCAAGGACTGATTCCACAACTGAAAACAGAAGGATGGCTAAGCTTCCTCATATAACTGAGGAAGGGCGTGTTAATGTTGGCTATCTTTCTGAGCTTGGTCTGTGGTTTGAGGATCATTTTGCATTTAGACCTTATATGGTTATGGCAGATTCCCTGATTCAAAGTAAGGTGTTCAAGGTGTCTAATATGGATACGGTATTGGTGGGAAGGGACGGATGGCTGTACTATACCTCCACACTGTCTGACTATCTTGGAACAGATGTTATGACTGAGAAGAGTGCCTGGAACGCTGCCCATAATCTTTATCTTACGTCAGAGATGGTTAAGGATCGGGGCGGAGTATTTCTTCTTACGGTTGCGCCTAATAAGAATACTCTGTATGGTGAGCATATGCCATACTATGACAGCAAGATTGTTAATACAACTGGCAATATGGAATTGTTAGAGGCTGAGATGGAAGGGTTTGACATAACATATGCTGATCTGTTTGAGGTCTTTGAGAATGAACAGGAGACCCTTTATCTTAAGAGGGATTCCCACTGGAATAACAAGGGAGCAGTACTTGCATATAACAGGCTTTTGGATGAGCTTACATTTGATCATGAAACCTATGAAACCGTTCCTGCCATCAGAGAGAAGAATGAGTATGGGGATTTGAATAAAATGCTCTATCCAATCGATTTTGAGCCGGAATGGAATTATGAGTATCAAAAGGATGATGCTTACACTTATGTTACAGACACTGAGAGTGTTGAGGATGCATTTATTGAGACGGCAAATGAGAGTGCCGGAAGCTCTCTTCTCATGTTCCGTGATTCCTTTGGAAACACTCTGCTTCCCCTTATGGCAAACACCTTTGGAAGGGCGTATTTCTCCAAGGCTGTGCCCTATAATGTTGAGGATTATGTAGACAGCTATCATCCTGAATATGTGATAGTGGAGAAGGTGGAAAGGAATATTGCTGATTTTGCGGATGCTCCTCCTATAATGACAGGCCCGTTGGTGGAGATAAATGATGATATACAGGGAAACGGGGACACACATAAGGCTTCGGATGGATTGAACATAGGTGAGTGTGAGTATGATGCAGATTACTGGCTGTTTTCGGGAAGGCTTGAGGAGCTTAAGGAAAAGGGCAGCGTTGTATATGTGAGGATTTTGACTTCCGATGGTCAGTCCCATTGCTATGAAGCATTTACAACTACTGATGGAGCTTATGACAACGGTTATATGTTATATGTTGCAAAGGATAATATTGTAAGCGGGGATGTTGCTGTACAGGTACTGGCAAAGACGGGAGGGACCATAGAATTGGTCGCTGAAGAGTCATTTAATACAGGACTTATTGGACCGTGATGGAATCTGGCAAAGAATAGAGGGAAGTTATAAGGAGAAGGGATACGGCACGGATCAATAAAGGAATGATACAAAGTGAAGGGATACGGCATGGATCAATAGAGGAATGATGCAATGCGATGGTACCCCATATAGATTGATAGAGGATGATATATGATGAAAACAGGAATGATCTTCAAAAGGATAATAGTTACGGCTGTAATGACAATACCTGGTATTATGTTAACCAGCTGCGGAGGTCCGCAGGTCGAGATCAGTATTGAAGACGGGTATGTTGAGACTGATCTTAGTGCTCCGGAGGGAATGACGGTTGGAGAGCTTCTTAACATGGCTGAGCTTCAGGTTGGTGACAAGGATAGAATAACACCAGGCTTGAATGATATTGTTACAAGCGATAATTCCCAGATCAAAATCGAGAGATATGCCAGTGTAAGGGTGAATGTTGAGGACGAGGAGGAAACCTCTGTGGAGCTTGTGGGAGGAACAGTAGAGGATGCTCTTGACAGTGCGGGGATTGTTTTGTCTGAACATGATTATGTAAACCACCAGCCTGATGCATATCTGTCAAATGGAATGGATATTGTAATCACCAGAAGACTAGTGGTGAAGCTTACAGCCGATGGCAGGACAGAAGATGTATTGACACAGGCGAAGACCGTGGAAGAGCTCCTTAAAGAGCAGAAGCTTGAGCTTAATGATATGGACAGGATTACCCCAGGGCTTAAGGATTCCCTTAAGGAAGGGACGAAGGTCACAGTAAAACGTGTGGAGAAGAAGGAGCTGGTGGAAAAGGAGCCCGTGGATTTTGAAACGGAGACCACATATTCTGACAGCATGACAGTTGGAACCAGCAGGATCACTCAGCAGGGTGTTAACGGAGAGAAGGAGGTTACCTATGAGGTAACATATGTTGACGGAAGAGAAGAAAGCCGGGAGGCAAAGTCCGAAAACATTATAAAGGAGGCTGTTAACCAGAAGGTGGTGATGGGGTCTAAGCCTCAGGGAAAGACTGTTATCTCAAAGCAGGCAATATATGACTGTGATGGCTCTGGACATGGGTATTATATAATCAAATATTCGGATGGCAGTGTGGAATACAAGGATTTCTAGAAACGAATCATTTTTACTATTGGTAATAATATATATACGTGGATTAAAGCATTAAGAGAAAACCATGAAGCATGATAATAAGCATGTTGCAAAATTATGGTTTTTTATGTATAATTATAGAATAAATGTCGATATGACATTTTATATTAACAATACATGTAGGGAGAAGGTGTGCTATGTTTGGAATTTATTTTGGAAAGTATCTGGTGGATAAGGGAGTTATTTCTGAAGCACAGTATAACGAATTACTTGATAATACAAAGAACAGCAAGGTTCAGATGGGGTTGCTGGCTGTTGAGACAGGCTTGATGACAGAGGAGCAGACCAAGGAGGTCAATCTGTTGCAGCAGCAGGAGGACAAGCGTTTTGGAGACATTGCTGTTGATAAGGGTTATCTTACAGAGGCTGATGTGGCTGATCTTTTGGACAGACAGGGCGACGCATATCTGTTGTTTATACAGGCACTTTTGGAGAACAACATTCTTACAATGGATCAAGTCAGGGCAGAGATCATTTATTATCGTAAGGCTAAGGGTCTTTCAGCACTTGACCTTGAGGCTATCAAGACAGGTGATGTTGACCGCATAATCCCTATTTTTGTAAAGGATAAGGGATTGCCTGAATATATCAAGGAGTACATACTTCTTACCTCAAGGAATATTGTAAGATTTGTTGACCGTTTCTTCCGTATGGAGAAGATTGAGCAGATTTCGCAGTATGACGCACCGCACTGTGCTACGCAGCACATTGTAGGAGATTACCGCTTCTATACAGCATTATGCGGTGAGGAAGAGGGGATTGCACAGGTGGCGAGGGGCTTTGCCAGCACATCCTTTCCTTCAGATGCGGCTGCTGAGGTTGTGGATACATTGGATGCCGCTAATGAGTTCATGAACTGTAATAATGGACTTTTTGCTACAGTTCTTAGCGATAATAATATTGATGTTGTGGTAGAGTCACCTGTTATGAAGAGAAATCATACAATAATTCATGCTAACGAGCATATGTATAAGGTGCCGCTGTTCGTGGAGGATCATTCTGTTGATCTGATCATCTGCTTTGATGATGAAAGCTTTGGAATTGATGAGGATTAATATATAATTTAATTATATTATGCTTATGGGAATATTGCCTGGGTAATTATTTACCCGGGCATTTCTGATAAATTATTATAATAGTTATTACTTTCAAAAGGTAATATAATTGTGGTTATAATGGTTTAAATGATCATAAGGTGGGGGATTTCCCACGGCACCCAGGATCTGTTTCCTGAGGGTGGTATATTAAGCCTGCCACCATGTGGGCTGTAAGCGCTGATATAGCATATCCGAAGGAGGCTGCTTTGCTGCTTGATTATCTACTTAACGATCCTGATATGGCTAAGCTTCAGCAGACTGAAAAGGGTGTTCCTGTAAGTGCTGCTGTCATCGTCGCGCTTAATGAGGAAGGATTATCTGAAACCAATGAATATAAGGCTATTCAGGATATGATAGCGCACCAGGATGAGATGCATCTAATGATTCCTAATATGAAAAATGAGAGCATAATAGATGCATTTAAATCCGGGCAGATGAATATATATTTGATAAAATGACAGCTTCCCGGTGCGCGAGAGAAGTATACCATGCAATGAAGGATATTGCTGACGGGCAGGAGTAAGAGTATCAAATGAGACAGCATGCTGATTGTAGTAAGATGCTGAAGAAGACAGGAGTTCTTAAGAACACAATACTATTCGTAAGTAATGTAATAAACGGGAGGAAGCAGGGATTGAAGCTCAGACATATGATAAAACGCTTTGGAAAAATAGAAAACATTATATGTATTGCTATTACATTTATTATGGTTGTAATAATCGGCTGCATTTTTCTTATGAGTAACAGGGATCAGTTAGAGTACTCCTATAAGTATGACCTGTCAATGGGATGGAGCTATGAGGATGGTAAGCCTGCTGAACTGACTGAGCTTAAAGGGAGAGAAGAAAAATACGTTATAAGTCGCCATATAACCTCTGAGGAGCAGCGTGATATGTCCCTGTGCTTCTATACTAAGAATATTTATTTTGACATATACTATAATGGTACAATGATATACAGCTTTTGTCAGGATGTCCCTGCCATATTTGGCAAGGCCTACGGGGTGTATATGCACCATATAGAGCTTCCTTCATATGATGATTCTGCTGAGCTTGCGATAGAGATAACACCTATATATAAGGATTCTGCCAATTTCATACGTGAAATGGTATTCATGGATGGGGGAACCTTTGTAAGAAGAGAGCTGTTCAAGGATCTTATGAGCTTTATTATGTGTCTTGTCATTTTCCTTTATGGTGGAATATTATTTGTTCTCGGATTGTTTGGGGAGAATCTGAAGGAGCGCAGGTCAGAGATCATTTCGATCGGTGCATTCTCTGTTGTGTCCTCGCTGTTTATCGTGACAGAGGTGCAGATACTGCAGCTGTTTACAGGCAATCCAACTGTTGTTCATTTTATGGACTACATGGCACTGATGTTTCTTGCATATCCGGCAATCGTATATGTAGCCAATGCAACAGGCAATGGTAAGTCGAAGTTTACCAATGTGGTGGGAGTAATGACACTAGGTAATTGTCTGATACAGGTGTGTCTTACCCTTTTGGGAATAAGTGATTACCATCAGCTTCTTCATATGACCCATGTTGTCATTTTGGTTTCGGTTATTTTCATAATAATTTTAATAGTTAAGGGAATTAGACATGGAACAATTGACAGGAAGATATACAGATTTCTTGTGGTTGCCTTTGGCTTCACAGCGATTACAGGCGGGTATGATGTCATAACATACATATTACATAGCAATCAAAGGGCAGATGGAAATACATTTAAATACGGAATGTTTTTCTTCATCCTTATAATAGGTACCTACGAGATGACAGTGATCCTTGAGCTTTCCCGTAAGGGACAGAAGGCGGAGCTTATGGAGGAGCTGGCATATCATGATGTGCTTACAGGGTTGTGGAACAGGCAGGCATACATGCGTGAGGAATACAGGATAAGAAATGAGAAGACTGGAATATACACATTTATTATGTTTGACGTGAATAATCTGAAGCAGATAAATGACAGCTTTGGACACAGCTTTGGTGATGAGCTTATCAAGGGAGCTGCTTATGTTATAGAAAAGAGCTTTGGAGAAGAGGGGATGTGTTTCCGCATGGGTGGAGATGAGTTTTTCGTTATATTTAATGGCTCCTGTGAAAGCAAAAGCTTTGGCCTTGCCAAGGAAAAGCTTGAAAGCAGCATTGCAGAATATAATGAGCTCAAGAAGCTGCCCCTTCCGTTAAGCATTGCCTACGGATATGATGAATTCCATGGAGAGACCGACAGACCCGAGGATGTGGAGAGGGTTGCAGATAATCGCATGTACGAAATGAAGATGCATATGAAGAAGGAGAAGCAGTATGGTGCGAAGTGAGATGCAAAAGGTGATATAGCCAATAAAAAATTGTATGTAAATAACGCAGGCGGGATTACAGCTCGCCTGCGTTGTTATTTGACTGTGAATTGTTGTTAGTGTCCTTGTTATTATCAGTATTGCTATTTTTGCTGCTATCATTGTCTGTGTATTTGATGGTTATAATTCTTCCGTCTGCAATAGGCTCTATCATGCCATAAATTATAAGCTCTGACTGATTGGTCGCCCGGTCTATAAGACTATCCAGGTCTGCATTGGTTCGCACATCCTCTTCTGCACGCTGCAGGGCTGTCACCACATCATTTTTCTTCGATGGGTTGAATATAGATGTTCTTTCATCATAGAATTCTATGGAATCTGAATCAACATTTATATCCTGTATCTCGCAGGCAGGCAGTGTGATTATTATCTCAGTGTCAGTCACTGTTGTATCTGCCTTAGACACATCAATTCCTGCCTTAGCGGTGGCACTGTATATCATGGAGAAGCTGTTCTGGTTGATAAATGGAATGTCTCCCTCAGAGAAATGGACAAGACCGTTATATGTAAGCTCTGCCGTTGTAAGGGTGCTGCAGCTTGCAAGCTGTTGATTGATTGTAGAGCTTGTAAGCTTAGGCTCCGGCTCAGGCTCTTTCCTGCTTGCAGCTATGAAGCGAAGTGATATAAGTAAAATGCCAATTATTAAGACCAACGCAATGATCAGTATAAGAATTGTACGGATCAGTTTGATTCTCTCTATGGATTCCTGGGTCTTTAATGCTTCTTTTTTATTCTTGTCTCCCAACATGCTAGCTTCCTTTCATCCTATTCCCGGTTGATTTCCTGTTACAATACTATTTTATAGCATACTTGCTTATTGTTGACAATATTTTTTGACGGATCATGTCGAAAATTACTGTTTAGGTCATTTTTTGAAACCGTACGCCGTCTGCCTTGCACAGATACCCTCAGGTCAGATGGCGTGTTGGACGGGATAAGAACTTCTAGGTGCCCCGGATATAGTATGATACCGTCCGTGGCAAGGTGCTTA
>JAFUXG010000004.1 GCA_017470935.1 Lachnospiraceae bacterium
AGCGAATTCCTAGTGAGAGCCATGTGATAGCTGTCCAAGAACGCGAGCCGAAGGCGAAGTGTGATTGGAAACAGCGAACCACTTGAGCCCGAACTTGGAATGCGCGAAGCGAATTCCTAGTGAGAGCCATGTGATATGCCTGAACACTTAGCGAGTGCAAAGCACGAGGTTAGTGTGAAGGTATGCTTTAGCTGCTGGTAGGGAACGCGAGCCGAAGGCGAAGTGTGATTGGAAACAGCGTGAAATTATCTCCTTCATTTTATTGCTATCTACGTCATTTGGTGTTAAAATGATGGAGATAATCATGAAATGAAGGAGATTTTTATGCATATTTTTGATTATAAAGTAATGCCTGAGAAATTGCTTAATATGAAAATACTTGGGCAACTCACCAGTGCTCATGAGCATAGAGGAAAACAGGAATTGTTTTTGGAAGCTAATATGGATGAACTGAACTCCTTGCTGGAAATTGCAAAGATACAAAGTACAGGTGCATCTAATAGAATAGAGGGAATATACACTACTGATGAAAGACTTGAGGAGATTGTCAAAGAGAAATCTGAGCCGAGAAACAGGTCAGAGCAGGAAATAGCAGGCTACAGAAAGGTGCTGTCTGTTATTCATGAAAGTTATGAGTATATAAATCCGCGTCCGAATATTATATTGCAGCTTCATAGAGACTTATACAGCTATTCAAATGGTGCTGTGGGGGGAGTTTATAAAAATGCTGATAATGTTATTGCACAAGAGGACGAATATGGTAACAAAAAAGTGAGGTTCAATCCGGTTACGGCATTTCAGACAGAGGATATGATGGAGCAGATGTGTGCGGCATTTATGGATGCATGGAATGACGAAAAAAATGAAAAACTGCTTATTATTCCAATGTTTATTATGGATTTTCTCTGCATACATCCGTTTAACGATGGGAATGGCAGAATGAGCAGGCTGCTAACACTTTTGCTGTTATATAAGGCAGGATATATTGTAGGAAAATATATAAGTATTGAAATGATGATAGAAAAGTCTAAGGAAACCTACTATGAGTCATTACAGGACAGTTCTATAGGCTGGCATGATAACCAAAATGATTATACTCCATTTATACGATATTATTTGGGTATTTTGGAGGCAGCATATAAAGAGTTTGAGAAACGTGTGAAGCTGCTTCAGGACAGAACGCTTAGCAAGCCTGAACGCATTAAAATGATAATTAATGACCATTTGGGTAAAATAACAAAAAAAGAAATAATGGAAATGTGTCCGGATATCAGTAAGGTAACAATAGAGAGAACCTTGACAGAACTTGTGAAAACAGGATATATTGTAAAAGTTGGAGCAGGTCCGGGAACAGGGTATGTGCGTAATGTATAAATGATTAAAAGACAATGTGAATCGTTTCGCAATTGCTTAGATAATTGTAAATGATATAAAAAAGGAGGCATGAGAAGATCATGGAACGAAGAAATGCATGGAAGGATTATGACAAGAAGGAAATCAAGGAGTTAGAAAAGCTCTGTAAGGATTACAGAAAATTCCTTGATAATGGCAAGACAGAAAGAGAGTGTGTGAAGCAGATCGTAGCTATGGCTAAGGAAGCAGGCTATGTGGACTTTGAGGATATTAGAAAATCAAAGAAAAAGATCAAGAAGGGCGACAAGATATATGCAGTTAATATGAAGAAATCCATTGCACTGTTCCAGATTGGTTCAGAGCCTCTGGTAAATGGAATGAATATATTGGGAGCACATATTGATTCGCCCCGTATGGATGTTAAGCAGAATCCTCTGTATGAGGATACTGACCTGGCATACCTTGATACCCATTATTACGGCGGAATCAAGAAGTACCAGTGGGTGACACTGCCTCTTGCAATCCATGGCGTGGTTGCCATGAAGAATGGTGATGTGGTGGATGTGGTCATCGGTGAGGATGACAAGGACCCGGTGTTCTGTGTGTCGGATCTTCTGATCCATCTTGCAGGAGAGCAGATGGATAAAAAGGCTGCCAAGGTAGTAGAGGGTGAGCAGCTTGATATAATCGTAGGCAGCAGACCTCTTCCCAAGGAGGAGAAGGATGCTGTTAAGAAAATGGTGCTCTCAGTATTAAAGAAGAAATATGGAATGGAGGAAGAGGATTTCCTTTCTGCCGAGCTTGAGATAGTACCTGCCGGAAAAGCAAGAAACATGGGACTTGACGAGTCCATGATAATCGGTTATGGACAGGATGACAGGGTATGCTCATATACATCAGCAGTAGCTATGTTCGAGATGGAGGCTCTTAAGCGTACGGCCTGCTGCCTTCTTGTAGACAAAGAGGAGATAGGCTCTGTAGGTGCAACGGGAATGCAGTCTAAGTTCTTTGAAAATATTGTGGCAGAGATAATGGATGCCATGGGAGGTTATTCAGAGCTTAATCTTAAGAGATGTCTTGCTGCTTCATATATGCTTTCATCAGATGTGTCGGCAGCATATGATCCCAACTTTGCAAGTGCATTTGAAAAGAAGAACTGTGCATATTTCGGACGGGGAGTTGTGTTCAACAAGTTCACCGGCTCCAGGGGTAAGTCAGGTTCTAATGACGCCAATGCAGAGTATATCGGCAAGCTCCGTAAGATCATGGATGACAATAATGTTGCATTTCAGACTGCTGAGCTTGGAAAGGTGGATCACGGCGGTGGAGGAACTATCGCATATATCCTTTCTTTGTATGATATGAATGTCATTGACAGCGGTGTGGCTGTCCTTAACATGCATGCACCTTGGGAGATTACTAGCAAAGCAGATATATATGAGGCTTATAAGTCATACAAGGCTTTTCTTAAGGACGCGTAAGAGATTTTGTGTTGATAAATGAAATATAATAGCATAATATAATGAAAACAGTCCTTTGCAAAAAGAAAAATAAGATTCAAAAACTAAAAACAAGAAAAAGATTATCTTTTATGGTGTATGTGGTTCACATACACCTTTTTTGATATAACAAAAACATTATTTTATTATTTTCATTTAGAGGACTGGTTTGGATGATGATCATTATTGCCGGAATTGAATATAATAACAGCAACAGGTATTTTTACGGGTGGCTTTATGAAATGCCAGGACATGATATATAGTAACGATTATGCAGATTATTTGATAAATTCATCAGATATGATAATAGAAGGTGATGAGAGCAACTGCTGTACTAACAGGATCATGGAACGTATAGCAATTCAGCACTGTCCCCAGAGGGAGCAGCGGCTCACTAATCTTGAATCTGTACCCTATTCATTTATTCCCAAATTATATGGCCTGATGGATTCTACTAACATGGAGGTTACAGGTGTCAAACAGGTTCAGAGACCGGAGAATCTGGCTCTTTCAGGGAGGAACGTTATTGTGGGGGTGATTGATACAGGAATTGACTATACTAATCCTCTGTTTTTTGATGTAAGTGGTAATAGCCGCATAGGTGCTATATGGGATCAGACGATCCCTGGTGTGGCAAGCGATGGCGATATTGATACTGGGACAGATACATTAGGTGAAAATGTGGACCTTGATAACGTAAGGGACAGCGGCATTAATAACAGCATTATAGGTGATGGTATGACAGATGCTGCATCATTTTCAGGCACATTTGATGGAAGTGTGGTTGATGGCAGTGCCTTCTCCAATCTGGGTGTGAACAGCGGGATAATGCCGGATTCCATAGCCGGAGGCTTTGGGCAGCCGGGGGTAAGTATCTCAGAAAGCGTTCCCCCAGAGCCTTTGTATGGTACAGTATATTCAAATAGACAGATTAATGAAGCCTTAAGAAGCGCCGATCCATATTCAGTAGTTCCTTCGAGAGATGAAAATGGGCACGGTACATATATGACAGGAATTGCAGCCGGGAATATAGATCCGGATAATGATTTTGTCGGTATTGCCTATGAGGCAGAGATTGCAGTGGTAAAGCTTAAGGAAACAAAGCCATACCTTAGGGAATTTTTCGGAGTCAGGGAGGATGTACCTGCATTTCAGGAAACAGATATCATTTATGCTGTGGAATATCTCCTTAGATATGCAAGACAGAGACGGATGCCTGTCTCAATATATATTGGCGTGGGCAGTAATAATGGGGGACATCTGGGATATACATTTCTTGAGCGGTATCTTGACAGTGTTTTGGAGAACATTGCAGTTTTGGTCAGTGTTCCTGCAGGAAATGAAGGTAACGAGCGCCTTCATTACGCAGGAGAGATTCCGGAAAATGCAGAGTTCGATCTGGTGGAGGTGAATATCGCCGAGGGGCAGGATACCCTTACATTAGAGCTGTGGGGGAATGCGCCCACTACCTTTGCTATAGGAATGGATGCGCCTGGAGGAGAGCGTATCGAGCGAATCGATCCCAGATTCGGCAGCGAGGAGCTCATAGGTTTTCCTATTACAAGAACAACTGTCTATGTAGTGTATCAGCTGGTGGAGGTTTATTCAGGAGATGAGCTGATATTTATCCGCATAAATGATCCAACACCGGGAATATGGCGATTCCGTGTCTATGCCAGTGAGGGCAGACAGCGGACATATAATATGTGGATGCCTTTGCGCCAGTTTCTGCGTCCGGACACATATTTCCTGCGTCCCGAGCCTGAAAACACGGTAACTAATCCCGGCAACTCAAGGCTGGTGCTAACTATGACAGCATATAATCACATTAATGAAAGCCTTTATGCGGCGGCGGGACGGGGATACACTGCAAGAAATGTTGTCAAGCCAAGCCTTACCGCTCCAGGTGTTAATGTTACCGGACCTGGACTTCGTGGCAATTATGTGACGAAGACGGGCACATCTGTTGCGGCAGCCCACAGTGCGGGAATGCTTGCACTGTTCCTTCAGTGGAATATGGATAATATGGAGTTTGGATTTTTCTTTGCTGAGCAGATAGCCAGCTTTTTCTTCCGCAGTGCTGAAAGAGAGAGTACATACGAGTATCCTAACATATTATGGGGATATGGAGTAATGAACATCTGGAATGTGTTTGATCGTTTCAGAGTGGTTGACATACCTAAAGGGCATGTGGGGATAGATTACATCTAAATTACTGTTTAGTGAATTTTTGTTTTTGTATCACGTACGCAGGTAAACTGACAGCATGGTGCGTTTTATATGACTTTCTGTACGGTGATAAGAGTTTCTAAGTATCCCGTATAAGCTTTGATGACGTCCGCGGCAAGG
>JAFUXG010000045.1 GCA_017470935.1 Lachnospiraceae bacterium
TAAGCACCTTGCCACGGACGGTATCATACTATATCCGGGGCACCTAGAAGTTCTTATCCCGTCCAACACGCCATCTGACCTGAGGGTATCTGTGCAAGGCAGACGGCGTACGGTTTCAAAAAATGACCTAAACAGTAATTTCTTATATCACTGATATCTCCGGAATAACCTCCTCAAGCACATCCAGAAGAATCCTTACTGTATCCAGTGATGTGAACATTGTAACTCCATTACGAACTGCGCACTGCCTTATTGCCACTCCGTCCTCATAATGCACTCCTGACAGAATTGCTCTTGTGTTGATTATATAACTAACGTATCCCGCCTGTATAGACTTGATAACCTCATCACTGCCATCACTTAGCTTGCCCCGCAGCCTTGTTCTTATTCCGTTGCTCTTCAGGAAGTTTGCTGTTCCCACAGTTGCCTCAATATTAAATCCTAATTGATAGAAGCGTCGCACAAGGGGCAGCGCTTCCTCTTTATCCTCATCTGCAAGTGTGACCATGACCGTTCCGTAATCCTTCATCTTGATTCCTGAAGCCTGCAATGCCTTATAAAATGCTCGTTTAAGCTTTCTGTCATAGCCGATAGCCTCACCTGTTGATTTCATTTCAGGTGAAAGATAAGCATCCATACCATTTAACTTCTCAAATGAAAATGCAGGAGCCTTAACATACCAGAACTGCTTCGGTGGCGGTACCAGGTCTGTTATTCCCTGATCCTTAAGGCTGCTGCCTAGCATTACCTTTGTAGCAATATCCACAAGAGAAAATCCCGTTGACTTTGACAGAAATGGCACACTTCGAGACGCTCTCGGATTAACCTCGATAATATATACATTTTCATCCTTATCAACAATGAACTGGATATTGAAAAGTCCTTTGATTCCTATTCCAAGCCCTATCTTCGTTGTATATTCCCGTATGGTGTCCTTGACCTTATCTGATATAGAAAATGGAGGATATACGCTTGTGCTGTCTCCCGAGTGAACTCCGGTACGCTCCACAAGCTCCATGATTCCTGGCAGAAACACTTCCTTCCCATCGCAGATTGCATCCACCTCTACCTCCTTGCCCACCACGTATTTATCCACAAGAACCGGCTTATCCACATCTACCTCAACCGCATTTTTCAGATAGTGGCGGAGCATCTCCTCATTTGCCACGATCTCCATGGCACGTCCTCCAAGGACAAATGAAGGTCTGACAAGTACAGGATAACCGATATCCGCCGCAACCTTAACACCGCTTTCTATATCTGTAACCGCCTCCCCTGTGGGATGGGGAATGCCGAGGGATACGATTACATTTTCAAATGCATCCCTATCCTCTGCCTTGAATATGGCATCGCAGTCAGTTCCTATGATCCTGACTCCACGTTTTGTAAGGGGCTCTGCAAGGTTAACCGCTGTCTGCCCTCCAAGAGATGCTATAACTCCCTCCGGCTTTTCCATATCAATTATGTTCATTATATCCTCTGAGGTCAGAGGCTCAAAGTACAGCTTATCCGCTGTTGTATAATCAGTTGAAACAGTCTCAGGATTATTGTTGATAACAATCGCCTCATATCCCATATCATGAATGGTCTTAACAGCATGCACCGTTGAGTAATCAAACTCCACGCCCTGTCCGATACGTATCGGACCTGAACCCAATACTATTATCTTCTTTTTATCAGAAACTATTGATTCATTTTCATCCTCGTAGGTTGAATAGAAATATGGCACATAGCTTTCAAACTCGCTGGCACAGGTATCGATCATCTTGTATACCGGCCTGATACCAAGCTCCTTGCGCCTCTTCCATACATCATCCTCACTTATGCCAAGAAGCTCAGCTATGTATGAATCAGAGAATCCCATACGTTTAGCTTCGTATAGGGTTTCATATGAAAGCAAGCTTGCAATTTCATCAATTGTTTTATGTTCTTTATTCATTTCATTAGTAGTGCTGATCACATTTTTATCAACGAAAATTTTATCTTCGGTTAAATTTGTGGATTTACCTGAATCATTAACACTAATATCTTTTCTTATGCTTTCAAGCTTTCTCTCGAACTCCACAATATTCTTTATCTTATCGAGGAAGAACATGTCAATTTTAGTCCGATTGAATATGACCGAAAGATCCACCCCAAGCCATATAAGCTGTGAAATCGCATATATCCTGTCATCGGTTCCGTCTTCTATATATGTAAGGAGCTTATCAATTGCTTCTTTTTTATTCTCAGGATCAGGCTTGTCTGACAAGCTCTTAACATCAAACCTTTCAAGGTGAATATGATTCTTGCCATCCTCTAAGGAGCGGATCGCCTTAAGAAGACTTTCCTCCATAGTACGTCCAACGCTCATGACTTCTCCCGTTGCTTTCATCTGGGTCGAAAGCACATTTGATGCAAGGGTAAATTTATCAAATGGAAATCTCGGCATTTTAGTCACCACATAATCAAGAGCCGGCTCAAAACATGCCGGCGTATTGGCAAGCTCAATCTCTTCAAGATTCATTCCAACTGCAATCTTAGCAGAAACCCTTGCTATAGGATATCCGCTTGCCTTTGAAGCAAGGGCAGAGGAACGTGACACCCTGGGATTAACCTCAATCACATAATAGCTGAAGGATTGTGGATCAAGTGCAAATTGAACATTACACCCCCCCTTAACGCCAAGGGCGCGTATAATCTTCAAGGCACTGTCACGTAGCATATGGTATTCCTTGTTGGTAAGGGTCTGGCTTGGAGCAACCACTATTGAATCTCCTGTATGGATTCCAACGGGATCAAGGTTTTCCATGTTACAAATAACTATTGCCGTATCATTGGCATCCCTCATGACCTCATACTCGATCTCCTTGTAACCCTTAATACTTTTTTCCACAAGCACCTGATGAACCGGAGAAAGCGCAAGTGCATTAGCCATCATCTCCCGCATCTCTTTCTCATTATAAGCAAAGCCGCCCCCTGTTCCTCCAAGTGTAAATGCAGGTCTTAAAATCACAGGGTAGCCAATCTCCTTTGCAGCATTTAATCCTTCTTCAATGGTATATGTGATCTGAGACGGAACCACCGGTTCGCCGATTCGTTCACAAAGCTCTTTGAACTCTTCACGGTCCTCTGCGCATTTTATACTGGCTGCATTGGTTCCGAGAAGTTCAATTTCACATTCATTTAGCACACCCTTATCATTAAGCTGCATGGCAAGATTAAGACCAGTCTGCCCGCCAATCCCGGGGACTATTGCATCAGGTCTCTCATAACGGCATATCCTCGCCATGAACTCAAGTGTAAGGGGCTCCATATAAACTTTGTCTGCAACCATTGTATCAGTCATGATGGTAGCAGGATTGGAATTGGCAAGCACAACCTCATACCCCTCTTCCTTAAGCGCAAGACACGCCTGTGTTCCCGCATAGTCGAACTCAGCCGCCTGTCCGATAACTATCGGACCTGAACCTATGACAAGAATTTTACTAATATCCGTTCTCTTGGGCATTTATCTATCCTCCGTTTTCGATAATCTGTTTCTATATCAATATTACTTGGCATTCTTAATGCTCTTCTAATTATAATTGCTTGGCTTTTTTGTAATTCTGAGCACTCACCTCGTAAATGCTCCGCATTTCCTCGGTGTGGTTTCTCGCCAAATTATTATAATCAGCTTCGCAATATCATATGCACGCATCTGATATTGCTCTTCTAATTATAATTACTTGGCTCCGAATTGCTGCATATTCATAATAAAACGTTCAAACAGATATGTACTGTCCTGAGGACCAGGTGCACTCTCCGGATGATATTGAACCGAGAATACGCTATCCTCATCATTATAAAGGCCTTCAACCGTATTATCCAACAGATTGATATGTGATACCGAAAGACCTGTACCTTCAAGAGAATCCTCATCCACCGCATAACTGTGGTTCTGGCTGGTTATCTCAACCTTGCCTGTCCTGATATCCTTGACAGGATGATTGCCGCCTCTGTGTCCGAATTTCAGCTTATAGGTCTTGGCTCCGTAGGAAAGTGCAATAAGCTGATGACCGAGACATATTCCAAAAAGAGGTACCTTTCCATGTATATCCTTAAGAGTTTCTATTACCTCTTTAACATCTTCGGGATCTCCCGGACCATTTGATATGAACACTCCATCCGGCTTCATACCAAGAATCTCATCACTTTCGGTATTATATGGAACTACCGTCACATTACACCCATGATGGTTGAACTCCCTCACTATATTCATCTTCATTCCACAGTCTATAGCCACTACATTGTATATGGGATTGCTTGTTCTCGCATACCATTTCTTCTTACAGCTGCACCTTGCAACAGCATCATGCCTAAGCTCTGTCTTTTTCAGAATATTCATTCCTTCTTCAAGGGTGGTGGCTGCATCCGTGATAAGCACCTTCCTTGAGCCAATGTCTCTTATGCTTCTTACAAGCTTTCTTGTATCCACGCCATATACTCCCGGTACATCCCCGTCTTCAAGAAGTTCCGACAAGGTTCTTGTGAAACGGAAATTCGATGGGGAATCATTTACTTCCCTTACAACAAGCCCTCCAATATTAAGCAGTTTACTCTCAAAATCCTCATCAGTTATGCCATAATTGCCAATCAGAGGATATGACATTACAATTGCCTGATCGGTATATGACGGATCCGAAACAATCTCCTGATATCCCACCATTGAGGTGTTGAACACAATCTCACATACGGCATCACGGTTTGAACCGAATCCATATCCAAGATATTCGCTTCCATCTTCAAGAATCAATTTTCTTTCCATTGTTTTCCTCCTTAAAAAGAAAGGGGTACTTCGAGTACGGACCTCGAAACACCCTTGCTTCTTAATGTTATCTCTATTGAATTAACCGATATAACAAATTCGGTCTGTAACATAATATCTATAATCGCTCCGCCTTTGGAACACTACATATAGTATATAGGTTTGAGCGAAAAAGTCAACTATTTTCTTGACAGATACAATCAGCGACTGGTACAGATACAATATAACATTTTCTTATTTCGTTAAAAAACTCAACAAAACATTTGCCGAAAATGAATACACGGATTATATTTTGGTGGATTTCGCTTTGGAACCCCCCCTGTCTCCCTAATAACTTACTTCCAACTATTTATTATCCTTACCTTGCACGCCTGTCATGCTTCTTATAGTACTCTGATTTATCCTTATACATCTTGGATTCAGCCTCTATTATGAGCTTGTTAATATCCACTCCCTTATGATCTACAAATTCATAACCCACTGCAACATGATACCCCTTCTCAATAACCTGGGCATTCATCTCCGAAATCCGCTCTTTGATATCATCCTGTCTTCCATCCAATACAAAGGCTACATATTCATCACCGCCAATGCGGTAGGTGTCGCGTTTTCCAAAAATCTTTTTCACAATACCGGCAGTATATTGCAGCATTTCATCACCTGCCTTATGGCCTTTGGTATTATTCAATTCATGAAGCCCATTTACATCAATATAGATACAGCATATTGAACGGCTGTACAGTTCTGCGTAATTGCAGATTCTCCATTCATAACAGTTACGATTATTAAGTCCTGTAAGCTGATCTGTTTCACTCATAATGTGCAGCTGATTTTCCAGCACATAACCCTTTATCTTAGCTCTGTATACGACCGACTCAGAAACAATGGACAAAAGACCAAAAATCACTGCATCCGTAACATCCACCGAGAGCACACTTCCACTCTTGGTCCTATATGCCATTACAATAAATACAATAATATATAGTATCAGAAACAATGCCATTCTTACAGGTCTGTCTATAAATATCAGCGGAACAAAAATAAGCATAACCATAAATGTTACCGTCTGCTCCTCCGGTCTTGTAAGTGTGGCAATCGCTATACCATATATGAGAAATACGGATATAGCCATATATACGGATACATATGTAAGAAATGATTTTTTCTTGCCAAGCAATGATACTACGATCTGAATAAGTGAAAATATTATTCCAAAAATATATACCGGCTTTGATGATGCAAACCCTTCCTGACTATATGAAAGTATATACATAATCCCAATAAGGATCGTAGCAACGGATGCAAATACAAATGCAGTTATCCTGTTAGAGCTTTCTATCTTTTCTTTTATTGACAGATAATTTTCCTTGTCTGTATCCCCATATAAAGCATAATTGATAATCCTTTGTAACATTTTTCTACCCTCGATATTCTGTAATTATTATTATAATATAGAAAATATATATAAACTGTTAATAAATATTGTGATAAAGAATTCCGGAAATTTATACTAGAAGTTTATAGCAGCAGTTTATACTTAAAATTCATACCTATATGATATGATATGAGTATCAAAATGTCAAAGTAAATTTACTCTTTTTTCGAAAGCCAGACCTTAAATTATAGACAGCAGCTATTCACTCATGATCTGCTTTAGCGAAATCTTTCTCATATAGCGGCCATAGATCATCATAATTCCCTCATAAACGATTATAAATACACCAAGTGTAATAAAAAACATGGCAACATCGAATTCAAAGTCGGGAACATTTTCAACATCAGAAAAGACTATTTCAACCATGATTTTCAAAAGAAGATACTGATAAGCCGTGCCTGCGATAAATCCGATATACGCGGCAGGACGATAGCCGTCAAGAACAGAATGCTTACATTCTGAACTCTGATAGCCGAAAACCCTCATCATGGTAATGTTCTTCTGATTAGACCGGATCACAGCGGTGGTAGCAATATAAAGTGTTGTAAATGCAAGCACAATACCGATAATCAGTATCATTAAGCCCATCATCTCACTTGCAAGCTCGTCCATGCTTGATGCCATCTGTATCATCGCCGAAAAACAAAAGGAAGAAAATGCAATAAAGAACACTAAGGTTTTACGGCTTTTCAACACAGCATTTTTCATATCATCAACGAATGCTTTTCCATCCTTGCCGGTATAATTTCTCCCTTTACGATTTACGATTCCTTTTAACAGATTGATACATGGCTGCCGTAATTTCATCACGCTGTTGCACACTGCCAATAATCCAAAAAATACTGTGGGTGCAATCACCAAATACACAAACAGACTGTAATGAACATGAACAGAAAAATCCGGCAGATATTCATCTTTATTCTGTATATGATAAAATGAGGGCATCAGTGCAAATGAAAGCAGATATCCCAAAATACATCCCACAAACACACTAAGACCAAATACAGAAAATCCACCTGCAATCCTAATATCGGAATAACCAAGCGCCTTCAATATCCCTATTTCTTTGGAGTGACTGTCGATATAATGCTTGATGTAGAAAAAAAGCATAACGACAGTTGTAAGCAGCAGACAGCCTCCACTTACAGCGCATACCACCTTGGCAGTCATCAACTGTGCATCATAAAACGTCTGCGAATAAGGATTGTCTATCAAGTCCTTGACCGCAGTAAGATCAATATAATAATTCAAAAACAGGTTACATACCGTAACGGCACAGCATGCCATAATGGAAATACCAAACAGCTTCACACTATCCTTAATACTCACGATCATTTATCTCACCACCCAATCTCATAAGCATTCTTTTTATTATTGTTTTCTGTAATGTCCACTATCGTCCCGCTGTTCATGCTGATCACCCTGTCTGCCGTTTCTGCAATATTCGCATTATGTGTCACCATTATCATCGTAAAATGCTGCTCCTTATGAAGCCTGATGATATAGTCAAGTACATGCCTTCCGGTCTTTTCATCAAGCGCACCCGTCGGCTCGTCAAGAAACAGTATCTTAGGCTTTTTCGCAAGTGCTCTGGCGATTGCAACTCTCTGCTGCTCCCCGCCGCTTAATTCATCCGGAAATTTTCTAAGCTTATCCCCCAAGCCTACCGCTTCAATAAGCTTATGGTAATCTCTGTTGTCCTGAAGATCAGCCCCCATTTTGACATTCTTATCTACATTAAGGTGCGGAAGCAGATAATACTGCTGGAAAATATATGCAGTGTTATCCTTTCTGAACCTTGTCAATTCCTTCTCGCTCATATTCTCAATATGCCTGTCATCATAGGCAACCGTTCCGCCATCCATAGTCTCAAGACCGGAAATAACATTCAAAAATGTTGACTTACCCGATCCTGATGCTCCGAGAATCACAACATATTCTCCATCATCAATCTGAACGGAAACGTCATCTAAAGCCTTAAAACGGCTCTCTCCTTTTCCATAATACTTTATCAATCCCTGTACATCTATCATTCCTAAGTACCTCCCAATTAACTTTTTCAGACTATGTCACAACATATGATTGATTTGATAATTATTGTTTTTCAGCCTTCCCCTACTGGGCGCGCACGAAGTCCTGTGGACTTTGATTCTGCGCGAACCGGAGTGGAACGAAGACAGGTTGCGGTGAAGCCGACGGATGAGGGGGTATCAACTATATGTTACGTCAAAATTCTTTTTAATAATGATACAAATACCTCTGTGAGCATATCTCCTATTTCCTCGGCTGTGAATCTGCACATGGAGGTTGCACAAAGCGTTGCAACACCATGGGAATATATCCACAGATGTCTGTAGAGCATGACAGCATCGTCTTTTGATATCGGATAACTGTCCGTAATCGACTTTAATATGACCGAATAATTGTCATCAATTTCCGGAAGAATCTTATTCACACCAATATCATCCGGAAGCTCCCTCATAAACAGCAGTTTGAAAAGCTTTGGTTCTTTTATGGCAAATTCGATATATGCCTGACCTACACCCTTAAACGCTATTTCCTTTTGCAAGCCTTGGTTGACGTACCCGGTATATATCTCACGCGCTTTCTGTTCAATTCCGTCAAACACTTCACTCATATTATCAAAAACGGTAAAAATCGGTCTCGATGAGCTGTTCAGATATTTTCCTATTTCCCTGGCTGTAACAGAAGAAATATCATCTTTTCTTAAGATAGCAAGTCCGGCATCTATAATTTCTTCCTTTGTAAATTTGGCTCTTGGCGGCATATTGCCCTCCTTTCTGCAACGTACGTTTTAAAACATTTGTTTTATTATAGGCAGTTTAATTAAGATTGTCAATATATTATAATTTCCGAGATAAACCCGGTGCTCAAAATAAGCCCTTGTCTAAGGTACCTAAGCATTATGTGATAGAGTACAAGAGGAACAATGGGTATTACTATTTGATTAAATAAAGAAGTCTGTTAATAAAAATGGTAAAGTCCATAATACAAGTGCTTATACTTGTGTTATGGACTTCATAAAAATCTTTGTCTTGTTAAATTAAAAATTGTATCATTTCTCCTTGATCGGAATCCATACCTCTGCATAGTATTCCGGATCCTGCATGCCCATCTTGTAGTCCGCAGGGTTACTGTAATACTCAATATTGTAGCCCTCCGCAATTTCATAGCTGCTCGCTGGAAGCCACTCTGAGAATATTCTACGGTTCACCTCCTGCAATGGAAGCGGCATTGCACCCCTGCACGAAAAGACCGCCCATGTATGCTCCTTAATGTCATGTATTTTAAGCTTCTTTGCCTCAGCCGTCGATTCATCAAAGTCATCCGCAATCATATAGCGGAACTGTTCACCTGCCATTTCCTCGTCATAGCATATACCATACATTCCCATCACCGGTCTTTCCGCTGCCTGAATGAATTCCTTGTCCCAGAACTTGGGAATCTCCTCATTCGCTACATCGTAAGCAAATGTACGCTCAACACCCATCACCTTAAATGCCGGTTTCTTTTCAATTCTGTACTCCATAGCACTACCTCCGTCCAATGTTAATTTGATATGAAGCGGGGCAAATGACTTTAACATCACGCCTCCTCTCCTTACATCAGTTGGAGTACTTCCGTGAAACCTGGTAAATGCTTTTGTAAAGCTGTCAGGAGAATCATAACCATACTTCAAAGCAAGGTCGATCACCTTAATGCCTGATGACAGCAGCTCCTCTCCCGCAAGGGAAAGCCTTCTCATACGCACATACTCTCCAACGGTATATCCGCAAAGCATGGAAAAGCCCTTCTGGAAGTAAAATGCGGATGTATTGATCTCACCTGCAATTCCTACGACCGTAATATCCTCAGTGATGTTATCCTCAATGTATGATATGGCATCCTTAATAATCTTAACCCAGTTCATATGTGTACCTCCAACCTGAATGTATGGTTATCTTAACTTATTGTGTCGGAGGCTTCCCGACATTTTGTGCTTAATTTTGTCTGCATCCTGATATTGATACCGATATATGCCATTCTCCTTTTGAATATCTCTTAAAATACTTTCTTTGTTATTATTAATTTGATTATTCAGTTTTATCTATGCCAAGAGCCTTATACAAAGGATTTAACTGATCTTTTACTGCATCTGCAATCTTATCGATATTCAGACGTCCTATCATACCGTTACTTCGTATTCCTTTATAATAAATTTTATTGGCTTGTTTATACAAACGCTGAAGCTTATCATATCCATTCTTTCCTGATACTTTTGTGTTTTTACCCAATCTTAAGAATCCTAAAATACCTTCAAGATCATATAAAAACCAATCTTCAATAGAACTCTTTGCCTGGATATGTATAATCTTATCAGCTCCGTTAGCTAAAAGCTCCTTCTCTATTTCATCCCATTTGATTGGTGGCTTAGGAGCAAAATCAAATACATCCGTGTCACTACATAATACGATTGTAAATTTGCAATTATCATCATATTTTGTTTTAATCTCTTTTGTAAATTTCCTGAGAGCATTACTTTTAAAGCCACCCACACCTTTTACGTTTCTATATTCAATACTTGTATTAAATCTTCCGGCAGGATGTAACTTTCTGGCATTAGCAATTATCTGTTTATAAAATTCAACCTCTGTATCACCCTCCACAAAAAGTACAAGGCATTTACTCATCGGCATCACACTCCAAATAATCGCTTATATTGCTTTCTGAATCTGCGAGCATTGAAAACAGATAGTCTCCCATGCTCATATTAAAACCAGCCGCATCATTTTCAAGCTGTTTCTGACCTGACTTCTTAAATGTAAAAAACTCGGCCACCCCAGCTTTTCTATTCATACCAACATGAATCCAAGATGAATCCAAATAACTGATAATATATGGCGAGTGACTTGTAATGATAACTTTACAGTCATCTAACAACTGATCAATGATTTGAATGTATGCTTGAAACAAACCGGGATGAACAGAGTTCTCCGGTTCCTCTATTGCTATCAATGAAATATTGCTGACACTAGACACAATTATCTTGGTCAATATCATAAAAACTCTTTTTGCTCCGTCTGACATCATTGAGAAATTAACCGGATTAGCTAAATTTTTTTCTTTAACAAACAACACATATATAGAATTAGTAAATATAAACGGTGTATCCTCCGAAAGTTGCCCACTTTCCCCTGCATTTATTTTATAATTCTTAACAATAACATCCTCAATATCAGGAAACAACTGAAAGTACACATCTTTCAACAATTCAAACCTATCCGGGTTATGTTTTTGTAAATTATATATAATCCGCGGTAAATTATCAGCATTTATCATTTCATTTTCAAAACCTTTACGTATTATGGGATCTGGCCAATAAAAATTCTTTGCATCAAGATTATTTTCCATATATATTTTCATCCCATTAAGTTTCGAAATAATCGTAGCATAATACAGTTCATCATATGCCCTTAACTTATTTGCGACCAATTCTGCTTCCCCAACATTAATCTTTGCTGAACACCTTCCGGTCTCGGAGCTTTTATATAAAGCCGTATCAACCGTTCTGTTAATTAATTGGGTAAACTTTTTCCCTTTTTCATTAAGTTTAACTTTCAAAAACTCAGATACAATTCTTGGCTCTTTATCTTCGTTATCTTTCCACTCAAACTCAAAACCATACCGGATAATATATTCATTATCATCAATATCAGTAGATATTTCTATTTCATATTTATAATTTCTTCCAATCATACTTCGATTAATAGGAATTACATTTGAATTGCCCATCATTTCTTTTTTATGATCTACTGAAGCCCTAATGAAATCCAATCCAAAGTCAATACCATCTAACACATTTGATTTTCCAAAATTATTTAATGCAACAAGTGCAGTGATATTATCAAAAGTTATTCTCACATTTGATAAATTCTTAAAACCATCAATTAAAACAGCTTGAATCTTCATATTGGCACAACCTTCCTTTGTCATCCTAACCATAGGATACCACCTTTTTATTTTTTATGCAATATATTTTTGCATTTCTATTATATAATTACATTATATCCACCTTTTATTTGTATTATACGCAATTTTGAATTGCATTTATATTATTAACGTGTCAAAATCCTTCTATGCATCCCCATTTTCTTATGAGCAAATTTAAAAGGATAAAAAATACTATTTATTCAAGGTAGCATTGTTGGGATATATAAAATATATATTATTGCATAAATGTACACTTAAATATCGACTGAAAAACAGATTTTTCAGAAAATTAAACTTATAATATACATATAAAAATAAATCATAAGTCATTCAAATGATAATGTATAGAAAAATAGTTCAAATTCTTGCTTTATACTCTTGATGTATTATTTCTGAAATCGTCAGTGGTGATTCTTTACAGCCATCTTCCAGCCACAGCTTGACAATGCGGTTAAAACCTCCACGAAAAAATTCAATATGGTATCGTATGTACTGATTGTCGAAGTATCCTGCCGCAGCATTTATATCATACTGTAAAATGGGAAGCTCTTCCATTCCGAGTTTGAAACAGCTTCGATAAAGAATTTGATTTTCATAGATATGGTTTAATATTTTTTCATATCCGTCGATACTAAATGACTGTGTGATTTCTTCAGAGTATAATTTTTCAACTTCATCCCTTAATGAGTCCAGCACCTTATCTGCCAGATCGTATATATCCATATAATTCGCATAAAAAGTAGTACGGTTAAGACCGGCACGCATACAAATATCAGTCACAGAGATTTTGTGCAGTTCCTGTGTTTGCAGCATATCAATAAAAGCTTTTGTGATTTTTTCCATGGATTGACGTTTTCTCTTGTTATTTTTTATGTTCATCAAAATTATCTCCTTATGCAGCACAAAAGAATAACCCAACAAATGTTTAAAAATTGTTGATTGTTTTTATATATATTACAATTATACTGTAAATTACAGTCAATGGACAAATGCTAATGTTCATATATATCAGGAGGCAAATCATGAATATAAATCCCCAAAAACGTACGTTGATTTTTTTGAATCTGTTAATAATTTGTGTGGCTACTTCTTTTCTTTCAACTGCCCTTACAACCGCACTACCACCGATTATTGCTGAATTTGGAATTGATGCAGCAAGGGGACAATGGCTTACAAGTATCTATTCGCTCGTCATGGGAATCACAATGCCTCTGACAGCCTTTTTAATCACACGTTTTCCCACAAAAAAACTCTATATTACAGCTCTTTTTATTTTGGTGGCAGGTCTCATAGTGTGTACTACAGCACATCAATTTCCAATGCTTATGGCCGGCAGAATCCTACAGGCCTGCAGTAATGGTATTACGACTTCCTTAGCACAGGTTGTACTTCTTACAATTTATCCGCCTGAAAAGAAGGGTACCATCATGGGATGGTACGGTCTGTCCGTTGGAGCAGCTCCTGTCATTGCACCAACAATTGCCGGATTATTCGTTGATACAGTTGGATGGCGCATGATATTCATAGTGACACTCTGTATTTTGGCGGCTGCACTTTTGTTTGCTTTTCTCTGCTTTGATGATGTACTTGATACTGAAATCAGGAAGTTTGATGTACTTTCCTTTATACTTAGTGCCTTTGCTTTCGGTGGCTTGACATTGGGAATCGGAAATATAAGCCGAGGCATTACAAATCCTGAAGCCTATGTTCCTCTTATCATTGGTGTAATCGGCAGTATCTATTTTGTCTACAGGCAGCTTCACATAAAACAGCCCTTTTTAGAGCTTAGGGTCTTTCGCCAAAGGCAGTTTACCATCAGTGTACTCGGAAGCATGTTCTTATATTTTATAATGATGGGCGGCTCTGTGATCATGCCTATTTATGTGCAGACGATCCTTGGAAAATCTGCGACCATTTCAGGTCTGGCAACATTACCCGGCTCACTTGCGATGGCTATCGTTAGTCCATTCGCAGGGAAAATATATGACAAACTGGGAATGAAAAAGCTTGCGGTATGCGGTACTATCGGGCTCTTCTTCAGCTCTCTTGGGATGTCATTTATTACAATTTCTACTCCTGTATGGGTTGCATCTGCACTCTTTGTGATTCGATGCATTGCCATTGGCTGTATGATGATGCCATTTGTAACATGGGGAGTCTCCGGGGTCAGTGCGGAACAGATTGCTGACGGAAATGCTTTGATTACATCTCTTAGAACGATTGCCGGGGCTGTCGGTTCGGCTGTCTTTGTCGGAATCATGACCTTTGTCTCTTCTGCAGGTGCCAGGCATTACGGAGACAGTGCTGCAATACATGGTCTGAATACCGCATTTGCGGGTATGACTGTTTGTTCTCTCATAATGTTCATAATGTGTGTGGGTTATATGAAGAAAGATAATTAAAAAACATCCCTCTATATCTCATACTGCAAAAAACATAAACAAAAACATTATTGCATTGGCTACATTTCCTTTTGCCTGAATTTTCGTAGGAGAAAGAATCAGATATAACGGTAATGTGGCAAACAATGCCGCCCACCTTGGAAGATCAGTATGACCTGTAACAATCATGCAAACCATGGTGATTGAAAAAACCGCCAGGCTGACATAGCCAATGCCTGCAGTAATAATTGTGTTCTTAAAAAACTCCATCACGTTAGAGAGCGCATCCTTATCTCTTCCAAGCTTCACGTAAAACCATTCAACCACACTGCAGCATATATGATGGGCAGTAATGGGAACAATAAATGCAAGCCCTGTTATGTACATTATCATGGAGGCTGTGCCGGAGTAATCCTTCATCCAGCGGCTTAATGCTATAAAACCAAAAGTGGAAACTGTGAGTGCTATCACACCAAGAACTCCGGCAGCCTCCAATCTTTTTAATGACATTCCTTCGAATATTGCTGACATCTTATCATTATCCTCAGCATCCTTCATGTCAAATCTGCCGTTAGGTGTATATGCCAGCATACAATCCGTAATGCCGCAAACTATATGTCCTACCGCTGCCAATAGGTATACAAAATTCGTATTGAGTATCATAAAAAATGCCGCCCCTTTTCTGTCATTCAAACCACAGTGTTTCAATGTTTTTTTTGCAAGTAGATAAATTGTTGATGTCGCTTTAACGACTTTTATCTTTGATTTTAGAATACCATGTCATAAAAATAAAGTCTATATTTTCAACGCCGTTTCCACGAATTTCTTAAATATTGGATGTGGACGGTTAGGTCTTGATTTGAATTCAGGATGGAACTGAACACCAAGGTAGAACGGATGAACATTAACCTCAACAGTCTCCACAAGTTTTCCGTCCGGTGAAAGACCTGATATGACAAGACCGCTCTCTGTCAGTACATCCCTGTATTCATTATTGAACTCATATCTGTGCCTGTGACGCTCATTAATATCCAAAATGCCATAACATTTCTCCATCAATGTTCCGGCAGCTATATGACATGGGTAGCTTCCAAGCCTTAATGTTCCACCCTTATCAATACTATCCGACTGTCCCGGCATGAAATCTATTACCTTCACATCAGTTGCATCATGAAATTCTCCTGAACATGCATCCGTAAGCCCTGCCACATTTCTTGCGTATTCGATAACAGCAATCTGCATTCCGAGACAAATACCGAAGTAAGGAATCTTATTGGTTCTTGCATACTGCGCTGCCAGGATCATACCCTCTATTCCTCTGTCACCAAAACCACCGGGAACAATTATTCCCTTCAGATCTTTCAGCCGTTCTTCGTAATTTGAATCATTTAATTCCTCTGAATCTATCCAGTCAATATTCACATGGGCGTTAAGAGCAAAGCCTGAATGGTTAAGCGCCTCAGCAATAGAGAGATATGCATCATGAAGCTGAACATATTTGCCCACAAGACCGATGGTCACTTCCTTATCCCTGCTGGCAATGTTAGTGACAAGATTCTTCCACTCTGTAAGATCAGGTTCAGGAGCATCTATCTCTAACTCCCTGCAGACCACTTCCGATAAATGTGCTTCCTCCAGCATAAGAGGTGCCTCATACAGATTAGGAAGTGTCCTGTTCTCAATAACACAGTCCTCACTGACATTACAGAACATGGATATCTTCTTGAAAATTGATTCCTCCAAAGGCTCATCACATCGCAGCACTATTATATCAGGTCTTACACCCATTCCCTGTAACTCTTTTACCGAATGCTGTGTAGGCTTTGATTTGTGTTCGTCGGAGCCGTGCAGATAGGGAACCAGTGTAACATGAATAAACAGACTGTTAGCTTTTCCAACCTCCAATGATATCTGCCTGACAGCCTCTATAAATGGCTGAGATTCGATATCACCAATCGTACCGCCTATCTCTGTTATGACCACATCCGCATCTGTTTCATTGCCAACCCTGTATACAAACTCTTTGATCTCATTTGTTATATGCGGGATAACCTGAACCGTTGAACCAAGATACTCACCACGGCGTTCCTTATTAAGAACATTCCAGTACACCTTTCCTGATGTAAGATTGGAATACTTGTTAAGATCCTCGTCAATGAATCTCTCATAATGTCCAAGATCCAGGTCAGTTTCTGCGCCATCCTCAGTCACATACACCTCACCATGCTGATAGGGACTCATGGTTCCGGGGTCAACATTGATATACGGGTCCAGCTTCTGAGCCGCCACCTTAAGTCCTCTCGCCTTTAGCAGGCGGCCAAGTGACGCCGCTGTAATTCCCTTTCCCAGTCCCGAAACAACTCCACCTGTAACAAAAATGTACTTTGTCATACGCTCCTCCTTATATCCCTTTTCTAATATTGGCATTTACTATATTCATCTCTGTTATTCATTTTCACATCGCCTGTAGCTTTATGTTTTTGCCCGCTTAATGAAGCCTTTTATGTACACACAGTTCACTTTTTCATAAGCATCTTCGATGCTTATGTTTTTTTGCGAAATAAACATCTGAATTTTATCTACAGTTAATTTCTTGTTTATTGTTTATTCCATGTATCAATACTTATTAAACACTCCGCTCCGACAGCCTTCTTTCAAATCTGTTTTTATTAACATTCTCAGGAATAGCCGTTGCATATTCTCCTGTAAAGCATGCATTGCAAAAACCCTTATGTCCCACTAATTCATGCAATGTTTCTATCGGAAGATAACCCAGTGAATCTGCACCGATTAATTTTGCAATTTCCGCCACAGTATGATGGCATGCCACAAGATTTTCCTTTGTGTCAATATCCGTCCCATAATAACACGGATTGGTAAACGGAGGTGAAGATATCATCATGTGTATCTCCTTTGCCCCAGCATCTCTTAGCAGCTTAACAATCCGTCCGCTGGTTGTACCTCTTACAATGGAGTCATCCACAAGGATAACTCTCTTGCCCTCAACCGTTTCCCTGATGGGATTCAGCTTGATCCTCACCTGGTCACTGCGCTCATTTTGTGTGGGAGAAATAAATGTCCTTCCAATATATTTATTCTTGATAAAACCTATTCCGTAAGGTATTCCCGACTCCCTTGAATATCCCAGTGCCGCATCAAGCCCCGAATCCGGAACTCCTATCACCACATCTGCATCCACCTTATATTCCCTTGCAAGAATACGGCCTGCCTTGACCCTTGCCGCATGTACTGAAACACCGTCTATTACCGAATCAGGTCTTGCAAAATATATGTACTCAAAAATACATGTCTGTCTATTTTTCTTTTCGCAATGATCGGTATAGCTAGTAACTCCATCATCTGAAAATACAATAAGCTCACCCGGTCTTACATCACTAATATATTCCGCACCAACCGCCTCAAGAGCACAGGTCTCTGATGCGGCAACATATCTTCCATCTGAACATTTACCGTAGCAGAGTGGTCTGAATCCATGGGGATCTCTTGCAATAATTAGCTTTGTGGCAGACATAAGAACAATAGAATATGCACCCTCAAGGTAATTCATCGTTTCAAGAACTGCCTTCTCAATGGATGGGGTCTTAAGTCTTTCTTTTGTCACAATATATGCAATAATCTCTGTATCTGATGTGGAATGGAATATTGCTCCCGTAAGTTCTAATTCATTTCGTAATGTATATGCATTACTGATATTGCCATTGTGAGCTAATGCCATCTTACCCTTTTGGTGGTTCACCTCAATCGGCTGGCAGTTGTTCCTGTTGTTACCACCGGTCGTTCCATACCTCACATGTCCGACAGCAATTCTCCCTTTCGGAAGCTTTTCGATCTGTTCAGAATCAAACACGGTACTTACCTGTCCGATATCCTTGTGCGAGAAAAACAGTCCGTCATCATTAACAACTATCCCACAGCTTTCCTGTCCTCTGTGCTGCAGGGCGTACAGACCGTAATATACATCATTAGCGATTCGGTATTCCCTTGGTGAAAATATTCCAAACACACCACACTCTTCATGAAGATTGCTCATAATGAATTCCGCCTTTCTTGTATATTATCGTCATCCATGCCCACCTCGATTCCGCTTCGCTTCATCGTGGCGCATGGCTCATTGTTTACGCGCATCTCACAAACAAGTTTGTTCGATGTCGGACATTCGTCAAAGTACATATCTTTTGTACAAGCACAAGATATGTACCTTGACTCATTGTTTACGCAAAAAGGGGTGCTTCGAGTACGGACCTCGAAACACCCTTGCTTCTTATAAATCATTATTCATATAATATCTGATTCATATAAGTTAAATGTTCCTCCCTTGGAACACATAATCAGTATAAAACTTTTTGTTCAAATGTCAATAACCAAAATCATTTAATACTTTTCCTTAATATACTGTTATTTCACTTATGCAGGTATCATCATACTTATTTCCTGCTTCAGCATTTTTAATGGTGATAACTATCGTATCTGTTGCGACCGGTTTATCTAACTCTATCTTATTAAGATTAAATGATGCCAGATTCTCCGCAGACCCCCACCCGTAATAAATACCATACAGCTCTTTTTCTACGACCATTCCCCCGCCAAAATCAACCGAAACTTCGGTAACTTTACCATTCTTTTCAAACAAATCCCCGCTTGCAAGGTAGCCGTTATATAACTGAATACCATAGACATCAGATACTTCTCCAAGATGAAGTGTTATTGTTTCACCTATTCCAACTCCTGCTACACCCTCTACCCATGCCGTCTCGTAATTTCCGTCAATAAGATTAGCCGCATCGTATGTTTTGCCATTTGCAGCCGACAGATTAGAAGAAGCCTCTGTATTTGACACCTTAACGGTTTCTTTTCTGTAACGGCCGTATATCATTGTTACCCCGTATCTGCTGTCAGGATTTTTTGCAAAAAGAATATCCGCATATCCCATATATGACTGGCTTCCACCGTTATCCTCATAAAAAGCCGGTCCTGTCAACAGATAAAAGTGATCGTCTTCAAAAATCTGCATATGTTCAATATACTCCCATGGATCACCATCGCCAAAGGAAAGCATAACATATCCATCCTCAATAATCTCAATATGTTCATCGGCAGTAAAATCCTCTTCCCCGTATACCTCGTCAAAAAACCTCTTTGCCTCATCAACAGGAATAATCTTGTCGGCATCATATTTGCCCCCTGCATCTGAAACAGTTATTGCACTGAAAAATGCAGTTCCCTCCCACATAATATCCTTATACATTTGGCCTCTGAGTGCACCCTTCCTGTAGGAATCCATATCCTTGAAAATACAGCCCTGCTCATCTATAACTCTAGAAAATGTTGCACACTTTGCCATCTCAGACAGCAGCTCTGTAACTGCAGGCTCAGCCGGCTCATTCAAGCGCAGAGAATCCAACTCACTTGCACACTGCTCTTTTGTGATACTTCTAAAATCCAAAGCAGCAGCTTCATCATTATTATCAGCTGCTTCTGTACTGGCACCTTCTGCATCTGCATTTTGTACATCTGCATTTTCTGTTTCTGAATTTTCTGCGCCGATTCCTTCTTCATTTACAGCAGATTCCTCATCGCTACTTAGTTCATCGGCATTATCATTTTCCTGTGTAATACCGGTTTGATTGTCACCATTTACACCATTCCCGCACGCAGTAAGCAAGCCAAGCATCATGCTCATTGCTACTGCACATATTATCAACTTCTTTCTTCTCATACTTTCCTCCTAATTAACGATGGACTAATATGCGTCAATTATACATTACCGGATTCTTTTGCATATTGCATCAGCCTGTCTGCATAGAACCCTACACGTCTATCCATATCGTTATTATCAGTCCACAATTCACATTGAAGCATAACCGTCTGAACAGCATCATCCATTCCATCCGGTGGATATTTGTGTTTCTTTAACAGCTTCTTTATCATCATTCTCATCTTTGCTCTGGCAGACTCGCGTTTTTGCCAATCAATAGTTCTGTTATTTCTGAGTGCTTCTGCAAGTTCTTTTGTAATTGCTATGAGTTCTTCATTCTCATAAAAATCTTTAATAGCCTGCGGCTTAGTCAATGCGTCATAAAATGCCAGTTCATCTGCAGTCAAGCCTAACTTTTCACCCTCTTTTTGAGCTGCCTGAATCTGCTTTGCAAGGTTCAACAATTCCTCAATCACCTGCTCATTGGTCAACATTCCATTCAGATATCTGTTCATCGCCTGTTGTATTATCTCACTGAACTTCTCGGATTTCACAACATTTGTTTTTTTGTAAATGATAACCTGATCCGAAATAAGTTTCTTCAAAAGTTCTACCGCAAGATTTCTCTCACGCATTTTCCCTATCTCTTCAAGGAAATGTGGATCAAAAAGTGAAAACTCACCTTTAACATCTGAGAAAAGATTGATAACGCCATTGCTCTTAATACTCTGTTCCAAAAGTGCGTTTATTCTGTCATTCATGGCAGTTAAGGAAATCTTCTTTCCCTCCCCGTTATTCATCAATCTCATTACCAAAACTCGTACTGATTCAAAAAATGCAGCCTCTATTCGCAGGTTTTCCTCAACAAGAGATGAGCATAGGGATAACGACTGCCTAAGCATAAGTGCTTCCTTCAAAAAGTCTTCTCTTTCCCTCTCTTTATCAACAGCTACAATGAAATTAACTGCACCACTGATTGTTTTTGACCTTTCAAGTTCTGTACCCTCCATGAATTTGGAATAATCATACCCATGAAACAGATCACGGCATATAGAAAGCTTTTCGAGGAATTTGGGTTCAGCAACCTTAGCAATATCTGTATCGCCATAATTCTTCTTGTCACGGGCAGTATAATCATTCATAGCCTCTCTTAATGCCGATGCTATTCCAACATAATCAACAACAAGACCACCCTCTTTGTCTCTATACACTCGATTAACACGGGCTATAGCCTGCATCAGATTATATCCTTTCATAGGCTTGTACACATACATGGTCGCCAGCGAAGGCACATCAAATCCTGTAAGCCACATATCGACAACAATAGCGATTTTCATAGGACTGTCATTGTCCTTGAATTGCTTTGCAAGCTCATCTTTGTGACGCTTATTACCAATAATCTCCCGCCATTCTTCCGGATCTTTGTTACTATCCGTCATTACAATTCCAACCTTCTCTTTCCAAGAAGGGCGCAGCTCAAGAATCCGTTTGTATATTTTAATAGCTATCGGTCTTGAATACGCTACTATCATAGCCTTACCGGTTAACAGATTAGCCCTGTGTTTCTCATAGTGTTCAAGAATGTCATCAACCAAAGAGGCAATGGTATTATCATTTCCAAGAATCTGTTCCATCTGCCCCAGTTCACGCTTACTCTTTGCAATAACTTCCGGATCAGCATTATCTGCCATAATATCATATTCCGCATCGATCATTTGCAAAGTCTTCTCATCTAACTTCAATTTGATAACCCGGCTCTCATAATATACCGGTCTGGTTGCTCCATCTTCTACCGCCTGAGTCATATCATATACATCTATGTAATTACCAAAAACCTCTATCGTACTTCGATCCTTCATAGAAATCGGAGTTCCGGTAAATCCAATATATGTCGCATTAGGCAAACTGTTTCTAATAACCCTTGCTGTGCCAACAACTATCTTAGCCTCTTTCTCACCATCCTCATTTTCTACAATCTTTACCTTCTCCTTAAGACCATATTGTCCCCGATGTGCCTCATCAGCCATCACCACAATATTCCTTCTCTCTGATAAAGGTTCATGAGCTTCTTCAAATTTCTGCATAGTGGTAAAAATGATTCCGTTAGCCTTCCTTCCATCAAGCAAAGATTTCAGATGTTCTCTGCTTTCCGCATGCATAGGCTCCTGTCTTAGAAAATCCTTACATTTGGCAAACTGTCCATAAAGCTGGTCATCCAAATCATTACGGTCTGTCAGAACAACAATCGTTGGACTGTCTAATACTTCTTGCAGTAAATGAGCATAGAAAACCATGGACAATGATTTTCCTGAACCTTGAGTATGCCAGAACACTCCACCCTTGCCATCGGTTTCAGTGGCGCGCTTTGTAGACTGTACTGCTTTATTAACCGCAAAGTATTGATGATAACCTGCTAATATTTTATTCTGCTTCAATCCTTCATTTGAAAAACATATAAAATTCTTTATGATGTCAAGCAATCTCTCTTTTTCAAACATTCCCTCAAAGAATGTATCAAACTGAGCATATTGTGTGTTCTCTTTATTACCGTCTTTTGTCTTCCACTCCATATACCTGTCTTCACCGGAAGTAATTGTTCCTGCCTTTGATGTTAAATGATCACTCATAACACATATACAGTTATATATAAACATAGAAGGGATTTCATGCATATAATTTCTTATCTGAGTGTATGCTTCCGACGCATCAGTTTCCTGCCTTGACGGAGATTTCAATTCTATTAAAACAACAGGAAGTCCATTAAGGAATAGCAAGACATCCGGCCGCTTATTACTATTCTCGATAAATGTCCATTGATTTGCCACCACAAAGGAATTATTGTCACAATTATTATAATCCACAAGATACACAAGACCGGAACGTTCCTCACCATTCACAAAAAAGCGCACTTCAATACCATGCTGAATGTAATCCATAAATACAGCATTCTTCTGCACAAGTTCAGCATTTTCAAAATTCTTTAATTTGTACAAAGCATCATTAATCGCATTCTCCGGCATATTCGGGTTGATTCTATGTAATGCCGCAGACAATTCATCTTCATACAAAGGACTTTTGAAATCTCTGTCCAAATCAGGGGCATATACATACCGATATCCCATGTTTTGAAACAGTTCTATTATTGAATTTTCATAGTCGGCTTCTGTGTAGAATTGTGACATGATGTTCCTCCTAAATTTACATATTTAATATGCTTTCAATCTTTTTATCAATTGCTGCGCAAACAAAAGTGCAATCTCATCGCATGAATAATCTTTAGAATCAATTGCTTGTATATCTGCTATCGACGGATATTTCTTTTTTTAATCCTCATTGGTTATATTATGCACTATCGGTAAAATCAATTTTTGACCATTCCGATTTTGTCGATTGAAAAAGTTTTTAAGTTCTATCTCGGTCCATTCTCGATCAAAGAAGTTTTCCGAAATAACTATAATTGCAAATACCGATTCTAATGTCCCCATTTTAACAGATATTTTTAACACTTACAAGGTGTTATAGTATTCCTCTACAACCCTTGAAAACACTAAATTTATTGAAAACAACCCACCGTTTCATATCACATCATATTATATCCGTTCAAGGTCTTTTCCAAACTCTCGCAAGGGAAAAAACAAGGGAAAGAAAATACAGTAACATCAAATAACACAATATAAACTGACAATCAGAATTAAAGATATGCTCTTAAACATAATGTAATAATAGCAAACAACAGCACAATAACAACCGCTATACAACGAGCAGAACGAAAGGACGGATAAAAATGAGAATAATATATGCAACTTACAATGCACAATATAACTGTATAGATGTGAACTTTTATGAGGGATATATCCTGCGGATTGACTGCAATAAGGCAGAGGATGGACTTAACACAACACCAAACTCACAATGCGCACTTAATGCACTTGCTCTTGATGATCCATTAGAATATGCACGATTGGTACTGAATAATGAAATGGCTGACTGGGTATGGGCGCAGGATAATATATTTGTTTTGCCCTGTTCTTGAATATAAGCATATATACAGTACACTTATACTATCGAATCAAACAAGTGAATTACTATGAAATGAATGCGAGATAACCTGATGTTGTTTACTGCGTAGTATTTTGCTATCAATCCTTTCAGTTTCTTGTTATTCGTCTTCTCATCATCGCAAAAGTATTAGCGATAGACTATAAAATAGCACAAAACAACTATATACAACTTATATTTCTGCACTAGAAAAGTCTGGCATACGCATTATGGCATTAGTTGTCAGACTTTTTATTATCTATCAATTTATCCCTTTAAGGTTATTGCCCGTTCATAATCGAGTGTTCATAAATTATTAAAGTTCCAACATAGTATAGCATTAGGAATATCAAAAAAAGGCTGACTGTAATGAATGATTGCTTTATTCTGGAGAATAGCGATATGATTTGAAGTGTCCCGTTTGCGTTTTTGGCTATGGAGCCTGTCATCATAGGAAAACTCAGAATATTTATAAAGGCTGCCGGGATAGCGGGGAGAAAGTATAGCTGGAGCAGATGTTTTTTTAGTAGCTTCTTTTGTTGACTTACTCCTACCCCCAAATAATTCAATGTCAAGTAGCTACGCCTTTCCTTTTTGGCATAACTCAAAATCTGTACGGAAAGAATTGTGCAAGCAACAGCACACAATACAAAAGCAAGATAAAACGCTGGCAATACCATGTAAACTGCCATAGGCGCCGATTGATTGCGAACGCCGATTTTTGAAACTATATCTACATTGTTGTTTATTTCCGATAATTCGTTGATTTCTGCCAGCGAAAGATCAGAGCGTGTCGTTATTGCTAACACCTGTTTTTGAATATCCAACGCAGAAACCGCTTTATCTGGAACAATGATTAAAACACCGTTTCCGTTTCCGGGTAGTTCTTGCTGTAGGAAATCTTCACTATAAATTCCTCCAAACCGATATGAAATACCGCCTACTAACAATACGGGGTTTTCGTTCACATACGCTTGAAGTGATGTGATATAAGCAGGGGAACAATGCAGGATATATGACTGTTGATCTACGGCGATTTTAGGTAATCCAAGCATTTCCCGCAAATTCATATAATCACTTACAGACATAAAAATATCTATATCTGCACCGGAAAGAGAATAACCCAATTTCCCTCGAACTGCCTTTTGGCTCTGCTGAAAGTATGTGTCATTACCGTCTGAAAAAAGACGGTATTCATATGAATAATTTAATTTGTCAGTTTTTCTTAAATATGATAGTTGCTGTGAAAAATCAGCATTTTTATCGTCACTGAAAATTCCGACATCGAAAGCAACCGCATTTACGCGATCATCTACTTTACCAGCAAAGAAAATTCCCCAATCAATTATTAGTAGTGCAACTGTCATCAGGATACACACACCCGCCATAAGATGAAGCATAGAACGCATTTTTGCGGTAAGCTGCCGATAAATAAATAGCCGTTTCCCGGCATATTTCCACTTGATATTTTTCAACCGAGAGAGAAAGTGTCGATATAAATAGGTAAATAAACCATAAACAGAAATCGCAATAAGCACAATAGCTAATAAGCCCTCGTTTTCAGATCGACTTTGAAAAATAGATAATAGAAGAATGGCAAAACCAATAACACCTGCTATTGCAGAAACAGCACGCATAACTGTGCCTTTTTTGTTCTTTTCAGTTTCATCAATATCAGCATTATCTAAATAAAGCAATTCCTTAACCGTAAGCTTGCCAAAAGCACGTTTTGTCCGAACTTCGGTAAAGAAAACTATCGCACTCATGTATAGTAGCGTTAAGATCGTAGCCTTTACTGAAAAATCTACAGACAACTGAACGGGAACGGCATATATATGGCAAATAATCGCTTTGATAGCATGATATAAAACTGTTCCAATAATTAAACCAATTATCAATACAATGCTGTGAATTGATCTATTTTCCATAACAAACAGATTTGCTATTTTTCTGTTTTCAATACCTAGCAACATATAAAGCCCAAATTCTTTGCTTCGCCTTTTGAGGATAAACATTGTGATGTGATTTACTAACATGCTCATAATAAGCACAACTAAAATACTAACCATAACGATTATAAGCGGAAGAATGGATTTCTCCTTTAAGAGCACAGCTATTTCAGATGAAAACATTATCATATTAAATGATAATAATAGTGCTACTGTGACTATAAGCGTAATTATATAAATTATATAATCCACCATTTGCCTTTTTGCATTACGTTTCGACAGCTTCTTTAACATTACTTTTCACCTCCAAGTGCGGATATTTCCGACAAAATGGCGTGGTAAAAATCAGTTCTGCTCATTTGTCCTCTGTGAAGCTCTTTGACAAGGTGTCCGTCTTTAAGGAAAAGAATGCGTTTCCCATAACTCGCACAAAGCGGATCATGTGTTACCATGAGAATTGTCGCTTGCTCCTGTCTGTTTAATTCGGTAAGCAAGGTCAATATCTGTCCAGTAGATACAGAATCCAAAGCACCCGTAGGCTCGTCAGCTAATATCAGCTTTGGGCGATTTATAAATGCTCTTGCACAGGCACACCGCTGTTTCTGCCCTCCCGATACTTGCGGGGGAAATTTGCTGGCTATGTCGGTGATTCCAAGCTGCTGCATAAGTAGCTGAACACTTTGTTGTATTTCTTTGGCAGGGATATTTTTAATTGATAGCGGTAATGCAATATTTTCTTCAATACTGAGCGTATCAAGCAAATTAAAATCTTGAAAAATAAAGCCAAGATTATTTCGCCGAAACGCCGCCATTTTTTCAAGAGGCAATGCGGCCAAGTCCTCATTGTTTATGTAGATGTGTCCAGCACTAATGCTATCAATCGTCGATATACAGTTTAACAGCGTAGTTTTTCCAGAGCCGGACGGCCCCATAATACTTACAAACTCACCCACATTTACCGAAAACTGAATGCGATCAAGCGCCTTTTTCAAGTTGACCTTTGTGCCATAATATTTTTCAACACTAACAACATTTAGAATCGTACTCATAATAACCTCCCATAATTATGCGAAAATCAAATGACATATCAACATACTTAATGGCTGATGAATTAAATAAATCCATATCGTTCTACTCCCTATATCAGATATGAAGGGGATTTTATAACAAGCTATATGCTGCCATGATTTATGTTTCATAAAGATTTGGTTAGTAAAATATCCGCATAGGTACAAAAAAATCCACGGCAATATAGGGAAATAGTCGCTTGACCGGAAGCCCAGAAAGGGAAATCCAAATGGAGTTAAAATTTTTACAGAATAAAGCCGTGAGGTAATTTCTATCTGCAACATATCCCCGATTCCAATGTACCCATGTTGTATCTGCTTGCAAAATATGAACAGCAAAAAACAACTTACCACCCCCAAAATGGGAGGAATTTTCTTCGCTATTTTTTGAAGCGGAAACATTAACAATACCGCGCATCCCATAAAATTCAATATTCCAAACCATATTGTTTCTGATGGAATGACAATTAGTGTAACAATGGAAATAATAAATCCATATAAATTAAATCGCAGACCGCGCCTCAAATTTCCTTTCATCCCCCACGGCCACACAAATCCTGAAATAAAGATAAATGTCCAACATATCACTTGCTGCCAAACATGAATCGTTGGCAACCCATACCATGATGGTGCTTTTCCATAGACAATAAATATGTCGTATAGAAAATGAAATACAACCATGTTGATAATAGCAATTCCTCTAATACCATCAACCAAAGAGTATCGTTCCTCTGATATACGCATAAGTTCACGCTCCTTACTGCCCTGACGCTTTGTCATGGCGTTAGCATAGCAAATTTTTTCGCCTACTATCGGTCATTGGAAGAATTGCGCGTTTGAAGGGAAAAATTAAAAGCCCGCCACTTCGTTGAAAAGAAGTAACGGACTTTTCGCAATATGAGTTGATGATTTAAACTTCTTTAGCCTTGAATTACATCGGTCACAAACAAAAGAACATTTGCGGAAAAAGTACCATCGGTATTGTCTGTAACAAGGTTCCCGTGATATTTTTCCACGATACGGCGCACATTCTTCAAGCCGTAACCATGCTCGCCTATCGGATCTAATAGCAGATTTGAACTACTCGCTGTTATTTCCTGCGGGGTACAATTATTCTGAATGTCAATACAGAGGACACCGCGATCATATTTCATCAAAATATGTAGAGAGGGGTCGGAAACTTCAGCAAGGGCATTGAGCGCGTTTTCCAGTAGATTACTTAAAATCACATTGATGTCAAAGGTTGAAATATCCAAATGTTCGGGGATTTGAATTTTCCAGCTTGTGTTGATTTTGGAACTCATAGCTTTGCTTATCATATAGTTTAAGATACTATCAATTCTTTCATTTCCAGAAGAAACATATTCTTCTCCATTCTCCATAAAAGAAACCATGTCCGAAAGATATGCCAGGGCTGCGTTTTTATCATCGCTGGACACCAAATCAGACAGCATTTTTACATGATGTTTCAAATCGTGTTTTAGGGAATGTATATTCTTTTGTGACTGTCGGATAACATCAAACTGTTTTTCATACATTCGGACTTCCTGCTCTAAAAATTCGCGTTCCTGCTCTGATTTTGATTTTTTTACTTTCTCCAAAACAAGCTCCAAGAATAAGAATAGTGCAATCGCTATTCCTGTGCAAAGTAGGCATTGCTCATTAGACACAAAGAAAGCGTTAAAAAGTGCCTTTGAGCTAACTGCTTCTATTCCCCAATAAAGAAGCGGCAAAATAAAGGCTACCGCAAAACGGGATAGAATTTTCCCTTGATAAAAAAAGGATGCTGCAAGCAAAAAAAAGAACTCAATTACAAATAGCGTCGAATTAACCGCAGAAAATCTTTTTGAAAATGGAAGGAGCCTTATATAGCAGCTCATTATCCAAAACGCAACAAAGACAATGCTTGCGATTTTTTTGTTAATACGATATGCCCCAATGCAGTTACGGCAAAACCGCATAAGCAAAAAAATGTGAAAAGCATCAATCGCAAAAATGGCAATATAAAAGATTATCAATACGCTTACCCCTTTCGATATAATTCCGTCAAGCACGATTTCATAGCTTTTCGGTATTTTTGGCTGATCGGTAATATAGTACCGTCTGTCAGCTCGACGCTATCATGGCGATATACAGAAACATAAGTAGCATTTACAATAAAAGATTTATGAATTGTCCAGAAACCTTTTCCCGTAACTTGTTCTGACACTTCCTGCATACCGCCGTAAAACTCTGTTTTACCCGTCCCCGTATATATCTCGATTTTCTTTCCGTTACAGGCAAAATAACGTATTTCATCTAAATACAATTTGTGAATGGATTTCCCTATGTTGAAATAAAAAGTGTTTTTTAATGTTTCATTAAGCCGTATAAACTTCTCCAATGTTGCGGTAATTTTTTCATTTGTAATCGGCTTAATAAGGAAGTCCAACGGTCTTACTTGAAATAAATTCATTGCATAGACTTCTTTTGAAGAAATATAGACTATACAAATATTTTCATTTCTAAGCTGTTCTCTAATCTGCTTTCCTACTTGAATACCATCAAGTTCAAAAAGTTCAATATCAAGAAGTATCAAGTCAAATAAACATTCTCCTTGAATGGAAGCATATAGTGTTTCCCCGGAGTAGAATACCTCCGTTTCGATTTGTAGGGCATGGCTTTTAGCGTAGGAAATAATCAAGTTTTCTATGTTTGCACAAGTGCCAATTTCATCATCACAAATTGCAACTTTAAACATGCTAATCTTAACCACTCCTTTCCTAAGTTTCTATCTATTCTACCATATTTAGATTTAATAACAATATCTCTAAAGAATTTTGTAAAGTCCATAACGCAAGTATAAGCACTTGTATTATGGACTTTCCTATTATACGGTGTTAATTTTAATCAGCTAGTAATATCCTCTATTCTCCTTGCTCCCTCTTATATAATGTCTCAATCCACAATACATCAGATGTATCATGATATTAAATACAATCAGGTTTATCGGCATAATTATTTTGACATATTCTCCGAGTGTGGTGCTGACTGCAAAGGTAATAAATGCTGCGAATAATGAAATATAATCTGCTATTTCTTCCCGATACCATTTTAAGAATTTTCCGATAATGAAAATAATTACAACTGCGATAATAACATCAACAATAAATATGGGAAGCAAAAACAATAATACATTTACTGTTTTCTGTAATATTGGCTGCCCTATTCCGTTGCTTAATTCTCCCGATGACTGTGCTAATTCAATAACTTTAGTAAATGCAGTTATAATGAATCTGCCTGTGGTCGTGAAGAAATCTGCAAGGTCACCCATGAACACATCAGATAAAAGTGCATGAAGCAAGGTCGTAATGATACCATAACATATTGCAAAAATGAACAGGCTCTTATGCAGTGCTGTCTTTACATTATATTCTGTTGTCAGCTTTTTGTTGCGATTGCGGTATAATTCTGCATAATACTTTCTTGTTTTCTTACTAATAATCTGTGCCTCTTTCCTGATATGCTCACTCTCATTAGCAATCATATCATCAAGTTTTGCCTGATGTGTTTTAACTTTCTTTTCTGCCTCGATAAGCTCCATTGCCTGTCTGCCGAGTTTCTGCTTTTCATCATCGACTTCTTTACGAGCCTGCCTAACGGCTGATTCCGTTTCTTTTATGAGCCTGCTGTTTTCGGCTTTCAGCCTCTCGTTGTCTTTCAATATCAAGTCTGCACCGTTCAGCCTCCCGATCCATTCGTTTAAACTCACTATCTCGTCTGCCTGTTCTTGAATCTTGTTCTTTAAGATTGATACTGTCGAGAAAGGCACTGATGTCGTCAACTGCTGACGTAAGTCCGTTATCTGCTGATGAAGAACCTTGTTCTCGTCCTCCAGTTCCGTCACCATATCGATCAGCTCGTCTTCTCTCTTTGAGTTTCCGTATCCGTTCATCCCGTTCACGCTCCTTTTCATTTTTTATTCTTGTAAGTTCTTCAAGCTGTCTATCTGTGTCTGCAATCTTTGATTCTGTGTTCCCGATGATGTAAGAAGATCGTTCAATCGACGGTTTTCTCTCGATAAGTCCTCGTTTAAGCTCAAGGATTCGTCCAGTTCTTCCCTCGTCTGCGAAAGCCTCTTGTTCGTGGCGTAAAGCTCCAGCCGATACTGCTTGGCTGTTTCCTGCTCCTTCATAGCCTGTTCCCTGCTGTCCGATAACTCCTGTGTCAGCCTTGAAAGCCTTTGTTCCAGTCTGTCTATCTCGTCCTGCTGTTCCTCCAACATCTGTACCATTTCGTCCTGCTTTTTCAGCATTTCCAAAATGTCTTTCAATGTCTGTATATCTTGCATAAATTTCCCTCGCTTTCTCAATA
>JAFUXG010000046.1 GCA_017470935.1 Lachnospiraceae bacterium
CCGGAGCCATGGATGGCGACTAAGCACCTTGCCACGGACAGTACCAAAGTCTATCCGGGACATCTAGAAGTTCTTATCCCGTCCAATCCGCCATCTGACCTGAGGGTATCTGTGCAAGGCAGACGGCGTACGGTTTCAAAACTTAACTAAACAGTAATTTAGCTAATTATGAAAGGAGTAGAATATGGAGAAGGATGATAAGAAGGTTGCAGAAAAGGAAGCGGAAAGCTATGTTACGGATGAGCTTAGAGAGAATGGACAGACGAATTTGAATGACAATCCCTATGGATATCATATACATTTACTTAATATAATAGGTGAGATTGAAGGTCATGAGTGCCTTGGACCAACAACAAAGACTACAAAGTATGAGCATGTGCTGCCGCAGCTTGCAAGGGTTGAGGAGAGCATGGCTGTTGATGGAATGATAGTGCTCCTTAATACTGTTGGAGGGGATGTGGAGGCCGGTCTTGCCATAGCGGAAATGATAGCATCTCTGACATGTCCTGTTGTTACTTTGCTTCTTGGCGGGGGACATTCCATTGGTGTTCCTTTAAGTGTTTGCGGTGATCATTCATTTATTGTACCCACAGCAACGATGGTGGTGCATCCAATAAGAATGAATGGAACTGTCCTTGGTGTCAAGCATAATTATGAGTATATTGATAAAATGCAGGACAGGATATTAACCTTTACCTGTGACCATTCTAATATTAAAATGAAGGAGCTTCAAAATCTTATGTTCAATACGACCCAGCTTACAAAGGACGTGGGAACAGTGCTTGTTGGTGCTGAAGCAGTTAAAAGCGGGCTCATTGATGAGGTTGGAGGCATTGGAGAAGCATTTTCTTGTCTTTACCGCTTGATTAATGATAAAAAACATAGTAATATATAAATAATTGTGGTCTGAAATGAGTCGGACTACAAAATATTGTTGTTTATGAGTAATGCGATCCGTTATGATTTAAATGATGGGGAGCGAGGGAGGTAATATTTTGGCTAAAGGCAGTCAGGCAGTTAAGACAAGTAGTAATTCAAAGGCTAAAGCTACAGCTAAGCAGGGGAATAACTCGAAAGCTTCGGGAAAGACTGGCGGCAATGGTGCAAAGGCATCATCTTCTGATAAGGGCAATTCTTCCAGAAAGGCTGCTGCATCTAAGAATAACGCAAAGGGTAGGGAGAACACAAGGGCAGCAGGATATAATGAGGATACTGATGAAGAGATTTTTCTTGGAGGCGAGATTGCAGTATGGGCAATAGGTGCGGTTATGCTTATATTGGAGCTTGCAAACTTTGGTCTGTGCGGTGGAGTAACAGTTATCAGTAATTTCTTTTTTGGAATTTTTGGTGCAGTTCAGTATGTGATCCCCGCTGCAATCCTGGTGTCCACTTTCTTTTTGTATGTTAATGAGTTCAAGCCTAGGGCTGTGCAGAAGGTAGTATTTGCATGTCTGGTGTTGGTAGGTATAGGAATGATATCCCAGATGACAGAGGGTATTCCTGATATATTTAGCGCTAAGGACATCTATATGGGTGGATATAAGGAGCATGCAGGTGGAGGACTTCTCTGCGGCAGCCTTGCATTTATTCTTAATAAGGCAGTTGGCAAGGTTGGTACATATATTATAATCCTGCTTATTATCATAATATGTGTTGTCCTGTTTGCAGAGATTTCTCTTATTGATGTGATCAGAAGCTTTATCGGTGATATTATTGCACGGGACAAGGATTATGATGAGTATGAATACGAGGATGAATATGATGACCGGATTAGTGGTATAGATGATAAGGAGGAAGGTAAGGCTTCCAATAAAAAACGAGGCAAAAAAAATAAAAAAATTGTGGTTGAGGATTTCTCAGATGCCAGAAAGGCACAGGGGGATACTAATAGTTCCTTATCATCAGAGAAAAAGGGCAGCATATTAGAGAATATATCTGTGCTTCCTGATGATCCGTCTAAAGGTATAATGCCCGGCATTAATCCCGGTGGATTTCCGGATAATGAAGATGTACATGAGATAACAATGGATTTTCCTGTCAATCTTCCGGGGGAGAATATGGATTCCTTTGAGGTTAATGAGGTTGATAAGGAGGCTGTAAAGGCTGCATCCGGTGGTAATAAAAAGGTGAGAAAGAGCATTGTTCCCACTGTGCTGCCGGCGGAGGATAATACTAAGATAGAAAGCCCCGGAATTGATGATGTGAATAAGACTGATCTGTTCCCGGAGCAATATGATGCATATGGTGATGTGGATATGCCGGATTCCTTGAATATTACTACAGGTGCTTCCGGTGACATCACAAAGGCTACAGGAGGCTCATCCTCAGGCAGAAAGAAAAATACTGTTAAGCGTAATGCTTTAGGCGGACAGGTTTCAGGAACAGTAATTGATTCAGTAAAGGATTTGAGTGGCTCTAATAATGGTGATGGCGGAGCAGCCGGTAGTGGAGAAGCTTCCGGAGCTCTTGGGGAAACCCTTACAAATTCTGAAAAAGAAGCCATAATGACTATGGAGAATAAGACTGCTAAGGAGGAGAAGAATCTGTCAGCCAAGGAGGTTGGAAGCTCTGATGCGGAGTATCATTTCCCGCCTCTTGAATTGTTGAAGAGAGGAAAAAACTCCAGTGCAGTCAGGGAAGAGACTATACGCGAGAATGCCATGAAGCTTCAGGAGGTATTAAAGAGCTTTGGAGTAAATGTTACCATGACCAACTGCAGCTGTGGTCCATCTGTGACCCGTTATGAGATGGTGCCGGAGCAGGGTGTTAAGGTAAGCAAGATAACAGGATTAGCTGATGATATTATGATGAATCTGGCGGCCCAGAGCATCCGTATTGAGGCGCCTATTCCAGGTAAGTCGGCTGTTGGTATAGAGATTCCTAACGGTGAGAGAACTGGTGTGGGCTTTAGGGAGCTTATTGACACAGAGAGATTTATTAAACACCCCTCTAAAATAGCATTTGCGGTTGGTAAGGATATTGAGGGCAATGTCATTGTTGAAGATATTGCTAAGATGCCACATTTACTTATTGCAGGAGCAACAGGTTCAGGTAAATCTGTGTGTACTAATACACTTATTATGAGCATACTTTATAAGGCAAGACCGGATGAGGTCAAGCTCATACTGGTCGACCCTAAGCAGGTGGAATTAAAGGTATATAATGGAATTCCACATCTTCTTACCCCTGTTGTTACCGATCCTAAGAAGGCAGCCGGAGCTCTTAACTGGGCTGTGGCTGAGATGACAGACAGGTATCAGAAGTTTTCTGAGTGTAATGTGAGAAATATTCAGGGCTATAATGAGAAGGTGGAGGAGCTTAAGAAGTCCGATGATATAGAAGAGGTTACGATAGAGAAGATGCCTCAGATTGTTATTATTGTGGATGAGCTGGCTGACCTTATGATGGTTGCCAAGGCTGAGGTTGAGGAGGCTATTGTGCGTCTTGCACAGCTTGCCCGTGCAGCAGGTATCCATTTGGTTATCGCAACTCAGAGACCATCTGTTGATGTGGTTACGGGACTTATTAAGGCAAATGTACCTTCAAGAATTGCCCTTTCGGTGTCATCAGGAATTGATTCAAGAACAATTATAGATACAGTTGGCGCAGAGAAGCTTCTTGGTAATGGTGATATGCTTTTCTATCCTACGATGTATCCAAAGCCACTAAGAGTTCAGGGAGCATATATATCGGATGATGAGGTTGTCAGTGTTGTGGAATTCCTGAAGGCTAATAACGGTGAGACAACCTACAGCGAGGAAATGACCAATAAGATCACATCAAGCGGAGCTGCAGGCACTGCAGGTGCATCTGGTGATGCCGGTTCTGGCAGTGACAGGGATGAATACTTTGTCCAAGCCGGGAAATTCATTATAGAGAAGAATAAAGCATCAATAGGAATGCTTCAGAGAATGTTCAAGATAGGCTTTAACAGGGCTGCAAGAATCATGGATCAGCTCTCCGAAGCAGGGGTTGTTGGACCTGAGGTTGGAACTAAACCGAGAGAGGTCTTAATGACTGAAGAGCAGTTTGAGGAATATGTGGATGAATATTTTTGATAACATATCTATGGCTGTGTATAGAAAAGATGAAAATAATTATTCATAAAATAGGAGGAAGAGTATGAAGTCGGATATAGAGATTGCTCAGGAGGCAGTAATGAAGCCCATAACAGAGGTGGCGGAGAGCTTGGATATTGCTGCGGATGAGCTTGAGTTATACGGTAAGTATAAGGCAAAGCTTTCGGATGAGCTCATTAAGAGAGTGGAGAATAACAAGGATGGTAAGCTGGTACTTGTTACTGCAATCAATCCAACACCTGCGGGAGAGGGTAAGACCACTGTAACGGTGGGACTTGGTGAGGCTTTAGGCAAGATGGGTAAGAAGGCATCTATTGCTCTTCGCGAGCCCTCCCTTGGTCCCTGTTTTGGAATAAAGGGCGGTGCCGCAGGCGGCGGATATGCCCAGGTGGTACCTATGGAAGACTTGAATCTTCATTTTACAGGGGATTTTCATGCCATTACCTCTGCCAATAATCTTCTTGCTGCAATGCTTGATAATCATATCCAGCAGGGCAATGAGCTTAATATTGATACAAGACAGGTGGTTTGGAAGAGATGTCTTGATATGAATGACAGGGTGCTTCGTAATATCGTTGTAGGTATGGGAAGCAAGATGGACGGAGTTGTCAGAGAGGATCATTTTGTGATCTCTGTGGCTTCTGAGATAATGGCGGTTCTTTGTCTTGCCAATGATATGGAAGACTTGAAGGAAAAGCTTTCTAAGATTATTGTTGCCTATACTTATGATGGCAAGCCTGTTACGGCTGCAGACCTTAAGGCAGTGGGTGCTATGGCTGCACTTCTTAAGGATGCCATAAAGCCTAATATAATCCAGACATTGGAGCACACTCCTGCATTTGTTCATGGTGGACCATTTGCCAATATTGCCCATGGATGTAACTCTGTCAGAGCTACAAAGCTTGCCATGAAGCTTTCTGATATAGTTGTTACAGAAGCGGGCTTTGGCGCTGACCTTGGTGCTGAGAAGTTCCTTGATATCAAATGCCGCAAGGCAGGTATCTCACCTGATGCCATTGTTCTTGTGGCAACGGTAAGAGCGCTTAAGTATAACGGCGGTGTTGCGAAATCTGACCTTTCTGATGAGAATGTGGAAGCTCTTAAGAAGGGGATTGTTAATCTTGAAAAGCATATCGAAAATCTTCAACAGTATGGTGTGCCGATTGTTGTAACCCTTAATCAGTTTGTATCCGATACTGAGGCAGAGCTTTCATTTGTTAAAGAGTTTGTGGAGGCAAAGGGCTGTGATTTTGCATTAGCTCAAGTGTGGGAAAAAGGCGGTGAAGGCGGTCTTGACTTAGCTTCAAAGGTATGTGATGTATTAGAGAACAAGAAGGCAGACTTTAAGATGATATATGATGATGACATGTCACTTAAGGATAAGATAAATGCTGTTGCTACAAAGATCTATGGGGCAGACGGCGTAACCTACGCGGCTGCTGCCGAGAAACAGCTTAAGGCAATAACAGACCTTGGCTTTGGCACTCTTCCCGTATGTATGGCAAAGACACAGTACTCACTTTCGGATGATGCCACACTTCTAGGAAGACCGGAGGGCTTTGATGTGAATGTCCGTGAGGTATATGTAAGTGCCGGAGCAGGATTTGTGGTTGTTATAACAGGCTCTATCATGACAATGCCGGGACTTCCCAAGGTTCCCGCTGCGGAACGCATTGATGTTGTAGGAGACAAGATTGTGGGGCTGTTCTAAAATATTAAGGAGGATAACAATGGCAGAAATAATTGACGGTAAGAGAATTAGTCAGGAGATCAAGGACGAATTAAAGGAAAAGGTGGCAGCCCTTAAGGCACAGGGCAGGGAAATAGGAATGGCTGTGATCCAGGTGGGAAATGATCCTGCTTCCACAGTATATGTTGGTAACAAGAAGAAAGCCTGTGAATATATAGGAATCCGTTCGGAAAGCTACGAGCTTCCGGAGGAAACGAGTCAAGAGGAGCTTATTAATCTTATTGAACGTCTTAATAATGATGATAAGATTCACGGTATCCTTGTTCAGCTTCCTGTTCCTAAGCATATAGATGAGGATACTGTTATCAAGGCAATAAGTCCTAAGAAGGATGTGGACGGCTTCCATCCCCAGAGCGTTGGAGCACTTTCCATCGGTCAGCCGGGCTTTGTATCATGTACGCCTGCTGGGATTATACAGCTTTTAAAGAGAAGCAATGTTGATATAGAGGGCAAGGAGTGTGTTGTTATCGGAAGAAGCAACATTGTTGGCAAGCCTATGGCTCTTTTGCTTCTTCGTGAAAATGGTACTGTTACTGTTTGCCATTCAAGAACAAAGAACTTAAAGGAAGTATGCAAGCGTGCCGATATTCTTGTGGTTGCCATCGGCAGACCTAAGATGATAGACGCTTCATACGTGAAGGAAGGAGCGGTTGTCATAGATGTGGGAATACACAGAAACGAGAATAACAAGCTGTGCGGTGATGTGGACTTTGACAGCGTGGAGCCTGTTGCCTCTGCAATAACACCTGTTCCGGGGGGCGTAGGTCCAATGACAATTGCTATGCTTATGAACAATTGCGTTGAGGCAGCAACCATGTTTGAGTGATTACGATTGTATTAAAGCGGTAACAATAATAAAGCAGAAAAATCATTGTATTATAACATTAATAGGTAGTATGGAAATTATTATGGAAAGAAAATTAAATAATAACATGAAATCAACAAACAAGCATAGCTTAAAGAAATCAGATAATAATTTACTATATGGAAAATCAATACTTATAATGCTCTTGCTGGTATTAATCTCATGTACTGCATGTGGTAACAGCGGTAACAGTAACGAGGTATCTGACAATACGCAGAATCAATCAGAGTCTTCTGTCTATGAAACAGGGGATAAGGAATTATCCGGCGATGCGGCATCTAAGGATGATGAGATTGACGCAGCAAAAAAATTCCTTATAGGCTTCGGTGAGATTGAAAAGAAATCTGAAGCTATGAGAAAGTCTATAAAAGAAGATTCCCTTTCCCAGAGTGAATACAATATCAAATCCAGAGATCTATGTGAACTCTGGGATGATACGTTGAATAAGCTTTGGAGTGTCCTTGGAATGACACTGACAAAAGAGGAGATGGATAAGCTCACGGAGGAGGAGCAGAGATGGATAGCTGATAAGGAGCAGCAGATAAGTGATGCAGGAAGTGAATATGAGGGTGGCACGATACAGCCTCTTATTATGAACATGAAGGGTGCGGACCTTACGGAGGAAAGAGTGCGTGAGCTTGTCATGTTGCTTCCGAGTGCAACAGATTATATTGATGTGACAGGAACAGAGTATGAGGACGGCAATCCGGGTATGAATACAGATAATTCCAGTCAACAGTCAGAGGATCCGTTCTATGATTTCCTATACAAAAACGGCAGTGTAAGAGTTGCTGACTATATTGTGGAGAACAATGTAATTCTTGAATATGATTTTCATCCCTCAGTTTCATATACATTTGTAGAACTTAAGGATTTTCTTGGAAGCTTGGAAATGCTTGACGGGGAAGAACCAGAGATTGAGATTGCATATCTCAACAATCCTGACAGAAACGCATATATTATAAGCTTTCTGTATACATCTTCTTCGGAGAGATTTACAGAGTTTCTTGTTATGTCGGATAATAACGGCCAGCTTGAGATCAATTATGCCATTGACGGATGGTCAAGAAGATATCCAACATTTAACGAATACGGTGTTATTACTGACAGCGGTTCTAATGGTGCCGGTGCTCATTCGTCATCCATTATTGTACCGATGGCTGATTTTTCCTATAAGACACTTGTATCACAGGACGACAATGCGGCTGGCTGGGATTTCTATGATGATAAGACAGGGGAGAATGTTCAGCCTATAAGCAATATAATGTCGGAGGTTTTTGCTCTTGGCAGTGATGAGTATCTTAGTGTCATTTTCAGTCAGGTGGCTGTAAATGATAAGAAATATTATTACTATCTTTCTGATGATATTACCCAGAAGATTGTTGATAAGATCGATTCCATAGCCGATAAGTACAGCTTTACATTTGACGGTAAGGACAAGGCTGATGCGGCGATTGAGGCTTATGCAAAAGAATTGGGAGTCGAAGCCATATATGATAGTGAAGTGTATGCTGATTTCACAGCATATTAATATAGTGTTGAAAGCCTTATTAAAGTCAGATATAGCATCGGAATCATATGATTATACTTTTAAATGTTATATAGAGCATTGTAATCAACTGATTAAAGCTTATTAATGTTATATTATAGCATTGTAATTAACTGATTAAAGCTTATTGATGTTATATATAATACATAATAAGGATTATTAATTATTATAAATATAAGGAAGTACAGAGGAAAAATGACACAGATAATGTTTGTATCCCTTGGCTGTGACAAGAATCTGGTGGACAGTGAGGTCATGCTGGCTTTGCTGCAGGAAAGGGGATATGGCATTACCAATATGGAAGGTGAAGCGGATGTTGTGGTGGTGAACAGCTGCTGCTTTATTGGAGATGCCAAGGAGGAAAGTATCGAAAACATAATAGAGCTTGGAAAGCTTAAAGAGACAGGAAGGCTTAAAGCTTTGATAGTTACAGGCTGTCTTGCACAGCGTTACCAGAAGGAAATCTTTGAAGAGCTTCCTGAGGTGGATGCGGTGCTTGGAACTATGTCTATTGAGGCTATTGTGGACGCGGTGGATGAGACCCTTTCGGGAAAGCAGTTCCAATGCTTTAAGCCCCTTACACATTTACCGGCAATAAATGACAAGAGAAGCATTACGTCAGGCACATATATGGGATATCTTAAGATTGCAGAGGGGTGCAATAAGAGGTGTACATATTGTATAATTCCTTATGTGCGTGGTGATTACAGGAGCGTTCCCATGGAGGAGGTCATAACCCAGGCAAAGCATCTTGTGGATAACGGAATTCGCGAGCTTTGTCTTGTTGCTCAGGAGACAACTCTTTACGGAATTGATATATATGGGAAGAAATGTCTGCCAGAGCTTCTTAGAAGGCTTTCGGAGATAGAGGAGCTTCACTGGATAAGACTTCTGTATTGTTATCCTGAGGAGATAACAGATGAATTGATAGAGGAGATCAGGGTCAATCCAAAGGTTTGCCATTATATAGATATGCCTATACAGCACAGTGAGGATTCGGTGCTTGGCCGCATGGGCAGAAAGACTACGAAACAGGAGATAATTGACCGCATTAGGTTTATCCGGGAAAGGATTCCGGATATTGTTATAAGGACAACTCTTATTACAGGCTTTCCCGGTGAAACGGAGAATGACCATCAGGGAGTGCTGGAATTTATTGACGAGATGGAATTTGGAAGACTTGGTGCATTTACTTACTCTGCAGAGGAGGGAACCCCTGCGGCTAAGATGGGTGGTCAGGTGCCTGAGGAGGTCAAGGAAAGCTACAGGGACGAGATCATGCAGCTTCAGCAGGAGATATCCCTTGATGTTAATATGAAACAGATTGGGAATATCTTAGAGGTTGTTGTAGATGGATATATATATGAGGATGAAACCTATACATGTCGTTCTTATATGGATGCTCCGGATATTGATGGAATGGTATTTGTAAAGTCCGATGAAGAACTGTTATCTGGGGATTTTATCCTTGTAAAAATTATAGATTGCAACGAATATGATCTTATTGGAGAAAGGGTTGAAAGACCTGGATATAAGGTTGGTGATGGAGTAGAGTATATTGAACAGTTCATCCCCGGACAGCCACATAATTATGATTACATCAAAGAAATAATCTATGGAAAAAATTTTGTTGATTATAAGCTATGTGATGGTAAGACAATTCATGAGGAAGATATTGTGGGAAGAGCCGGCTGTATTATGGATTGATATATAATGATATGGAGGATATAATAAAATGAGCGAGAACAAGGGAAGTAACAGTGTGATGAATTTACCAAACAAATTGACTATCTTAAGAACGATATTGATACCGTTTTTCTTAGTGGCGCTTTTGTGTGACGAGAGGTATGGCGGTTTTATTCCTTATGGCAATTGGATTGCTCTTGCTATATTTGCTATTGCTTCCATTACTGATATGTTAGACGGGAAGATTGCAAGAAAATATAATCTTGTAACTAACTTTGGAAAATTCATGGATCCCCTTGCAGATAAGCTCCTTGTTTCTTCAGCAATGATCGCATTTATTGAGCTTTCAAGGATTCCCTGCTGGATAGTAATAGTAATAATCGCCAGAGAGTTTATAATAAGCGGCTTTCGTCTTGTGGCTGCAGATAATGGGGTTGTTATCGCTGCAGGAATATGGGGAAAGGTTAAGACTGCTGAGCAGATGGTAATGCTATGTATTATGATCGCTGATTTTGGCGCATTGTTTCCTAATGCTGCAAATGGAATACATGCCTTTGAAACAGTTCTTATTTATATTGCACTTATTCTTACAATTGTTTCACTAATAGATTATCTTATTCACAATAAGGGCGTGCTAGCGGAGAACAAGTAATACAGATAATAATATACTTTAATTGGTGCTGCTTAGCTGGATATTATCATAATAGTAATCTTTAACACAAAAGATATGATAATTTGTCTCATTTCACACTTGAAATCCCTCTGTAAAAGTAATAGAATATACATTGGCTAAAATTTGGTTTGCACACACGCAGACCTGTCAATAAATAATTAACGGAGGGCTAGAAATGAGCAGTAAAACAACGATGTCAGCAAGCGATAGAATTGCAGCATTGCTTGATGACAGGAGCTTTGTTGAGGTTGGTGCTTATGTTACAGCAAGAAGCACAGACTTTAACATGAAGGATCAGGAAACGCCTAAGGATGGCGTTATTACCGGTTACGGTACGATCGATGAGAGGCTTGTGTTTGTCTACAGCCAGGATGCCACAGTACTTGGTGGCTCAATTGGCGAGATGCATGCAAAGAAGATTTCCGGAATTTATGATATGGCACTTAAGATGGGTGCTCCGGTTATTGGTCTTATTGATTGTGCGGGCTTGAGATTACAGGAAGCGACAGATTCGCTTAATGCCTTCGGCAATATATTTGCTAAGCAGGCAGTGGCTTCCGGTGTAATTCCTCAGATTACAGGTGTTTTTGGTGTCTGTGGCGGAGGTAGTGCATTTATACCTGCATTATCAGATATAACATTTATGGTTAAGGATAACGCAAAGTTATTTGTTAATAGCCCTAATGCGTTAGATGGCAATTATGCTGAGAAGCTTGATACGGCTGAAGCTACGTATCAGGCAGGCAAAAGTGCAGTGGTAGATGAGGTTTTAGAGGATGAGAGTGAGCTTCTTGGCAGAATCCGTCAGGTGGTATCAATGCTTCCTTCTAACAACGAGGATACATCTAATTATTCTGACTGCACAGACGATCTCAACAGAGAGATCCCTAATCTTGAAAGTCTTGAAGATGATGCGAGAGCAGTTCTTGCTAATATCGCAGATGACAATGCATTCATTGAACTTAAGAAGGAATATGCCAAGGATATGGTAATAGGTCTTATAAAGCTTGGTGGGACAACCGTTGGATGTGTTGCAAACCAGGTGTCAGATGGCGGAAGTGTTCTTTCAACAGCAGGTGCATATATAGCTTCTGAGTTTGTGAATTTCTTAGATTCATTTAATATTCCTGTTCTTACACTCACTAATGTTAAGGGCTTTAAGGCAACGGTTAATGAGGAGGCAACTATTGCTAAGGCAGCTGCCAAGCTGACATACGCATTTGCCAATGCTGATGTGCCTAAGGTCAATCTTGTTATGGGTGACGGAATTGGAAGCGCTTATCTTGCAATGAATTCCAAATCAATCGGTGCAGATATTGAATATGCTTGGAGTACAGCAAGAATCGGTACTATGGATCCTGAGTCTGCCGTTAAGCTTATGTATGCAGAGGATATTAAGGGCGATAAGTTTGATAATTCTAAGCTTTCAGAGCTTACTAAGGAATATACAGATAAGATGTCCAGTGCAATGGCATCCGCAAAGCGTGGCTATGTAGATGACATTATTGATGGTGCAGCAACAAGAAAGCGTCTTATAGCCGCATTTGAAATGTTATATACAAAGGCTGATTTCAGACCCTTGAAGAAGCATGGGGCAGTTTAAGGAAGGAGAGTTTTGTCATATGAAAATGAAGAAAATAGCCTTGTTGTTTTCTATGCTTGCTGTCCCCTTTGCATTAACTGCCTGCAGCAGTGGTACTACAGAGGTTTCATTTGATTATACGGAGACTGATATCATTTATAATACTGTATATCAGGCTAATCAGATAGACAATATTGATGAGGCTTATCGTGCGTATCTGGAGGATCAGAGTGAAGATAATTCCATGGCTGAGGTTCTGCTTACAGGCGTTAGCAACTTCGACAGTGCAAGAGAGGACTGCGGTGATTTTGTAGGATACAGAGCCCAGGATGACAGTGTTTTGAATATTGATATCTCAAAGCTGTCTAATGCCCAGACAGAAGAGGAATTCTATGCAGCCCAGGACGAGATGAACAGCTTCCTTTCTAATGTCTGGTACGTTATTGAAGAGGATAACAGTGGTGATGTTATTGTTAATCTTAAGGCAGTATATAAGGATAGGGATGCTACCTACAGCTTTGTATATGAGGAGAATCCTGAGGCAGCCTATGCATATGAGCTAACAGGACAGAGTGCAAACCCATATAAGATAAAGGAGATCACTGTAACTCCCGATTATTCCATGAAGGAGATCATGGGCAAGGCAGCAGCTAACACACTTATGGGAATGGGTACGGTATTTATTGTTTTGATATTCATTTCCATTATTATAGGACAGTTTGAAAAGGTAGGAAAGCTTGCTAACAAGATTTCTAATTCATGGGCTAATAAGGGAATTGATGATGAGGCAACCTCTTCAGAAAGTATTTCTAAGAGTGCCGATAATGTTGTATCCCCTCAAGGTGTATCGCCTATGGATGATGGTGAGCTGGTGGCAGTAATTACAGCAGCAGTTGTGGCAGCTAATGTGGCAGGTGGTGGAAGTGACAATCTTATTGTTCGTTCCATCAGAAGAGCCGGAAGATAATTAATAAAGACATTTTTTTAGGAGGAAATAAAAATGAAGAATTATAGAATTACAGTTAATGGAACTGCTTATGATGTAGCAGTAGAGGAATTGGGAGCAGGAGCAGCAGCTTCCGCACCGGCAGCACCGGCACCGAAGCCTGCAGCACCGGCAGCAGCGCCTGCGGCTGCACCAGCAGCATCAGGAGCAGCAGGATCGGTTAAGGTTGCAGCACCTATGCCCGGTAAGATTCTTGCAATCAAAGCAAATAACGGACAGGCTGTTAAGCGTGGTGATGTTATTATGATACTTGAGGCTATGAAGATGGAGAATGAGATTACAGCTCCACAGGACGGAACAATAGCTAGTATTAATGTTGGTGTAGGTGACAGCGTAGAGTCTGGCGATACACTTGCTACCTTGAATTAATCTTTTTGAGTAGACTTTGACAGGAGGAAGTGTAAATGGATTATATATGGACTACATTGCAGAACCTGGCAGGTCAGACAGCATTTGCTAATCTTTACTGGGGTAACTTTGTAATGATTGCAGTTGCTTGTTTCTTCCTTGTTCTTGCAATCAAATTCGGCTTTGAGCCATTACTTCTGGTCCCAATCTCTTTCGGTATGCTTTTGGCTAATATGTTTCCCGGCATTATCGCAGAGGGCGGACTGTTCCATTTTTTCTATATGCTGGATGAATGGAGTATCTTGCCGTCACTGATTTTCCTAGGTGTCGGTGCTATGACGGACTTTGGACCGCTGATCGCTAATCCTAAGAGCTTTTTATTAGGTGCAGCAGCTCAGTTCGGTATATATTCTGCTTATTTCTTTGCAATCCTTATGGGCTTTGGTGATAAGGCTGCAGCAGCCATCTCTATTATTGGTGGTGCTGACGGTCCTACATCGATCTTCCTTGCAGGTAAGCTTGGAATGGGTGGAACACTTATGGGACCTATTGCAGTGGCTGCTTACTCATACATGGCGCTTGTACCGGTTATTCAGCCGCCTGTAATGAAGCTTCTTACCACTGAGAAGGAGAGAAAGATCAAGATGGAGCAGTTACGACCTGTTTCAAAGCTTGAGAGAATTCTTTTCCCTGTAGTTGTTACAATCGTAGTTGTTTTGATTCTTCCTACAACAGCACCCCTTGTTGGTATGCTTATGTTAGGTAATCTTTTCAGAGAATCAGGAGTTGTTAAGCAGCTTACAGAGACTGCTTCTAACGCTCTTATGTATATCGTTGTTATTCTCCTTGGTACGTCGGTTGGAGCTACAACGACAGCACAGTCATTCCTTAATCTGGATACACTTAAGATCGTTGCACTTGGTCTTATTGCATTTATTATCGGTACAGCAGCAGGTGTATTGTTCGGAAAGCTTATGTGCCTTGCAACTCATGGTAAGGTTAATCCTCTTATCGGTTCAGCAGGAGTATCTGCCGTACCTATGGCAGCCCGTGTATCCCAGAAGGTTGGTTCTGAGGCAGATCCTACCAACTTCTTACTGATGCATGCCATGGGACCTAACGTTGCAGGAGTTATCGGTACTGCGGTTGCAGCCGGTACATTTATGGCAATCTTTGGAGTATTCTGATTAGGTACTATTAATTGTATATTGACTTCAAGATATATGGAGGATTTATTATGGCCTATGATATACACGTTTTTAGAGGTAACGATTGGTTAAGTGAAGTAAATAATCCAATATCGACTAAAGAGCTGCTTTCCGTTGAAGGTGTTGAAGTTGTTAATAACGTATCATCTACAAATCCAAAAACAGGTATTACGATTAATGTTTCAAATAATGATATGTTTTCATATAAGGAAGTTATTTTTACGCTTAAGAAAGGTGTGATTACTGTAGCTGTTCGTAATAATGACGTTATAGAAACAATGCGTCCTTTAGCAAATGCACTGGGAGCAGTCATACAAGGAGATGAAGGTGAATTCTATTAATAGGATTTATCTGCATTATACTAGTGCTATATGTTAAATATAATATATAGATAATTTCTTGTTTTTTATAAAAGTAAATTAAAAATGGAGGAAAATAGAATGGGGAAAGATAAAAACAATTCGCCAAAAGTGGAAGCTAAGCCGGTAGGCATTACAGAGACAGTCCTTCGTGACGCACATCAGTCTCTTATTGCTACTCGTATGACAACAGAACAGATGCTTCCTATCATAGATAAGATGGACAAGGTGGGATACCATTCAGTAGAGTGCTGGGGTGGTGCTACATTTGATGCCTGCCTTCGTTTCCTTAAGGAAGATCCTTGGGAGAGACTCAGAAAGCTTAAGGACGGATTCAAGAACACTAAGCTTCAGATGTTGTTCCGCGGACAGAATATCTTAGGCTACAGTCCTTATGCTGATGATGTTGTTGAGTATTTTGTACAGAAGTCAATTGCCAACGGTATTGATATAATCCGTATCTTTGACTGTCTCAATGATATCCGTAACTTAGAGACAGCGGTTAAGGCTGCTAATAAGGAAAAGGGTCATGCACAGGTTGCACTTTCATACACATTAGGTGATGCGTACACAATGGATTACTGGAAGGATATGGCTAAGAAGATAGAGGATATGGGTGCAGATTCAATCTGTATTAAGGATATGGCAGGTCTTCTTGTTCCTACCGCTGCAACAGAGCTTGTACAGGCGCTTAAGGCAGGAACAGATCTTCCTATTCAGCTTCATACCCACTATACTTCAGGTGTGGCTTCAATGACTTATATGAAGGCTGTTGAGGCAGGATGTGATGTTATTGATACAGCGATGTCACCACTTTCAATGGGTACATCACAGCCGGCAACAGAGGTTATGGCTAAGTCCTTTGAGGGGACACCATATGATCCGGGATTTGATCAGAAGCTGCTGGCAGAGATTGCAGATCATTTCCGTCCGCTTCGTGAGGAGTGGTTGGAGTCAGGGCTTCTTAGTCCTAAGGTAATGGGTGTTAACATCAAGACACTTCTTTACCAGGTACCGGGTGGTATGCTTTCAAACCTTGTTTCACAGCTTAAGGAGATGAAGCAGGAGGATAAGTTTGATGAGGTGTTAGAGGAAGTGCCTCGTGTTCGTAAGGATTTCGGTGAGCCGCCTCTTGTTACTCCGTCATCACAGATTGTTGGTACCCAGGCAGTATTAAATGTTGTTCTTGGTGAGAGATATAAGCAGATGACAAAGGAGTCACGTGATTTGCTTGTAGGTAAGTACGGACAGACCGTTAAGCCTATGAATAAAGAGGTTCAGCAGAAGGCTCTTGATGCTATGGGAATGGATAAACCAATCACATATCGTCCCGCTGATGACATTGAACCGCAGCTTGAGAAGTTAGAGAAGGAGATGGCACAGTACAAGCAGCAGGATGAGGATGTATTGTCATATGCATTGTTCCCACAGGTTGCAACAGACTTCTTCAAATACCGTGAGGCACAGCAGACTAAGGTGGATGCCAGTGTAGCAGATACAGAGAACGGAGTATATCCGGTATAAATCATTTTATTAAGCGAAACGCTGATTGGTTGAAAAATGCTTGTTGGTGTTTCGCTTTTTTAATAATGAGGGATTATTATGAATGGTCTTATTTTAACAGAGCCGATGATTGCTTTTTTGCGTTTGGTATTGATTGAAGTAATATTAATATTGGTTTTATACTCATTTAATTTAATATCTTCAATTGCTGATAAAAAGATTTTAGATAAATTATCAGGTGATATAAAAAGAAAATTAAGAGAAGAACCTACAAATATTATAGATGAATCATCTGCAAAGTTTTATCTGAGGTTATATCGTAAAAGGTTGATAAATAAAAGTATTAAATGGTCAATATTATGGCTATTTATTTCTTGTTTACTTTTCGTTTATGAAACAATATTTAGTCCTGATATTCATAATAATACTTTAATAGTTTTTGCTATCTTTTATAGTCCGTTTTTTGTTTTTTATTTAATAAAATTTATATTATCATTTTTTGATGATAAAGAGTTGTATGAGGTTTTAGCTTATTGTGATCATGATAATTATTATTATGATGGAAAAGGTAATGAAACTGCCAGAAGAATAACAGCTTTTTTCTATGATCATAAAAGGATGGTTTTCAGAACGAAAAAAGTACGTATTTCAAGAAGTATACCGATTGATGATAATTCTTTTTTATACTTAATAGCAAAAAAGAACGGAAAATCTTTGCTAATTATTGATATTTCAGACAGAAAATATATTGTTAATCATAAAGAATATAGCAATATATGATTTCATATATATATGATTTTATGTAAGGGGTAATATCTTATATGTTTGAAGATTCATTTTTTGAAGAAACACAAATTAATATTAACGGCAAAAGACTTAATAATGCCTATACTCTGATGAATAAGGATATTCCATTGATCGATATTGATGAAGATAAGGATATCTTCGATATTTATTATGATAATTATGCATTTCTGCCTTATGGTCTAAAAGCCTTCGATAATCTGAAATATGTTGATTTTGTCAACTGGGCTATGAGAAGGGTGCTTGTTCTTAACAGGGATAATGCAAAGAAGCTTCTTAATATCTGCGGGCTGAGCCAGACTGATAATTTTGAAATTGCCAAAGCCTGCAGATTACTTTCCATAGACGATTGCTACTGGTTAAGGCTTGATGAAGATGAGAAGTGGGATAACTTTGACTTAAGAAATAATTCTCTTTCAAAAGCCTTGGCTCAGATTGCCCTTGACGGTGTATATATTACAATATCAGGAGATGTAACCACACCGGAATTCACTAACCAGGGGTCGTATCCTAAGAGCTGGGAGAGAACAGAAAATTCACTTCGCCTATTAAAGAAAAGCAAGGAATATCATGAAAGTGAAAGAGAGGTATTGTCAAGCAGAATACTTGACATTCTTAATATAGATCATATTCATTACGAAATGATTGAACCAATAGAAAAACAGATATGTGAATGTGATTGTATGACTGATGATAAATATTCACGCCTTAACTTTGGGGAGTTTGATCTGTATTGCAGAAAGAAGGGTATGTCTGCGCTCAAATATGTAGATGAACACTATCCTAATGATTTTGCTAATATGCTTGTGGTGGATTATATACTTGCTAATACCGACAGACATCCGGGAAATTGGGGCTTTTTTGTGGACAATTACACTAATAGGATCGTGAACCTTCATCCGTTATATGACCATAATAGCTCCTTTGATGAGACCTTTAATGATAACTACGGCTCTATAGTGATACCCGGAAAAAGCATGTTAGATGCTGCAAAAATGGCGAAAGATCAGGCACATATTGATCTGTCACCCTTGCTTAAGATTGACAAGTCGGAGTTTGAAGCATGTGAAGCAGATTACAATGCGTTTATTAGCAGGGTAGACAAACTTTTATAGCAATAATATATAGGATGATATTTAATATATATAGAAAGAAAGATATTATTAATGGGTAAAGTAATAGTAATCGGTGGCGGTGCTGCCGGAATGATGGCAGCAATATGGGCCGCAAGAAATGATAATAATGTAATATTGATTGAACAGAATGATAAGCTTGGTAAAAAGCTGTTTATTACAGGGAAGGGCAGATGTAATTTTACTAATGCCTGTGATATAGAGGACTTATTTGGCAATGTAGCAACCAACTCCAAGTTCATGTACAGCTCTTTCTATTCATTTTCCAATCAGCAGGTAATGGATTTTTTTGAAGAATTGGGACTTCGATATAAGATTGAACGAGGAAACCGTGTTTTTCCTGCCTCGGATCATTCTTCGGATGTTATCAAGGTGTTGGAAAAAGAGCTTAGAAGATTAAATGTGGATATAATGCTTAATACAAAAGCAGATGAGCTTATTATAGAAAATGATGCCATATGTGGTGTTTTTGTTCGTGAAGTAAAGAATGGTAACGTAAATAACGGAAAAACTAATAATAAAATCTATAATGATAGTGGCAGAACAATTAAACGTAATAGTGATAAGAACAGTAAAACATACAAATTAACCGCAGACAAAGTTATAGCTGCAACAGGCGGCGTCTCATATCCCCGTACCGGAGCCTGTGATTCAGGATATCGATTTGCAGAAAGTGCCGGACATAATGTAATCAAAGCTCAGACGTCTTTAGTACCGTTTGAAGTTAAAGAGAAATGGTGTAAGGATTTGATGGGTGTGTCACTCAAAAATGTAGGTATGTCTATATTTGTTAAGGATGATAAAGGGAAAGAGAAGAAAATCTTTGATGATTTTGGTGAAATGCTTTTCACACACTTTGGAGTAAGTGGTCCCATGGTAATAAAGGCAAGTGCATATATTCATAAATATCTTGGAAGGGATATTATTCTTTCAATTGACTTAAAGCCGGCACTTAATGATAAGCAGCTTGATGAAAGAATACTTAGGGACTTTGAGCTTTTCAAGAACAAGCAGCTTAATAACAGTCTTGATAAATTATTGTTAAAGGCTTTGATTCCTGTTATAATTGGTGTCAGTGGTCTTGACGGTGATAAAAAGATTTCTGAAATTACTAAGGAAGAGAGAAAGGCATTGGGACAAGCTATAAAGGATTTGCGTCTTCATGTTACCGGACTTCGGGGATGGGATGAGGCTATAATTACTAAAGGCGGCATCAATGTTAAGGAGATAGACCCTGGGACTATGGAATCTAAGATAGTCAAAGGGCTTTACTTTGCAGGTGAGGTTCTTGATGTGGATGCTCTTACAGGCGGCTTCAATTTGCAGATTGCATGGTCTACAGGTTATCTTGCAGGATGCTTATTAGACTAATTTTTTATACTGTTTTTAGGCTGATTGTCTTTGATATCTCTGTCCAGCCATTTGCAGATATAGTGGCAAGTTATACCTGCTATGACAGAGATCAAAAAAGAAATTAAAATGTGGAGGTAAAAAAATGGCAAGCATAGCAATCGACGGACCTGCAGGAGCAGGGAAAAGTACAATAGCCAAATTAGTGGCTAAGAAACTGGATTATATATATGTGGATACAGGTGCAATGTATCGGGCTATCGCATATGAACTGGTCAAAACAGGCGTTGATATTGAGGATGAAAAGGCACTTACTGATGCATGTGCTAAGATGAAGATTGAAATCAAGTATGAGGATGGAGTTCAGCAGGTTTATATGAATGGAGAAAATGTTACCCCATACTTAAGAACTGAGGAGACAGGCAATATGGCTTCTAAGTCTTCTGCAAAGGCTCCTGTTCGGGCTGCACTTCTAGATATTCAGCGCAATATGGCTGTGGAGCATAATGTGGTAATGGATGGCAGGGATATTGGAACCAATGTACTTCCTAATGCTGAGACTAAGATATATCTCACAGCATCTGCTGATGAGAGAGCAAACCGCCGCTATAAGGAATTAACTGAAAAAGGAGAAGCTGCTGACTACGAGAAGATCAAAGCCGACATTATAGAACGTGATGAACGTGACATGAACCGTGATATTGCTCCCCTTAAACAAGCTGAAGATGCTGTATTAGTTGACAGTTCCGATATGACTATAGATGAGGTTGTTACTGAAATTTTAACGCATGTATAATTTATAAACAATAAATAATATTTGGAACTACGAACAATGAACACACTATAAAAATCTTACCGGAGTTGCACTTCAAAGATAATTAGTATAAATTTAATCAGGGAGAATTGCCATGGAAGTAATACTTGCAAAAACAGCTGGCTTCTGCTTTGGTGTTAAGAGAGCGGTGGATACCGTATATGAGCAGACCGGTAAGGGTAATGTATATACATATGGCCCTATAATACACAATGAAGAGGTTGTTAAGGATCTTGAATCAAAGGGTGTGAAGGTGCTTAACAGTGAAGCTGAACTTAGGGCTTTGGATAAGGGTACTGTTGTTATCAGATCCCATGGTGTTGACAGGCACATTTATGACATTATTAATGAAAATAACCTTGAATTGATAGATGCTACCTGTCCTTTTGTTAAGAAAATCCATAATATTGCCGATAAAGATAGTAGTGTCGGGAGACAGATTGTTATCATTGGCAGCAGAGAGCACCCTGAAGTGCAGGGAATATGCGGCTGGTGCAACAGTGAGCCTGTTGTATTAGAGTCGATAGATGATGCTATAGCTTATACGAATGATACAGGTTCTGATCTCAGCATTGTGGCTCAGACCACATTTAATCACAATAATTTCAACAAGATAGTTGAAATCTTTGAGAAAAAAGGTTATAATATAACCGTTTATAACACTATCTGTAATGCAACTGCTATGAGGCAGAAGGAAGCTGCTGATATTGCAGGGCAGGTAGATGCTATGATTGTCATTGGCGGGAGGAATAGTTCTAACACACAAAAGCTGTATGACATTAGCAAAAAAGAATGTGCAAATACTTACTATATTCAGACACTCGATGACTTGGATTTGGCTACTTTTGAATCCGTTGATAGGGTAGGTATTACAGCAGGGGCGTCTACCCCACATCAAATTATTAAGGAGGTTCATGGTAGCATGGCAGACGATTTCGGAAAATTATTTGAGGAAAGCCTGGCAGAAGAGAACAGGATCAGCCAGGGAAAGATTGTGAAAGGAACTGTAATTGATGTCAAGGATGACGAGATTATCCTTAATATCAACTATAAGGCGGATGGTATTATTACCAAGGCTGAGTATTCTAATGATCCTTCAATCTCTTTAAAGGATAAGGTTCATGTTGATGATGTGATTGAGGCTAAGGTTATTAAGACTAATGACGGTGATGGACAGGTTCTTTTATCTGTTAAGAGAGTAGCAGCAGAGAAGGCTAATGAGGAGCTGGCTTCTGCATTTGAGAATGGAGAGATCTTGAAGGGTGTTGTTACACAGGCTGTTAAGGGTGGTCTTGTAACATCCGTTGGAGAGGCAAGAGTATTTATTCCTGCAAGTCTTGTTTCTGATACATTTGAGAATGATCTTAGTAAGTTTGTTAATCAGGAGATAGAATTTAAGCTTGTTGAATTTGAGCCTAGAGCAAGAAAGATCATAGGTGACCGTAAGAGTCTTGTTAAGGCTGAGAAGGAAGCAGCAAAGAAGGCATTGTTTGACAGAATCAATGTCGGTGATACTGTAGAAGGAACAGTTAAGAATGTTACTGACTTTGGTGCATTTATTGATCTTGGCGGAGCTGATGGACTTCTTCACATCTCTGAGATGTCATGGGGAAGAGTTGATAATCCAAAGAAGCATTTCAAGGTAGGAGATCAGGTAAGAGCCTTTATTAAGGACATTCAGGGTGAGAAGATTGCACTTTCTCTCAAGTTTGAGGACACTAATCCATGGGTGGCAGCAGGTGACAAGTATGCAGTTGGCAATATTGTTATCGGTCGTGTTGCCAGAATGACAGATTTTGGCGCGTTTGTTGAGTTAGAGCCGGGTGTTGATGCACTGCTTCATGTATCTCAGATTTCCAGAGAGCATATTGATAAGCCATCAAGTGTTCTTTCAGTAGGTCAGGAGATCGAGGCTAAGGTTGTTGATTGTAGATTAGAGGAGAGAAAGATCAGTCTTAGCATGAAGGAGCTTCTTCCGGAGATAGATGAGGAAAGCAATGATTATGTTGATGAAGAGCCTGTTGAGAAGGCAGATACAGCAGAGGAGGCACCTGTAGAGGAGGCTGCTCCTGTAACAGAGGATACTGCTGCGGAAGCAACAGAGGAAGAGACTGATGAGGCTGCCGGTTCTGGGACAGAGGAAACACCTGCAGAGGATAGTGAAGAATAATAATATCTTTTGTAGTATTGACCCCATCCGTTTAAATTAATAAAGGGATGGGGTTTTAAAATAATTTGATGAGAAGGGGATACATATTATGGCATATGATTATGAGAATTTTAAGCAGGATGTTTACAAGCTGACAGATATTAATTTATCTTTATACAAAGAACGTCAGATGAAGCGGAGGATTGAATCGCTTATAGCCAGGAAGGGACACAAGGATTTTGAAAGCTTTTATAATGCTATGAAGAAGGATCCTGAGCTTCTTAAGACATTTGTGGGATATCTTACAATTAATGTATCAGAATTTTACAGAAACCCAGCACAGTGGGAGCTTTTTGAAAAGCAAATGATACCGTACTTAGAGAAGAATTTCGGCAGAAGGATCAATATATGGAGTGCGGCATGCTCTACTGGTGATGAGCCGTATACTATTGCAATGATCCTTGCAAAGCATTTTCCGCTTAATCAGATTAAGATTACAGCGACGGATATTGATGAGGAAGTGTTAGCTTTTGCTAAGGAGGGAGTATATTCTGCAAAGAGTGTTTCGGGACTTCCTAAGGAGCTGTTATCAAAGCATTTCAAACAGGATGGCAACAGCTATGCTATTAATGATGATATTAAGAAATGTATAGACTTTAAGAAGCATAATCTTCTTAAGGACAGATACCCTGTGAATATGCATATGATAGTATGTAGAAATGTTGTTATATATTTTACTGATGATGCAAAGGATGAGGTATATTCAAAGTTCCATAATACATTGGTTAAAGATGGAATACTATTCATTGGTAATACTGAGCAGATAGTTCATGCAAAGGAAATAGGATTCGGTTCACTTGATTCCTTCTTCTATGTAAAGCAGTAATATTAATACATGAGAAAAATTATACCAAAAAGATATACTGTCGGTTGACGGTATATCTTTTTTTAATGATTATTTATTAGAATAATTATTGGGATTATAATTGACATAATTATTATCATAAAAGAGCCTTATAAAAAAGTTTTCAGAAGCTCAGTAGCATATACATTCTTATTGACAGCGCTGTCATTTAATAATGAATCCATAGTGCGATAACAAGCTTTATCATTCGCAGTATCCTTGAAACATTCATGATAATCATTGTCCGGACAAATGATGAATGAATCTGATTTTGTAATGTAACAGTTTGATTTTGTTGCACGTTGGCGATTATCCGGTGATACATAGGCTGCAACACTTTTGTGGATAGCCATATCCTCATTTGGAAGATAATAATAGTTTTTGTAGTCCTTAAAAAAGTGCTTAAATGTAGCATTTATAATGGGAATTATCAGGGTGGCGGAAGTGTCTGAAGCATTGATATACACACCTTTCCTGTTTGTATATAGAAGTCTCTTTGGCAGTGCAAGATGCTCCTTTAATTCAAGCTCCAGTACCAGCTTTGAAGCATTTTCATCATGGGAAATGCTTACTATTGTGATTTCTGGATGCTCTAATAAGACCTTATACCTCAGGATGTTGCTGATGCCGGGCATTCCCATTAGATCATCATGGTTATGGAGAAGAAGTAAATGTTCCTTTTCTGCATCCGGTCTTGCCACATATCGCTGATATACGTTAATGAGTTCACCGCCGTTATATGTATCCTGGCGGTTTATGCCAAGATATTTTTCTATGGTGACCTGCTTAACATTTTCAATTCCCAGTATATTCTTATAGGAACGGATATCCTTGTATATATCAAGCTGTATAAGCTTTTCAATATTATCAATTGGAAGTGAGTATTTGCCTGCTTTTTCTTTGATATATGGTACGTCAAAGGTTGTTCCGTTAAAATGGACTAAATGAGTGAAGCCAGAACAGAATTCGTTAAAGGCTTCAATGAGCGCTTCTTCGCAATATCCATCATCATTAAACCATTGGCGTATATTGATTGTATTATCATCAAACCAAAGGGCGCCAATCAGATACAGAGTAGAGCTTCTTGCAGAAAGACCGGTGGTCTCAATATCAAAATAAAGGCAGTGGTTTGTATCAGGATTGTTTCCGGTATTTGAGAGGGTATTGCTATCAGACAAGGTATTGCCTCCTAAGGGTGATCCTTCATACATAATTTTGTAATATGTATCTATATAATTATTAAGTACAGTAATATTATTTTCTGTGTGTCTGTAATCTATGGTCTTCATTTCATTTGTTTCCTTTCAGAAAGATACTGCATGGATAATTATCCGAAATCAGTTTTTAGTAAAATTACAAGATAATGTGTTTTTTTCATTTATATGATAGCATATTTTGTTGAAATGTGATATACTAAAAAACGATTGAAAATGATAAAGAAAGGGTATTTTGCTATGATAGGCTATATTAAGGGCATAGTTACCGGAATTTTTGATGATTACCTTCTTGTGGAAAACCAGGGAATCGGTTTTCGTATATTCACTTCGGGAATGGTGCTCTCAGAGCTTACAAGAGTCAATCAGGAGGTCAAGCTTTTTACATATCTTCATGTAAGGGAGGATGAGCTTACGTTGTTTGGCTTTCCTACACAGGAGGAGATGGACACCTTTAAGCTGCTTATTTCAGTTAATGGCATAGGACCCAAGGTTGCATTATCCATTCTCTCAACTCTGTCTGTTAAGGACTTGTCTCTTGCAATAATGATGGGAGATACTAAGGCTATTACAAGAGCTAATGGTGTTGGTGCCAAGGGGGCCGGCAGAGTTATCATGGAGCTTAAGGATAAGCTGCATTACGAGGATGTACTTTCCTTAGATGGAGATGGTGGTGCCGGACCCGGCAGGGATGCACTTACATCAGGAGCTGCAAAGAGTGATAATGTATCTGATGCGGTGCTGGCTCTTGTAAGCCTTGGATATTCTGAGTTTGAGGCAATGAAGGCTGTGAAGCTTGTTCCAGGTTATGAGAGCCTTGATTCGGACAAGCTGTTAAAGGAAGCACTGAAGAAGATTTTTTAAAGAAGATTAAAAAAATAATATTTATAAAAAGTTATTTGAAAAGCATTTTGAAAAAATTATAGATATGTACAATAGATCTTAATAAAAAATATCAGTTTAAAAGGAAAATTATAGAACAAGATGGAAGACAGAATAATAAGTACACAGATACTTCCTGAGGATGTGAAGACAGAGAATAATCTTCGTCCTGCCATGCTTATGGATTATATCGGTCAGGAAAAGGCAAAACAAAATCTTAAGGTTTTTATAGAGGCTGCAAAGAACAGAAAGGAAGCTCTTGACCATGTGCTTTTATATGGACCGCCGGGGCTTGGCAAGACCACAATGGCTTCAATAATTGCCAATGAGATGGGGAGTCATTTGAAGATCACTTCCGGTCCTGCTATTGAGAAGCCTGGTGAGCTTGCAGCTATTCTTAATAATCTTAATGAGAATGATGTATTGTTCATAGACGAGATACACAGGCTTAACCGTCAGGTGGAGGAGGTTTTATATCCCGCCATGGAGGATTTTGCCATTGATATTATGATTGGTAAGGGCCAGGCAGCAAGAAGTATTAGGCTTGACCTTCCACATTTTACACTTGTTGGAGCAACAACAAGAGCGGGGATGCTTACAGCGCCATTAAGAGACCGGTTTGGAGTTGTTAATCGTCTTGAGTTTTACTCTAATGATGAGCTTGCTGAGATTGTCAAAAGATCGGCAAAGGTTTTAGATATTGGAATGGATGATGAGGGTGCAATTGAGATAGCCAGACGGTCACGGGGAACACCGAGACTTGCCAACAGGCTGCTGAAAAGGGTCAGGGATTTTGCTGAGGTCTCCTATGATGGAGAGATTACCGGAGAGGTTGCCAAGAACGCACTTGATAAGCTGGAGGTGGATTCCTTTGGATTGGATCAGATTGACAGGAACATATTACTGACAATTATAGAGAAGTTCTCCGGCAAGCCGGTGGGGCTTGACACCTTGGCAGCGGCAATAGGTGAGGATCCAGGAACTATCGAGGATGTATATGAGCCATATCTGATCAAGAATGGACTTCTTGCACGTACCCCTAAGGGCAGGGTTGTTACTGATCTGGCCTACAAGCATTTCGGAATGTTTGGCGGATGAATAAGTAGATTTAGGAGGATAATAATAATGGATGGAAAGAATGACATTCCAGTTGTGATCAACGGAAGAATATATAATCTCAGCGGCTATGAGGATACAGAGTATCTTCAGGATGTGGCTAATTACATGAATTCAAAGATCGCTGAATGCAAGGCAAGTGACGGCTTTAGAAGAATGAGTCCCGAATATCAGAATATTTTACTGGCTATTAATATTGCTGATGATTATTTCAAGGTGAAAAATCAGACAGGACAGCTTGCTGCTCAGGATGATGAGAAGGAGAAGCAGATATATGATCTAAGGCATGAGGTTATTGAAACCCAGATAAAGTATGAGTCTTCCATGAGGCTGGTGGATGAGTATAAGGAGCAGGTCAATGCCCTGCAGAGAAAGATCATTCAGTTAGAGGCTGAGAAAACAAGAGATGTTTGATTATAATAAGCAGACTATAATAATATGAATTCATTTATGATAACGGATACAGATAGAATTATTATTGTAAAGGATAGAATATGAGAAAACCTGAGGTTCTTGCGCCTGCCGGCTCCATGGAAGCGCTTAAGGCTTCTGTTAATGCAGGAGCAGACGCTGTATATCTTGGCGGAACGCGGTTCGGAGCACGGGCATACGCTGGGAATTTTGAAGAAAATGAATTATTGGAGGGCATTAGATTTGCTCATTTATATGGTGTTAAGGTGTATCTGACCGTTAACACCTTATTTCGTAATGAGGAAATTGAGGAGCTCTATGATTATATGCTGCCTTATTATAGCGAGGGATTAGATGCTGTAATAGTCCAGGATTTCGGTGTTATGAGATATATACATGAATTCTTTCCTGAGCTTCCTATACACGCATCCACCCAGATGACAATAACTACCCCTTACGCATACTCGGTTTTGAAGGACTATGGTGTTACAAGAATAGTTCCGGCGAGAGAATTGTCTATTACAGAGCTTAAGAGGTTAAAGTCAGAATCCTTATCAGGTGAAGGTATGATCCCTGAGCTTGAGGTTTTTGTTCAAGGTGCTTTGTGCTTCTGTTATTCAGGACAGTGTCTTATGAGCTCATTTATAGGTGGGAGAAGCGGCAATAGGGGAAGGTGTGCCGGAAGCTGCAGACTTCCGTACATGGTTATGGATGCTGAAGCTAATCCTGTTAATACAAAGGGAAATTATCCGTTAAGTCCTAAGGATCTGTGCGGTCTTGATTCGTTATCAGAGCTTATATCTTCCGGTGTGGATTCATTGAAGATCGAGGGAAGGATGAAGGGACCGGAGTATGTGGCGGCCTGTGTCAGAAGCTATAGAAAATGTGTTGATTATTTGTGTGATAATGATCTGCCTATTGGAAATGATAGTGACATATATACAGTAAGATCTTTTGAAAAAATAAATGGTAGTGAAAGTATTATATTGAATGAAAAGAAAAAAATAGATTTCCGTGATGATAGTATTGCAGTTGATGAAGAATATAAAGAGCTTGTTAATAGATGTAAGGAGGAGATGGCGGAGGTATTCAATCGTGATGGGTTTACATCCGGGTATTATCATAAGAAGAATGGAAAGGATATGATGTCCACAGTATATCCGGGGCATATGGGTGTTGTTATCGGCAGTATTGCAGCCATCAAGAATAATAAGGTTTCTATTAAGCTATCTAAGAATATTAATAAGGGTGATGTTCTTGTAATAAGGAACAGGCTTGATGAGGAGGTTGTACTTACCTCTAATGTGGAGGGTAATGCCTCGAAAATTATTACTCTTAATGCGCCTAAGGCAAAGAGTCTTAAGGTGGGAATGACAGTTTTTAGAAGGCTGAATTATAGATTACAGCAGGAGCTTAGGGAATATATTGATGGCACAAGGAAAATAATTGTAGATGGAAGCTGTATACTAAGGACAGGCAAGAGGGCTGAGCTTAGGCTGTCAGCTATGATAAATGACAGAAGCTATGAGATAGCCTCATTCGGCAGTATTTGTGAGGCTGCAGAATCAAAGCCTGTGTCGGCTGAAACGGTAGAGGAGAAGCTTAGGCAGACAGGCAATTCCACCTTTGAATTTGGAAACCTTTCAATTGACATGGAGGATGGTGTATTTATTTCTATTAGGGAGATTAAGGAGCTGAGAAGAAATTCTTTTCTTAAGCTTGAGATGGAAATATGTGGTTTTAGTAAGCGTGAGATTAATGATTTTAGAAGGGATAATAATGTTCTGATAGATAATAAAGAGGTGGAAGATGCAGATATCGATATTAGTGTTCATGATGAAGTGGAAGATAAAGTCATAGATATTAGTGTTTCTAATAAAGAGACGTGTGAGGCGTATCATAATGATCATACAAGGCTTAGAATACTTGTCTCTGACAAGGAGCAGCTTGAAGCTGTCAGCTCTTATGTTAGTGGGAGAGCTGATGCATCTGTTGCAATAGATTTGCAGTATTTTACAAAACAGGATATAATGGGGCTTATTAAGGAGCAGCCTCAATATGGATTTGCTCTTCCTATGATAATGAGAGAGCAGGAATATGCGGAGCTTGAGGAATTGTGTATTGTAAGCTGCAAGGAACTTATTGTAAGAAATATTGATGAATTGTCATATCTTAAAAGCATTGGATATGATGGAAGAGTTATTGCTGATTACAGCCTATATGCAATGAATGATTTCTCTGCACAATTTATCCGCAGCCAATTTGGGGATGCTTTAATAACATTGCCTGTTGAGCTTAATGAGAAGCAGCTTAAGAAGCTTTCGTATAATAATTATAATAGTGAGTGGGTAGTATATGGTTATCAGCCTCTTATGGTTTCAGCTCAGTGCTTTGCAGAAAATGGTACAGGATGTGTTAAGGGTTATAATCCCTCATTTATTCTGAAGGACAGGAGGAATCAAACCTTTAGAACAAGGGCTGTATGTAAATATTGCAGTAATATTTTATATAATTGTGTTCCGACAGTAATATTTAATAATGGGAAGCTTATGAATGATTTTAAGGGAACCTTAAGATTTCATTTTACAACAGAAAGTAACGGGCAGGTAAAGGATGTTCTTGAGGCTTATTATAATGGAAGGGACTATGTTGGTGAGTGTACCGGGGGACATTTTAAGCGTGGCATAGAATGAATATTGAGCGTTATTGAGTATATGTCATTAATCTGTCAGACATTTCCTATAGTTTTGGTATAAGTAAGGGGAAACAGAGAAGTTAATATATCAGGAGTGGAATAAAAGCTTTATGAACAGTGTTATCATTAATTTATCTAAATATATAATCTTAATACTTATGGTGCTTTACGGATTTTCTGCATTTACCGTGCTTTGCAAGGAGGATGAAAGGGATAAGGAATTAAGCCTTAACAGGCAGATTGTGTATGTGTTCCTTATACACTTTCTTGCTTATCTTACATTTTCCATACAGAGTCCCGGTGATATGAAGACTATTATTACCTTTTATGCGCTGCAGATACTTATTGCGACTCTTTATATGTATCTGTACCATTATTTCTATCCTTATTCATCAAGGATGATCACTAATAATATGTGTTTTCTTATGCTGATTGGTTATATTATGCTCACAAGGCTTAATTTTAACCTTGCGAAGAAACAGTTTGTTATCGCAACGGCTTCACTTATTCTTGTTTCTATAATTCCTCTTATTATGGACAGATACAAGAATCTGAGGAAGTATGGTATAGCTTACGGTATTATTGGAATACTTGCACTGGCTTCTGTTTTTGTTATCGGTGTTGAGGAATATGGTTCTGTCAATTGGATATCTGTTGGGGGGATCAGTCTTCAGCCATCTGAGTTTGTGAAGATATTATTTGTTTTCTTCGTTGCAAGCATGCTATCCAAGAAAAGAGATTTTAGGCAGGTTATGATTACTGCAGTATTTGCTGCAATACATATGGGCATACTTGTTCTTGAAAAGGACTTGGGAGCTGCGCTTATATTCTTTGTGATGTTCATATTCATGATATATATAGGTACAGGCAAATTCAGATATTTTCTTCTGTTTGTTGCCGGCGGAGGTATTGCGGCAGGGCTTGCATTTATTCTTTTTAAGGACAGGCTCTTCAATCATGTTCTTGTGAGGATAACAGCATGGAAGGATCCATGGTCGGATATCAGTGGGGCAGGGTATCAGATAACACAGTCATTGTTTGCCATAGGAAGCGGAGGATACTTCGGAAGCGGACTTACAAAGGGCTCTCCGGATGTTATTCCTGTAAGTGAAAGTGATTTTATATTTTCAGCAATTGCTGAGGAAATGGGAGTGATATTTGCCATCTTCCTAATTCTTGTATGCTTTAGCTGTTTTATATGCTTTATTACCATTGCAATGAATGCTAAGAGCAGGTTTTACAAGACAATGGCTTTAGGCTTTGCAATCTGCTATATATTCCAGACATTTTTGTCAATAGGTGGTGTAACCAAATTCATACCATCCACAGGAGTTACCATTCCTCTTGTGAGCTATGGAGGCAGTTCAGTGTTAAGCTCCCTTGTAATGTTTTCCATAATGCAGGGGATCAGTACTATAGAGAATAAAGAGGCGAGAAAAGTTGAAAAAGAAAGAGAAGAGCTTGAAAGACAGTCAGGGTATGACGCTTGAACAATTTGAGGAAAAGGAAGAGAGAACCCGGAAGATAAATGAACATTTAAACCGTCCCATACTTGCAGTGGCTTATCTGTTCGGCTTTCTTATTGTTGGCCTTATTGCATATATTCTTCATTTTATGATAGTGGAAAAGGATGAGGTTATCGCAAATGCCGCCAACAGCAGGCTTGACAGCTTTGCGGCAGATGTAATACGTGGAGATATTGTGACAAAGGACGGAGTTACCATTGCCACTAACAATGGTGATGACAGATATTATCCCTATGACAATATGTTTGCCCATGCTGTAGGGTTTTCAAAATATACTAAGGCCGGAATCGAGCTTATTGGGAACTATTATCTGCTTGACAGCCACTGTAATCCTATGGAAAGATTCATCAATACTCTTAGAGAGGACAGCAGCCAGGGGGATACGATAGTTTCTACCCTGAATTATGAGCTTCAAAGGACTGCTTATGATGCTTTAGGAGGAGCAGATGGTGCTATTATCGTAATTGAGCCTGATACAGGGAAGATACTTGCCATGGTTTCAAAGCCTGATTTTAACCCCAATGATATTGATGCGGTATGGGAGGAAGCAAACAGTGAGAATTATACTGGCTCAATGCTGCTTAATCGTGCCACACAGGGATTATATCCGCCGGGGTCCACATTTAAGGTATTAACTACACTTGCTTTTATGAGACAGAATCCAAGAAAGTTTATGAAATATCATTACGATTGTGTCAATTCAGAGCAGGTATTCAACAGTGTTACTGTTCACTGCTATGGCGGAAAGACACATGGATCAGAGGATCTTTCTGATGCCCTTGCCAATTCATGTAACCAGGCATATGCGGATATTGGTACTAAGCTTAATGTAGGCGAGTGGAGAAAAATGCTGGAAGAGCTTCTTTATAACAAGGATCTTCCTTATACAGGTGCCAGTGCCACAAGCAGATTTTATCTGGATAAGGATTCTAATTCAGGATATATTCCGCAGACAGCCTTTGGACAGGGTGATACTCTGGTAACACCGCTCCACAATGCAATGATAGTTTCGGCTATTGCAAATGGCGGACTTATGATGAAGCCTTATATGATTGACAGTATTGAGACATATAAGGGTAATAGGGTTAAGAAATTCACTCCATCATCATATGATACATTGATGACAGCTGATGAGGTGGCAACATTAACAGAGTACATGAGGAAGGTTGTTACAGACGGTACGGCTGCAGATTATTTTGCGGGTGCACCCTATGAAGCGGCAGGCAAGACAGGAACGGCAGAGTATGCAGATGGCCAGCACGATTTCTCCTGGTTTATCGGTTTTGCGGATGTTGACAATCCCCAAATAGCAGTAAGCATTGTTGTGGAGGAGTCGGATGTTAATGGAGTAAAGGCAACGGCTATTGCCAGAAGAATTATGGATGAATACTATAATCTAAAGGAGCAATAAATACTTGATGTAATAAATTCTTAATAATTTTTTAACTTTGCCTTGTGTTTTCATTTATAAGTTGCTATAATCTTATGTAATTAAGCAACACACCAATGTTGCGCAAAGATATAGATAATGAACAGTCTTTGCAAATACAGCTTTAATAGAATGTGGAGGATGAACAATGATAGAAGCAGTAAGCTGTGGTGGTGTGGTAATCTTTCGTGGTAAAGTGTTGTTATTATATAAGAATTACAGAAATAAGTATGAAGGCTGGGTGCTGCCAAAGGGAACGGTGGAGGAAGGCGAGGAGTACAATGAAACGGCACTTAGAGAGGTAAAGGAAGAGACCGGTGTCAGTGCTCAGATAATTAAATATGTGGACAAGAGTAATTATACCTTTAATACGGCCTATGACGTGGTCAATAAGGATGTTCATTGGTATCTGATGATGGCTGACAGTTATTACAGTAAGCCCCAAAGAGAAGAGTATTTTATGGATTCAGGATATTATAAGTATCATGAAGCCTATCATTTATTAAAGTTCCCTAACGAGAAACAGATCTTAGAGCAGGCATACAGTGAATATCAAAGCTTAAAGCAGAATAATCTGTGGGGCTCTAAGAAATATTTCTAATTAATGCATTTTAGTAATTACAGAAATGATCAGAGTCGGTGTTTGCTGGCTCTTGATTTTTTTAAATGTATAATTAATGTTTAATTATGAATTTTGTTGGATGTTTGAATATATAATAGATTATGCAATGAAAGGATGATAGCTGTGAAGAAGAAAATCATCAATATTTTAATGGTTATATGTATACTGGTGGCACTTGGATGTGGTGGATATCTTGCATACTATTATTATACAAGCAGCAAGGCTGAGGCTGATATTGGTGATCTTAAGTCTATGATCTCTGATAATACTAACGTTAATGATGATGCATCAAATGAAGGTGATGAAAAGGGAAAGCCAGAGCCGGTTATGGTTGATGTTGATGGAGTCAAGGTACAGCAGAAGTTCGAAGAGCTTTACAGGGCTAATCATGATTTTATCGGGTGGATCAAGATTGATGATACCTTTGTGGATTATCCCGTAATGTATACACCTAATGATAATGAACGGGGAGAGCATTATATTCATCTTGATTTTGATGGCAATTATTCTGCTGCAGGACTTCCCTTTGTTGATATGAATTGTGATCTGAAGCTTCCTACAGATAACACGATCATATACGGTCATAACATGAATTCCGGTAAGATGTTTCATGATATATTGAAATATGACAGTGATGAATTCTATGAGGGGCATAAGACCTTTGCCTTTGATACAATATATGGTGATGGAACCTATGAGGTGGTTGCCATGTTCTATGCCCAGATACTTCCTGATGAATCTACGGATTTTAAGTATTATCAGTTTGTAAATGCAGGAAGCAAGGAAGAATTTGACAGCTATATTGATAATATTAAAAGAATGTCAATAAGAGATACAGGTGTGGATGTTAAGTTTGGAGATAAGCTGGTGACTCTATCCACATGTGCCTATCATGTAACGGATGGAAGGTTTGCGGTTGTGGGAAAGAGAATAGATGATTGATTTGCAAATTTTTTGAAATGGCTTGAAATAGTACATTTTTCTTGACAAAAGATAAGTTGCATAATATAATAACCTTCGTTGGTTCGACAAAGCATAAGCCGAAAAGCCGGTGTGTCGGAATTGGCAGACGAGGCAGACTCAAAATCTGTTGGTGGCAACACCGTATGGGTTCAAGTCCCATCACCGGCATGAGAAAAAGAAAAGATGGATGCGTGCATCCATCTTTTCTTTTTTGCACGCTGGTGCGTGCCTTGTCCCCAGAGTTCAAGGTCTCCGCTCCACTCCGGTCGGCGCAGAACCGAGGTCCACCGGACCTCGTGCGCCCCATCACCGGCATGCCATATCCCCAGAGTTCAAGGTCTCCGCTCCTTCGCTAACACGGCATCCACCGGATGCCAGCGACAGTCGGCGCAGAACCTATCTATACTGCTCTATGTCGAATTCGTTTATTGTCTTTAATACGACTCCTAAGGGAGTAAAGTTACTGAGTTCACGCATTGGAATCAACTCTAAAAAGGGTCCAAGGGGCTCAAGTCCCAGCTGTGTATATTTGCGCAAATATAATTTGCCATTATTATCAATATATAATACTATATCAGACTGCCTGGGATGGCTTTTTGCTGATATTAGCAGTATATCATTGATATGATAAATTGGCTCATAGTTTTCGGTCACCACCTTGATTCCGAAGGAACATTCCTTTTTGATGGTCAAAGGGTATTTTGTGATATCTATCTTGCCATATATACTGCCATCATAATATACTCCATCCTTCATATTTCCCTTAGGTATAAATAGAGGTATTAAATCCTTGCCATTTCTTGATTTCTCAAGAAGACATTTTTCTTCTAATGTGGCTACTATCTGAATGCTTTTTCTTGAACATTGGGGGAGATTATGTATCTTATTAAATAATATCTGTTCGTCATGGGAATATGTAGAACGATTGACTAATTCATCAATAGAACAATTTAATACATCAGCAATTTTAATTAGAGTAGAGAGCTTTATATCCTGTGATTTTCCATATATTATAGAACGGAGTGTATCTTCAGATAAATCTGATAAGGACGCAAGAGTGCTTAGTGATAACTTCTGCTCTTTTAGTTTGGCACGTAATAAGTTTCTAAACGTATTTATATTCATTTACGCCCTCCGTTCTTATATATTTAGTTGCTAGAAACGGTTATAATCATAATATAATGCATTGGTCAAGTAAAGACAAGCTTATAAACAAAAATCGACAATATAATACGTTATTCGACTAATATAATAATTTTATTAATAATATTAATTTCGCAAATAAATAATATTTAATATAAAAAGAAAATTTGTATTTAAAACAAAGAAATGATATACTGTCTATGCTGTAAAAAAGAGAAAAGGTGTGACGTGCTTTTATGAAAAGCACTTATATGATAATAATTGCACCGAAGCTGATTGTGTAAAAATGAATTGGTTTAGAAAGAGGCTATAACATGACGTGCTTAGATGCTCAAACTAAGATAATTGCATATATTGAAGGCGGTATGGATAAGGATACCAGGATTGATTTCTTAAAGCACATAAGATCATGTGATGACTGCAGAGAAGAACTGGATATATACTATAATATGATCGAGGGTATGCGGCAGATGGATTCCAATATGCCTATATCAAGGGATTTCAGTGCAGAGCTTAACATGCGTATTGATAAGGAGCTGAGACAGAGCAGAAAGAAAAAGGAATTTTTCAGATATTCTATTGTTATTATTATATTTGGGGTGCTGGGCTTTGCTATAATAGGCTATATTAATTTTCTTAATATTTTATATTCAGATGAGCAGAATAAGATTAAGGAGGCTCAGGGTGAATATTATTACAGTGATTACTTTGATGATGTATTATTTGAGCCGGAAAACAGGCTTCTCAATATTAATATAAATGTTGATACCACAGAGGAAAAGAGCTTCTATGCTAAGGTCAGGGAATATAATGCAGTTTCTAATCTGCATTAATTAATAATAATTATTATAAGAGGAGATTATTCATGGATAAGCTATTACTTATAGATGGACATAGTATTCTTAACAGAGCATTTTACGGTCTGCCGGATCTTACTAACTCAAAGGGGCAGCATACTAATGCAGTCCTTGGATTTATTAATATGATTCTCAAGGTTATAGAAGAAGAAAATCCAACGCACATGGCTGTTGCCTTTGATCTTCATGCTCCTACATTCAGGCATGAAATGTACAAGGAATATAAGGGAACCAGAAAGGGTATGCCGGAGGAGCTGAGAAGCCAGGTGCCTATGATGAAGGAGCTTCTTGGACTGATGGGTGTTACTATTTTAGAGCTTGAGGGCTTTGAGGCAGATGACATTATTGGAACCATGTCGGTTAAGGGGGAGAAGAACAAAATGGAGGTGGCTGTACTTTCCGGTGACAGGGATTTGCTGCAGCTTGCCACAGAACATGTTCGCATCAGACTTCCTAAGACAAAGGGGGGCAAAACAACAGTTGAGCAGTATTATGCCGATGATGTGAAGGCGCTTTATGGGGTTACACCTAAAGAGTTTATTGATATGAAAGGGCTTATGGGAGATGCCTCTGACAATATTCCGGGAGTTCCCGGAATAGGTGAGAAAACTGCAGGTAAGATCATTGCAGATTACCACAGTATTGAGGAGGCTTATGCCCATATTGATGAGATAAAGCCCAAAAAAGCCATGGATAACCTAAGGGAATTCTATGATCAGGCCATAATGAGCAAGGTGCTTGCAACTATAAAGCTGGATGTTCCTGTAGATGTAGATTTTGGTGATCTTAAGTATGAATCTCTGTTTACAGATAAGGCCTATGACTATATTAAGGAGCTGGAGCTAAAGAGTCTCTTAAAGTATTTTGATGAGGCAGATAAGAAGGCTTCTGTTGATTTTAAGGTTAGCTTTATTGATGAGCTAGATAAGCTTGAAGAATTCTTTAACAGCTTAAGAAGTGAAAAGGAGATAAGCGTACATGCTTTTTTTGAGGGGCCTGATATGATGGGAATGGGCTTTTCAGCTCATGAGGGAGAGGCAGTATTTATTCCCTGTGCTATGTTTATTACTGATGACTTGATTGCAAAGAGGATGAAGGAGCTTTATAGGGATAATCCGAATATTACTTTCATTACCAATGATCTGAAAAAACTTTTGAAGGCTGTGTCCTTTGAAAAAAATGACAGGATTATAGACACATCGGTTGCAGCATACCTTCTTAATCCTTTAAAGGATAGCTATAGCTATGATGATATAGCAAGGGATTATATTGGACTGACAATTCCTGCAAAAAAGGAGCTTCTTGGGAAAAGCCCCCTTAATATAATGACTCTTCAGGAGGATAAATATGCTTCTTATATAGCTTATGAGACATGTGTCCCTTTTATTGCAGCAAATAGGCTTGTTGAGGAATTAAAAGAAAAGGGGATGTATGAGCTTTATATGAATATTGAGCTTCCTATTGTTTATGTTCTCAGACATATGGAGTATATGGGCATACGGGTTGATAAGGCATCTCTTCTTGAATATGGCAAAATGCTAGGGGAAAAGGAAAAGGAATTATCTGACAGAATCTATGATGAGGCTGGAAGGGAATTCAATATCAATTCTCCTAAACAGTTAGGAGAGATATTGTTTGATGAATTAAAGCTTCCGGGAGCTAAGAAGACCAAAACGGGATACTCCACCAATGTGGATGTACTCAATAAGTTAAAAAATGATTACCCTATAGTTGCTGACGTGTTAGATTACCGCCAGGTTTCAAAGCTTAAGTCCACATATGCTGATGGGTTATCTGTGTTTATCAGTGATGATGGAAGGATTCATGGAACATTTAATCAGACTATTACAGCCACGGGGAGAATCAGCTCTACAGATCCTAATCTTCAAAATATTCCTATGAGAACTGAGCTTGGAAGAAGCATTAGGAAGGTGTTTATTCCAAGGGATGGATATGTTTTTGTGGATGCAGATTATTCCCAGATAGAATTAAGGGTGCTGGCACATATGTCAGGAGACGAAAATCTCATTGCTGCATTTAAAGCAGAGGAGGATATTCACGCCATGACTGCTTCCCAGGTGTTTGGTGTTCCTTTGTCAGAGGTTGATCCTTTAATGCGGCGCAATGCTAAGGCAGTTAATTTTGGCATTGTATACGGAATCAGCGCCTTTGGTCTTTCAGAGGATCTTGGTATTTCCAGGAAGGAGGCTGCTGATTATATAGACAGTTATTTTGCCACATACCCTGAGGTTAAGCGATTTATTGATGAGTCGGTAGAAAATGCTAAGAAAACCGGCATGACAAGGACTATGTTTGGCAGGATACGCCAGATTCCGGAGCTTTCATCCTCTAACTTTATGCAGAGGAGCTTTGGAGAAAGGGTTGCAATGAATTCCCCAATCCAGGGTACAGCAGCAGATATAATCAAGATTGCAATGATAAGAGTGTATGACAGGCTTAAGAAGGAGGGTCTTAATTCGCAGCTTATATTGCAGATACATGATGAACTGCTTATAGAAGCCAGGGAAGATGAGGTGGAAAGAGTTAAGCAGATACTTGTTGAAGAAATGATGCAGGCAGCCGACCTTAAGGTGCCGTTATCGGTAAGCGCTTCTGTTGGTGATACCTGGTTTGAGGCAAAATAATAGAAGACTTTTATCTTATAACATTATTTATTAATGAATTTGATTATACAGGAACAGGATGGTTTTAATGTACCCATGAAGGTGATTGGAATTACAGGTGGAATTGGCTGCGGCAAAAGTGAAGTGCTAAGGTTTTTGGAAGACCAGGGGGCGTATGTTATTGAGGCGGATAAGCTGGCTCATTCACTTATGAGTAAAGGCCAAAAAGCATATGATAATATAGTTGATGAGTTTGGCAGAGGTATCCTGTCAGAGGATGGTGAAATTGACCGTGGTAAATTTTCAAGGCTTGTATTTCAAGATGAAGCTTTACTTGCCAGGTTAAATGATATCGTACATCCTGAAGTGAAGGAATATATTATAAATGATATAAATGATAAGAGAACAGCCGGTACTATTGATTATTATATTATTGAGGCAGCTCTTCTTATACAGGATGGATATAAAGATATATGTGATGAGATGTGGTATGTATATGCAGATGTGGATACCCGCCTTAGCAGGCTTGTAAAGGGCAGAGGAGGGGAAGCATCAAAGTATTTATCTGTAATGGATAATCAAGATGATGAAGATTATTACAGATTACACTCGGATGAGGTCATTGATAACAGCGGCGATTTTGAAAACACACAAAATGTTCTAAAGGCACTGTTGAATAAATCAAGATGATGTGTTAAAATGGAAATATATTTGTATATATTACAATTACCAGATACGGAGAATGAGAGATGCCCACATTAACAAAATATCCGGAGCCATTGGTATTCGGTTTGGATATAGGTACGAGAAGTATTGTTGGAACAGTTGGATATCGTGAGGGTAAGCAGTTCAACATTGTTGCCCAGGCTGTTAGATTCCATGACACCAGGGCCATGTTAGATGGACAGATACATGATATTAACAAGATAGGAGAAGAGATAACGGAGGTTAAGGACAGACTTCAGGAGCAGCTTCCCGGAAGAAAGCTTAAGGAGGTCTGTATTGCTGCGGCTGGTCGTGTACTTAAAACCTCAATTGGTAAGGGATTTTATGAATTTCCGGAGCTTACAGCTGTCAATCAGGAATTTATACATTCTATTGAACTTATGGGTGTTGAAGAAGCCCATGAGAAGATGATGGAGAATAACGAAAGCACTGATAAATTTTTCTGTGTAGGTTATTCAGTGATCAAATATTATCTTAATGATTATGTTATCGGTAATCTTGAAGGTCAGAAGGCTCACAGCATTGGAGCTGATATTCTTGCAACATTTCTGCCTGAAGAGGTTGTGGATAGTCTTTATGCGGCGGTAGAGATGGCTGGACTTGAGGTGGCTAATATGACCTTGGAGCCTATCGCTGCTATTCAGGTTGCAATTCCGGAAAATTACAGACTTCTTAATATTGCACTTATTGATGTTGGGGCAGGAACCTCCGATATTTCTATTACAAAGGATGGAAGCATTGTAGGCTATGGTATGCTTCCTAAGGCCGGTGATGAGCTTACTGAAACTCTGATTAAGGAATATCTTGTGGATTTTGATACGGCTGAGCGCATCAAGATGATCGGAGCAGCTAAGAAGACACTTACTTATAAGGATATTTTAAGTGTCCCCCATAAAGTGACATCAGATGAGGTATATAGTAAGATCGATTCTGTTCTTGAAGATATTACAGAGCAGACAGCAAAAAGAATAATAGAATTAAATGGTGACAAGCCGGTTGCAGCTGCTTTTGTTGTTGGAGGCGGCGGGAAGGTGCCGGGTTATACTGATAAGCTTGCGAAGCATTTGGGCATTCCGGCTGAACGTGTAGGTCTGCGCGGTGAAGAGGTTTTAGGTGATGTCAATATATTAGTTGAGGATGTAAAGAAGGATCCTTTACTTGTTACTCCAATTGGTATCTGTCTTAATTTCTATGACCAGAAGAACAGGTTTATATACCTTACGGTGAATGGGGAGAGAGTTAAGCTTTATGATAATGACAAGCTTACTGTTTTTGATGCAGTAGTTGCCTTTGGTCTTTCCAATGATGATGTATTTCCAAAGCGGGGAGATGATCTTAACTACACACTGAATGGCAAAAAGCGTTTTATCAGGGGTAATTCAGGAGAGCCTGCAGAGATAAAGCTTAATGATCTTGAGGTTGGAATGAATCATTTAATACAGGCAGGTGATAAGATAGAAATCACCAAATCCACAAAGGGCAACAGTGCACAGGCCAGATTAGAGGAGGTTGTGGATCTTTCTGCAGCTATTAAGTTCATTGTCAATGATATGGAGATAATCTGTCCAAGATATGCAACAGTCAACGGTTCACTTGAATCCGGATCCTATGAGCTTAATGATGGGGATGTTATCGATGTACTGGGATATTATACATTGACACAGCTTATGCAGTTTATGGATATTGAGACGCCTCATGAGGTTTTTGTTAACGGTGCCAGAGCTAACGCTGACACAAAGATATATGAGAATTTTAATGTGGCATGGATCGATCATGAGGATATATACAAGGCAGAGCGCTTTGTGACTGAGGATGATGAAGATGAGTATGATGATGAGGAGGATGATGAAGATGTCATGGATGATGGATCATCAAATGAGGAATCATCTGATGACATAGCTTCAGATAACAAGACGATAGATGGTGACGGGGCAGACGGCGATAAGTCAATTTATCAAGCTTCAGATAATGAAGTGGCAGATGGTGAGGAATCAGAGGACGATAAGCCGGATGATGAAGCAGCAGAAGAAGATAACAGCAAGGCTTCTAATGATACATCTGTTGATCCGTTTAAATCTGAAGGTGGTGAAGCTTCCGTAAATCTGGATAGCGGCGGTCTTGTTTCCGTTGTTTTCGGACCGGATGATATATCCTTGGATGACAGCGCATCTGAAGTCTCTGATAATAAAGCTGATACAAAGAAGGATAATAAGACAAAGAAAACGGGTAAGAATAGAAAGAAAAAGAAACCTACTTCTGATGACGGATATGTGCAGGAGGAGCTGATTTTTGATAAAAAACCACATGATCTTCATGTTATGGTTAACAATAAGCCTATTACACTTACAGGTAAGGCTGATTATGTATTTATTGATATATTTGACAAGTATGATTTTGATTTGAAAAATGTTGGCGGAACAAGACTTGTTGAGAAGATAAATGGTGAGAATGCGGGGCATTTTGCAGAGCTTTCTGAAGGTTCTGTAATTGAGTTATATTGGGAGAAGTAAATATTTGGGGTGAATGTATGAATATTGAAATAGCTGCGAAGCTTCAAAAAAGGGGAATAATTTTACACAGAGTTATTTTTGTAGCATTCTTGCTTCAAAGAATAACTCTGCAGCTGGTGTATAGAGATCTGCCAAGGAAGAATACTATTGCCTTGATCTCATTTATTATTATATGCGCTATTTTGGAAGAGCTGCTTAGTAAATTCCATTGCTTCAATAATATATGGGCAGTCAGAGTGATCCGTTTTGTGCAGTGTGCTACGTGTTCTATAATGATCATTTTTACAGAGAGCACCAATGATTCCGGAACAATGGTCATGTCATTGCTGCTTTTGTTTGTTGTGGATATGTTTCTCGTAGTGGATGTATCTGAAAAGACTTATTGCTACGGTATTGCTGTTGCATTAGGAATTGTTGTGCTGCTGGCATTATTTGTCAGAATGACTCTTATCGGTGATAATAAATGGATGTTTATGTTCTTTGCAGCACTGCTTCTGGGAGCCGTTTTTATATGTGAGGCTCTTGCATTTTCTGACTATATCAAATACAAGGATAATCAGGTGCTGGATGAGCGGAGAAAGTTTGAGAATATTGTTGAGAAGAACGAGAATATTCTCAATATGCAGAACAAGCTCCGCAACACTAATGATCAGCTTAATATTCAAAAGATCGATCTCCAAAGAGCCAATAAGCAGATCAAGGAAGCCAATGAAGAGATGAAGGTGCAGGAGGAGATAATGCGCTATATTGCATCTTCCTTTGATGTACCTAAGATTTCCAACCAGATAACTGATTCCATAATGAATGTTAAGAAGCTCGGGTTCTGTGCCGTTTACATTAAGGAGGGTGTATATCATAATAAGCATTCTCATTTTGTGGTGAAGACCAAAATAGGGAATCTTGAGGATAAGATAAGAGAACAGATGGATGATATATATTCTCATATGGTGGATGAGGGGGCAATGGAAAGGATAATTCATGATAATCCCGGAGAGCAGCTTCCGTATCTGAAGGATGTTAATATTAATTCCATATATATTAAGGTTCTTGGTGAAAATGATGACAAATACGGATTGTTTATGATCGGTGACAGCAGAAGGAAGCTGTTTGATGACAACATGTCCTTCTACAATGCCATAATTGCCCAGTATGATATAGCCATCAGCAATGTAAGGATATACAACAATATGCAGCATATGGCCAGAAAGGATGGCCTTACGCAGATTAATAACCGTATCTACTTTAATGAATTATTCAAGGAGACTTCTGAAAAGATTGTAGCAGATAAGGGCTGTATGAGTGTTGCCCTCTTTGATATTGATAAGTTTAAGAATGTCAATGATACCTACGGACATCTTGCAGGTGATGAGGTCATCAAGCGTATTGCATCAGTTACGGAGGAGCACATAGAGGAGCATTATGATGGCTTTGTGTGCAGGTATGGCGGTGAGGAATTTGTTGCTGTTCTGCCTAATAGAGATATCAAGGAGGCTGAGCCTATAATTCAGGAGCTATTTGAAAAGCTTTGTTCACAGATAGTTACCTATAATGAATTTGATATTCCTTTAAGTGTCAGCGTTGGATTAACTGCATATCCTGAGGTCTGTGATAATACAGAGGAGCTGTTAAAGCGTGCCGACTGGTGTATGTATTATGCCAAGGAGCATGGGCGTCATCAGCTTAAGGTGGATGATGGAACAATTGTTAAGGAATAAATGTTATACCTTTGATAGTGTTATTAATGTGAAAAATAGAGCCACATAAGTGGCTCAAGCTTTTATGGAGGATAATGATATGAATGTATTTGTTGTTAATTGCGGAAGCTCATCACTTAAGTATCAGCTTATTAATTCTGATACTGAGGAGGTTATTGCAAAGGGATTGTGTGAGAGAATAGGTATTGACGGAAAGCTTACCCACACACCTGCCGGAAAGGATAAGTATGTGGCAGAGGTTCCTATGCCGGATCACAAGAGCGCAGTATCTTATGTGCTTGATGCTCTTACTGATTCAGAACATGGTGTTATTAAGGAGCTTTCAGAAATCGGTGCAGTGGGACATCGTATTGTTCATGGCGGAGAGAAATTTGCTGCTTCAGTTGTGATAACAGATGAGGTGATCACTGCAATTGAGGAGTGTAATGATCTGGCGCCGCTTCATAATCCGGCTAATCTTATCGGTATATCTGCATGCAGGGCACTTATGCCGGAGGTACCAATGGTTGCGGTCTTTGATACTGCATTTCATCAGACAATGCCTGAAAAGGCTTATATGTATGGACTTCCATACGAGTATTATGAAAATTATAAGGTTAGAAAATATGGTTTTCACGGTACATCCCACAGCTTTGTATCTAAAAGACTTTTGGATATCATCGGAAAAACTGATACACCTTCAAAGGTTATAATCTGTCATCTTGGTAATGGGTCATCTATTACTGCTGTAAAGGATGGCAGGTCTGTCGATACGAGTATGGGCTTTACACCACTTGACGGACTTATTATGGGAACCAGAAGCGGAAGCCTTGATCCTGCTGTTGTACAATTCCTTGCAGGGAAGCTTAATGTGTCTTTAGATGAAGTTATCAATATACTTAATAAGAAATCCGGTGTTGAAGGTATCTCCGGAGTTTCAAGTGATTTCAGAGACCTGTATGCGGCAAGTGTTTCCGGCAATGCCAGGGCTAAGGTTGCATTGGAAATGTTTGCTTACCGCGTGGCACAGTATATCGGCTCTTACGTGGCTTCCATGAACGGAGTTGATGCTATTGCATTTACTGCGGGAATTGGTGAGAACAATAGTGAAATGAGAGCAATGATATTTGAGTACCTTGGATATCTTGGCATAACACTTGATAAAGAGGCCAATGCAAAAAGAGGAGAGGAATTGATGATTTCCACACCAGATTCCAGAGTAAAGGTTTATGTTATTCCTACTAATGAGGAGCTTGCAATCGCCAGAGAAACACTGGCTCTTATCTGATAGTATATAAGATATTTGAATATTATTATAAGCTTGTTTTGGAAAGCATCTGTTGACTATTCTGTATAATTAAAAAGATTGTTGACAAAGTATTTTAAAGTATGTATAATATCTGTCGTGTGAGTTTTAGGAGAATGTCAATGAATATTAACTTATCTGATGTTTTATCCTCAGTTGGAAACAGTATGGATACGGAAGTCAATGTATCTGCACTTGAGGCTGAGTATTTCAGTGAGAAGCTCAAGGTTTCAAGTAAGGCACCATTTATACTTAATGTAGCATGTGTATCAAAGGGTGTTATAGAGATTACAGGTGAGGCGGTCATTAAGACAGTAAGACCATGCGGAAGATGTCTTACCGATGTTGATTGTGAGTATCCTGTTTCTATTAAATGCAGGGTAGATGTGTCTAAGAAGGAGTTATACATTGATGATACTTCTGAGACAGATGAAATAAGTTATATCGAAGACTGTACGTTGGATGTAGACGGGCTCATTTTGGATGAGTTATTCACAAGGCTTCCCATGAGTGTTCTTTGCAAGGAGGACTGCAAGGGGATATGCAAGGTGTGTGGAACCAATCTGAATAAGAGTTCATGTGACTGTGACCAGACGGTTCCGGATCCAAGAATGGCAGTTTTTAGTGATATCTTCAAGGATTTTAATAAGGAGGTGTGAATAATGTCTATATGTCCAAAGAACAAATCTTCAAAGGGAAGAAGAGATAAGAGAAGAGCTAACTGGAAGATGACAGCTCCAACCTTAGTTAAGTGTTCTAAGTGTGGTGAGCTTATGGTTCCTCACAGAGTATGTAAGAAGTGTGGAAGCTACAATAAGAAAGAGATTATTGAGGCTTAATTATTTTATCAGCTTTTGGTCTGTTACGTTTTAACAATAAGAAAATCGGGTAGGGTAACCTGCTCGATTTTTTCTTTTACTTTTATAAGGATTGTGTTATAATGAGCAAAGGTGTTAATTTCGTGCTTGCACGAATAATTAACACTTTTGCGAATACCTTCACGGAGTCGATAGTCAACGTGGTGTAATGAGCAAGTGATCAATTTTTAATAAGGGTGATATTATATGTCGGATGCAATGGATACTTCTGTTGATGATAGGGTAATATCAGAAGATTACTTTAATGATGAATCCGTGGAGCAGAGTACGTTATCAGATGAATCAGATAAAAGAAAACGAATTAATAAGATTAAGCTCTTTATTGTGTTTGGCGTGTTAATAATCATATTGGTTTCTGTTATTCTTAATCTGGTATTGATATTTAAGGTTGTTAGATTAGAACAGAGGATGGAACATTTAATATCTATGAATAACTATTCTGCCTATATAAGGCAGATATAGATATATGGAGGATGCTATGAGTTTTTTTAAGGATTTCAAATCAGATATTTCCCAGGCTATGAATGAGTTAATGCCTGACGGAAATGAGGTTTTTGAGGATGAAAAAAATCCTCAAAGCACAAAGAAAAAAAGTGTTAATACTATTTCAAGAAAAAAGGCATCAGAAGCAGTGATGCCGAATACCGGCATGGAGGATATACAAGATATTGCTCCAGAGGATATGCTTGATCAAATTGATGATCTTCTCAATAACGAATTGTATAGCGATGACAATGCGGCGGATTTGTTATTGGATGATGATCTTGAGGTTAATACCATGGACATGTCTGTTAATGAGCTTTTAAGCCAATTGTCAGCAAAACAGGCAAAGAAGGAGCCGCCTAAGAAGAAGGCCGCCTTTGATGATGATGAATCCTTGGATGATCTGCTAAAGAGTATTGCAGGCGGTGACTTTGATGGTGCATCTATTGAGCCCCAGGAGCCTGTTGCTGAAAGACCTGCGGTTGAGAATGATGAGCTTAATGCTTCGCTGATGGAGCAGCTTAAGGCAGAGGATCTGGAGCCTGCTGTTCCTGATAATACAATTAAGCAAACCTTTGAAACAGGTATAGAAAGAGTAACAAAGACTACAGCAGCTGAGAAAGCAATGGAGAAGGCAGCAGAAGCAGCAGTATCAGCACCAGAGGCTGTAGCGGAAGAGGTAACGCAAGCAGCTATTGCACCTGAAGCACCAGCATCTGAAGTAACAGAGGCACCGGCACCAGAGGCTGTAGCGGAAGAGGTAACGGAAGCAGCTATCGCACCTGAAACACCAGTGCCTGAAGCGGCAGAGGCACCGGCACCAGAGGCCGTAGCGGAAGAGGTAACGGAAGCAGCTATCGCACCTGAAACGCCAGTGCCTGAAGCGGCAGAGGCACCGGCACCAGAGGCTGTAGCGGAAGAGGTAACGGAAGCAGCTATCGCACCTGAAGCGCCAGCGCCTGAAGTAACAGAGGCACCGGCACCAGAGGCTGTAGCGAAGGAAATAGCGGAAGCAGCTATGGTGCCAGAAGCACCGGCGCCAGAAGCAGAAGAGGCACCAGCACCAGAGGCTGTAGCGGAGGAAGTAACGGAAGCAGTTATAGCACCAGAAGAACAAGCGCCTGAAGTAGCAGAGGCATCAGCGCCAGAAGCACCGGCAGCAGAGGCCGTAGTGGAGGAAGTAACGAAAGCGGTAGTCGCACCTGAAATGCCAGAGGCACCAGCACCTGAGGCTGTAGCAGAAGAGGCTGTGCAAGCAGCTGTCGCATCTGCACCTGAAATAGCAGAGGTAACCGCACCAGAAGCTGTAGCAGAGGAAGTATCAGAAGCACCACAGATTGCTTCAGATGAAAAAGCAATAGAAGATATAAATGTTAAGGAGGACAAGCCATTGGCTGATAAGGACGTAATTTCAATTAATTCAGTAGAGGAGAAGCAGAATAAAGAGACTGAGGAAAAGAAGGTGGATGCTGTACCTAAGAAGAGTACTGCAGAGATGAGCTATGATATATCAGAGGCAGATACAGAGACTACTTATATCACAAAGGGAACTACAATTAAGGGTGATCTTGAAACAGATGGCTCGGTAGATGTCATAGGCTCAGTTGAAGGTAATCTGTCATGTAAGGGCAAGGTTGTTGTTGGTGGTGCAGTTCTTGGTAATATTACTGCTGGAGAGCTGTATGCTAATGGTGCCCGTATTGAAGGTGATGTTAAGTCCTATGGCAGCGTTAAGGTTGGTGTTGGTTCAATAATCATTGGAAGTATTGAGGGCGAGTCAGCTGTTATAGCAGGTGCAATCAATGGTGATATAGATGTTAAGGGCCCTGTTATTGTTGATTCTACAGCAGTTATTATGGGCAATATTAAGTCCCGTTCTGTACAGATCAACAATGGTGCTGTTATTGAGGGTTTCTGCTCCCAGTGCTACTCTGACATTGATGTTAAGAGCTTTTTTGCATAAATATATTTTATCTGAATATAACTATGCAGCAATGCAGATTGGGAGGAAGGTATTTTGAAAACTGACAGAATTCTATTAAAGCTTAGTGGAGAAGCTCTTGCCGGGGATAAGCATAATGGCTTTGACGAGGCAACAGTTATTGGGGCAGCAAGACAAGTTAAAAAGGCTGTTGATTTGGGAAAGCAGGTTGCAGTTGTTATAGGAGGCGGTAATTTCTGGCGAGGCAGGACCTCGGAAAATATGGATCGGGTCAAAGCTGACCAGATCGGAATGCTGGCAACAGTAATGAATTGTATATACGCTTCTGAAATGTTTCGGAGTGTGGGACTTTCCACAAGGATCATGGCACCCTTTACATGCGGTAATGTAACGGAGCTGTTTTCTAAGGATGAAGCAATTGCAGCGCTTAAAAATTCAGAGGTCGTATTTTTTGCCGGCGGAACAGGCCATCCCTATTTCTCGACGGATATGGCTACAGTGCTCATGGCTATAGAGATAGAGGCTGATGTTATACTTGCAGGCAAGGCCATAGATGGGGTTTACGACAGCGATCCGAAGCTTAACCCTAATGCGAAGAAGTATGATACTATGCAGATGAAGGAGATAGTTGACAAGCAGCTTGGCGTTATTGATCTTGCATCTGCAGTTCTTGCCATGGAAAATCATATGCCCATGATGTTATTTGGTCTTAATGAAAAGGACGGAATATTGAATGCCATGACGGGCAAATCAAAGGGAACATTTATTGAAGCATGAATTAATTATTTATATAACAGGAGGATGATTAAATGTTAAAGGAATTTGAAGACAAAATGCAGAAATCTGTGGACAGCTTAGAAAATGAATTTGCTAATATTCGTGCGGGACGGGCTAATCCTAATATTCTTAATAAAATCAAGGTTGAGTATTATGGAACACCAACACCATTGCAGCAGGTTGGCAATGTCAGTGTTCCTGAGGCAAGAACTATAATGATAACACCATGGGAGTCCTCTTTGCTTAAAGAGATTGAGAAGGCTATTCTTTGCTCTGACCTTGGTATTACCCCTAATAATGATGGCAAGTCTGTAATTCTCAATTTCCCTGAGCTTACAGAGGAACGCCGTAAGGAGCTTGTTAAGGACATAAAGAAAAAGGGTGAGAACGCTAAGGTTGCAGTACGTAATGTCAGAAGAGATGCCAATGATTCCCTTAAGAAGAAGCTGAAGGCAAGTGAAATTTCTGAGGATGAAGAGAAGGAAAATGTAGATAAGGTGCAGAAGCTGACTGATAAATATATTGAGAAAATCGACAGCGTTATTGAGAATAAATCAAAAGAGATTCTTACTGTATAATAACATGATTCTGGAGGCTTAAGTGGAGAAGATATTACAGGCAATTCGTGATGAAAAATTGGATGTTCCCAAGCATGTAGCTATTATCCTTGACGGTAATGGCAGATGGGCAAAGAAGAGAAATATGCCAAGAAATTATGGTCATGTCCAGGGCTCAAAGACTGTAGAGCAGATCATTGAAGATGGCTATAATATGGGAATAGAGTATATTACTGTATACGCCTTTTCAACAGAGAACTGGAAAAGGTCTAAGGATGAGGTGGATGCACTTATGAAGCTTCTTGCCAAGTATCTTATTGATTGTATAGAACGGTCAACTAAGAATAATATGAAGGTCAGAGTAATAGGTGACAAGACCGGTCTTGACAAGAAGCTTGCAGATAAGATCAATGAGCTGGAGGAGGCTACAAAGAATGCCACAGGACTTAAGTTTACCATTGCCATTAACTATGGCGGCAGGGATGAGATAAGACGTGCTGTTAAAAGTATTGCTCTTGATGTTAAAGCAGGTACAGTTTCACCGGATGATATTACCGAAGAATTAATAAATGACCGGCTGGATACAGCAGGGCTTCCTGATCCGGATCTGCTAATCCGTACAAGCGGAGAAGAGAGACTATCTAATTTTCTTCCCTGGCAGCTGGCATATACTGAGTTCTATTTTACTGATGTGTTATGGCCGGATTTTAGTAAAGAGGATTTGCTTACCGCCATACGGTATTACAACGGCAGAGAACGCCGGTTTGGTGGAGTATAATTAGTTATTTTATGGGAAGGGAGAGCCCTTTGGGCGTAGTTTTGTAACATGAAGGAAAGGATTTTTGGAGGTTTTTTTGTTGCGCTGATCACTGTGATAGCTTTGCTTTCCGGTGGTATCGTAACCGCATGTATACTTACTGTTGTTTCTATTGTGGGAATTTGGGAATATCTTAGAATATATTCCATGGAGAAAACCTCATTTGCATTTGTAAACTATATCTTTACGGTCATATATTATGTGTTTGTATATCTGAAAAGGTATGATTTTCTTTTTCCAATCTGCATAGTAGCGCTTATGATACTTTTGGCAATATACGTTTTCCATTTCCCAAAATACAAGGATAATGATGTTGCCAAGGTCTTGTTCGCATTTATATATGTTACAGTCATGATGTCGTTTATTTTGATGATCCGTAATATGGAAACGGGTCTGTATCTGGCTTTTTATCTTCTTATTGCAAGCTGGGGTAATGATGTATGTGCTTATCTTGTGGGAAGAGCAATCGGAAAGCATAAGCTGTCACCCAAGGTAAGCCCCAATAAGAGTGTGGAGGGCTTTGTTGGTGGAATAGCCGGAGCATTTGCAATAGGTCTGTTATATGCTATGGCATTTACGGAAATGCTTCCATTTACATCAGCTCTGTGGGGTGGGGCTGTTGCTGCTATCGCAGCCATGCCGTCTGTGATAGGAGATCTTGCAGCCTCAGCTATTAAAAGGAATAATGATATTAAGGACTACAGTCATCTTATTCCCGGTCACGGAGGAATACTTGACAGGTTTGACAGTGTTATATACATTGCTCCTATCATTTACTGGCTTGTGGAGATCATCTCAAATATACAATGATAATTTGAAGTGGCTTTTTGTTGTCACATTAATATGGCTTTGTGAATAGTATTATTTAGTAGAGAGTGTGAGCTTAATGAAAAATGTTGCGATATTAGGATCTACGGGATCCATAGGAACACAGACAATAGAGGTGCTGCGTGCTAATCCGGATGATTTTCGCCTTGTGGCAATATCAGCAGGCAGCAATATAAAGCTTTTAGAGGAGCAGATAAGAGAATTTCATCCTGAAATATGTGCTGTCTGGAATGAGGATAAGGCTAAGGAATTAAAGCTGGCTGTTGCTGATGTAAGTCCTAAGTGTAAGATTGTTTCAGGAATGGATGGTCTTATTGAAGTGTCTGTTCTTGATTCATCAGATATTCTGATAACTGCAGTAGTGGGTATGATAGGTGTTACACCCACCATTGCTGCAATCAATGCGGGAAAGGATATTGGTCTTGCCAACAAGGAAACACTTGTTACGGCAGGACATATTATTATGCCGTTAGCTAAGGAAAAGGGTGTTTCTATACTTCCTGTTGACAGTGAGCATTCCGCTATATTCCAGTGCTTAAATGGTGAGAAGGAGAATCATATAAGCAGGATCTTGCTTACTGCCTCTGGAGGACCATTTAGGGGCATGACGAGAGAGCAGCTTTCTGATGTAACGTTAGAGATGGCACTTAAGCACCCTAACTGGTCTATGGGCAAGAAGATAACAATCGATTCTTCCACTATGGTCAACAAGGGGCTTGAGGTCATAGAGGCAAAGTGGCTTTTTGGTGTAGCTCCCTCTGAAATAGAGGTTGTGGTCCAGCCACAGAGCATTATCCATTCTATGGTGGAATTTGATGATGGGGCTGTTATGGCTCAATTGGGGACTCCCGATATGCGTCTGCCTATTCAATATGCACTGTATTATCCAAGAAGAGTTTTTCTTGAGGGCAAGAGGCTTGAATTTCAGACCCTTACAGAGATAACCTTTTCAAAGCCGAATATTGATACCTTTTTAGGATTAAAATATGCATATAAGGCTATTGAATGTGGGGGCAGCATGCCTACAGTGCTTAATGCGGCAAATGAATGTGCAGTTGCCAAATTTTTGAATAAAGAGATCAGATTTTTGGAAATATATGATATGATAGATTTTTGTATGGAGAACCATAAAAATATATCATCACCAACAGTTGAAGAGATTCTGGAAACCGAGAGATGGGTATATGAGATAATTGAGAGTAGGTGGAAGGCATGAATATCAGTACAATAATAAATGTTTGTATAGGACTTATTGTTTTTGGATTTATAATATTCTTTCATGAGCTGGGACATTTTCTTATTGCAAAGAAGAATGGAATCGGTGTTATTGAATTTGCTGTTGGTATGGGACCGGCGATTTTCTCATTTAACAAAAATGAGACCAAGTATTCCCTGAGACTTATACCTATGGGTGGTTTCTGCATGATGTTAGGTGAGGATGAGGAAGTGGATGACGAGAAATCCTTCAGCCAGAAAACAGTATGGCAGAGGCTTGCCGTTGTATTGGCAGGACCTGTTTTTAACTTTATTCTTGCATTTATTCTTTCTGTTATATTGATCGGAATATGCGGATACGATAAGCCTACCGTGGAGCAGTTCTCAGATGGCAGTGCCGCAAAGGAAGCAGGTCTCATGGAAGGGGATGTTATTACAGCTTATAACGGAAAGCGCATATATAATTATCGAGAGATATTGGTGTATAACCAGTTGAACAACAGCGGTGCGGATATTACTCTTCAGGTATCAAGAGGTAATGAGATTAAGGAATTCACATTTACTCCTAAGCTTGACAAGGAAAGAGGAGCCTATCTCATGGGGATAATGGGCGGTTCCAGACAGCGTGATGGCGTGTGGAATGTCATAAAGTACAGTGCCTTGGAGATGCGGTACCAGGTCAAGACTGTTTACTTAAGCCTTAAATATCTTATAACAGGCAAGCTTGGTTTTAATAATGTATCAGGACCTGTAGGTATCGTTTCCATGATCAATGACACCATCAATGACGCAAAGGACAGCGCCCAGGGAGATACTTCCTTAGCTATAATTAATGTTATTCTCAACATGATCAATTTCACCATTTTGATCAGTGCAAATCTTGGTGTTATGAATCTTCTTCCTATCCCGGCGCTTGACGGAGGAAGAGCATTAATGCTGCTTGTTGAGGGGGTTTTCAAAAAAAGGCTTTCGGTTCAGAAGGAGGCATTCATCAATACCGTGGGCTTTATGCTTCTTATTGGTCTTATGGTAGTTGTTCTTTTCCAGGATATATTTAAGATAATCATAAAGTGACAGGGATTTGCGTGCATTGGTCAATGTTTTTCTTGTTGTGGACATTGAATAGTTGCTTTGCGATTGACTGCATATAATTAACAGGAGAAAGAGTGAAATGAGAGAGAATACTAAGATAGTTAAAATTGGTGATAAGATCATCGGTGGCGGCCATCCTATCATGATCCAGTCCATGACAAATACTAAGACTGAGGATGTGGAGGCTACAGTTTCGCAGATACTTGAGCTTGAGAAGGCAGGCTGTGATATCATCAGGTCTACTGCGAACAATGAGGAGGCAGCCAAGGCTTTTTCCAAAATAAAGGAACGCATACATATTCCTATCGTTGCCGATATTCATTTTGATTACAGACTTGCAATTACTGCTATGGAGCACGGTGCGGACAAGATCCGTATTAACCCGGGTAACATTGGCGGTGCTGATAATATTAAGAAGGTTGTGGATACAGCAAAGAAATATAATGTTCCCATCAGAGTTGGAGTTAACAGCGGCTCTCTTGAAAAGAATCTTGTGGATAAGTACGGAGGTGTTACTGCTGAGGGCATAGTTGAGAGCGCACTGGATAAGGTGAGAATGTTAGAGGAACAGGATTTTGATAATATTGTGATCAGTATTAAGTCCTCAGATGTTCTTATGTGTGTCAAGGCTCATGAGCTTATCGCACAGCAGACAGTTCATCCTCTTCATGTGGGTATTACTGAGGCGGGTACCATTACCCGTGGCAATATTAAGTCTGCAGTTGGCCTTGGAATCATTTTATACCAGGGGATTGGGGATACTATTCGTGTTTCTCTTACAGGTGATCCTGTTAATGAGGTTGTCTCCGCAAAGCTTATTCTTAAGACCTTAGGACTTAGAACGGGTGGTATAGAGGTGGTTTCATGTCCTACATGCGGAAGAACATCCATTGATCTTATTGGACTTGCCAATAAGGTGGAGCTTCTTGCAGCGGATTATGAGCAGCTTAATATAAAGGTTGCAGTTATGGGCTGTGTTGTTAATGGTCCCGGTGAGGCAAGAGAAGCAGATATCGGAATTGCCGGAGGTAATGGAGAGGGACTTCTTATTAAGCACGGAGAGATTGTTAAAAAGGTGCCGGAGGAGCAGCTTCTCGGTGTTTTAGAAGAGGAGCTTAAGAACTGGAAGTAATTGATAGTAAAGCATTATCTTAACTATATGTTAATGAAATTACAATGGATATTATATTAATAGGAGAGATGTTAAATGTCACAGCAGACGAAAATGTTTTTTGATGCTTTCCCGGATTTTAAATGTCAGGCAGAGCTTGATAATATATTCCAGACCGTAGAGGTCAGGGATGTTGTGCTATCAAAAAAAAGCAATATGCTCAAGGTATTGATTAACAGCAGGATATTGATTCCGAAGGTGCAGATATATGAAATGGAAAATGAACTATCATCATATCTTTTTCAAAGCAGAATGAAAGTCAAGATCATTGAGCATTATGAATTGTCAGGACAATATAATGTCAGCAGGCTTACAGATATGTATAAGGAGAGCCTGCTGATTGAATTATATAATGAGTCTAATGTGTTATATAACATTGCAAAGAAAGCGGAATGGTATGTTAATGAGGATGTGATCCAGCTTACACTTGATGATACATTTTTGACAAGACAGCGTTCTATGTATATAAAGAACTTTCTTGAGCATGTGTATAGGGAACGCTTTGATTATGATATCAATGTGGGCTTTGATTATACTGAGGAGCAGAAGGAGGCGATCAGAGCCGCTAACCAGCACAAATTGGAGCTGGAGGTCAAACATATTATCGAGTTAGGCCAGGAGAGGGCGAGAGAGCTGGAGCTTAACGGTTTAGATGAACAGGGTGCTGATAAGAACAAGAGATCAAAAGCAGCCAGCGGTTCAGGCAAGAAGTCAGGTGGTCATGATGGGAAAGCATCAGATGGCAATAAAACAGGCTCCGATCCTAATGCAGTTAATTTCGGAAGAAGATCTGTAGGATACAGCAGCTTTAAGAAAATGCGTGGACGTTCCTACGATCCTAATGTCATCTATGGATCTAATGTTGAGGGTGATGTTATTTCAATTTCAGAAATTACTGAGCCTGTAAGGGATATTGTTGTCAGGGGCAAGATATTTTCTCTTGAAGAGAAAGAGACAAAGCGGGGAAGCCTGATCATCATTTTCTCTATAACTGATTTTTCAGATTCAATATCGGGCAAGCTTTTTATGGAGAAGGATGAGTGGAAGGAATTTAAGGATGATTTTGGAAAAGGTAAATTCTATACCATCAAGGCTTCTGCTGATTATGATAAGTATTCCGGAGAGCTGGAATTTTCAAGAATAGAGGGTATTAAGGCGGCTGCTGATAATACTAAGAAAAGAATGGACAATGCACTTGATAAGCGTGTGGAGCTCCATATGCATACTGTCTATAGTGACAATGACAGTGTTGTGCCTGTGGAAGATATCATCGCCAGAGCTAAGGAGTGGGGACATCCTGCCATTGCCATTACAGATCACGGCGTGGCTCAGGCATTTCCTGTGGCAAACGACTGTATTAAGAAGGATGATCCATTTAAAATCATATATGGGTGTGAGGGCTATTTTGTTGATGACCTTCTGGATTTAATTGTTAATTCAAAGGGACAGTCTCTTGATGACAGCTATGTGGTTTTCGATATAGAGACTACAGGCCTCAACAAGCAGCTTTGTAAGATCATAGAGATTGGTGCAGTTAAGATAGCAGGCGGAGAGATCGTTGACCGTTTTTCTGAGTTTGTCAACCCGGAGGAGCCGATTCCATATAAGATCACAGAGCTTACCTCAATTACTGATGAAATGGTAATTGATGCTCCTAATATCGATGTTATACTTCCGAGATTTCTTGAATTTATAGGAGACAGCTCAGTGGTAGCACACAATGCACAGTTTGATACAAGCTTTATCAGGAAATTTGCGGATGAAAGAGGACTGGCAACGGATTATTCCATATTGGATACCATGACTCTTGGATATGTGCTCTGTCCGGAGCTTGGTAAATATACCTTGGATCGTCTATGTAAGTATCTTGGTATTAAGCTTGAACACCATCATAGAGCTGTGGATGACGCAGAGGCTACTGCACATATATTTCTTAGATTTATTTCCATGCTTAAGGACAGAGGGATCTCTAACTTAGATGAGCTTAACGGGCTATCTAATTCTGTCGACAGAATAAGAAAATTAAGAAGATATCATGGAATAATACTTGCTAAGAATGAGATTGGGCGTGTTAATCTTAACAGGCTTATATCTGAATCTCATATTACATATTTTAACAACCGTCCTATAATGCCTAAGAGTCTTATTGATAAGTATAGAGAGGGTCTTATACTTGGTTCCGCTTGTGAGGCGGGAGAGCTATACAGCGCGTTGATTGGCGGTGCAGATAATGAGGAGATCGACCGTATAGTTAGATTTTATGATTATCTTGAGATACAGCCTATCGGCAATAATGCATTTAAAAAAGCTGATGAGAAGCTTCCGAATATCAATACAGATGAGGATCTTAGAAATGTTAACAGAAGGATCGTTAAGCTCGGCGAGACCTATAATATGCCGGTGGTTGCAACCTGTGATGTGCATTTTCTTGATCCTGAGGACTCCTTATACAGAGCGGTCATAATGGCTTCTAAGGGCTTTAAGGATGCTGATGATCAGGCGCCACTATATTTCCGTACAACAGAGGAAATGCTTCAGGAATTCGATTATCTTGGGGTTGATAAGGCAAGAGAGGTGGTTATTGATAACACTGTCAAGATTGCTAATATGGTGGAGAAAATATATCCTGTTAGCCCGGATAAATGTCCTCCGATTATCGAAAACTCTGATGAGGAGCTTAGACGCATATGCTATGACAAGGCACATGAGATATATGGACCAAACTTGCCGGTGCAGGTGAAAAGCAGATTGGATAAGGAGCTTACATCTATTATCGGTAACGGTTATGCTGTCATGTATATTATTGCACAGAAGCTGGTGTGGGATTCCAATGACCATGGATATCTGGTAGGTTCAAGAGGGTCAGTTGGGTCTTCATTCGTTGCCACTATGGCAGGAATTACTGAGGTTAATCCCTTGGCGGCACATTATATATGTCCACACTGCTATTATACTGATTTTGATTCGGAGCTTGTAAAGAGCTATTCAGGAAGCTCGGGATGTGATATGCCTGATATGGAATGTCCTAAATGTGGCACCATGATGAAGAAGGAGGGCCATGATATTCCATTTGAGACATTCTTAGGCTTTTATGGTGATAAGGAGCCGGATATTGACCTTAATTTTTCAGGAGAGTATCAGGCTAATGCACATGCTTACACGGAAGAACTCTTTGGTAAAGGACATGCATTCAGAGCCGGCACAATTGGTAAAATTGCAGAAAAGACGGCAGAACAGCTTGTATATAAATATTACGATGAAAGAGGAATCAGCAAGAGAAGGTGTGAACTTGCCCGGATTGCCCAGGGATGTGTGGGAGTTAAGAGGACTACCGGACAGCATCCAGGCGGTATAGTTGTGGTACCTCGTGATAGAGAGATATATGAATTTACCGCAGTCCAGCATCCTGCTAACGATATGAAGACGGATATCGTTACAACTCATTTTGAGTATCACTCCATAGATGCAAATCTGCTAAAGCTTGATATACTGGGGCACGACGATCCTACCATTATAAGAAGGTTGGAGGATCTCACAGGCAAGGACGCCAAGACCATTGCCTTGGATGACAAGAATGTAATGTCCTTGTTCCACAGTCCGGAGGTTCTCGGGATAACTTCGGAGGATATAGGTGGTGTTCCTACAGGTTCTCTTGGAATCCCTGAATTTGGCACATCCTTTGTTATACAGATGCTTGTGGATACAAAGCCTAAGAGCTTCTCCGATCTGGTGCGTATATCAGGACTTTCCCATGGTACGGATGTGTGGCTTAATAATGCACAGACGCTTATTGCCAAGGGCAAGACTGAGCTTTCAGGAGCAATATGCTGTCGTGATGACATTATGGTGTATCTCATACATATGGGACTTGAGGCCGGTGATGCATTTAAAATAATGGAGAATGTTCGTAAGGGTAAGGTTGCAAAGGGAAAATGCGATAAATGGGACGGCTGGGTAGAGGACATGAGGTCTCACGGTGTTCCTGAATGGTATATTGGATCCTGCAAGCTCATAAAGTACATGTTCCCTAAGGCACACGCGGCTGCCTATGTTATGATGGCATGGAGAATTGCCTGGTTCAAGATCAATGAGCCACTGGCATATTATTCAGCATATTTCTCTATTAGAGCCAAGGCGTTCAATTACGAGACTATGTGCCAGGGGAAAGAGCATCTTGAAAGAGAGATGGCAGTGCTAAAGGCTAAGGGAAAGAATGAGAGAACAGCGGCGGAAGAGGAATCACTTTCCGATATGCAGCTTGTACAGGAGATGTATGCTAGAGGTTTTGAATTTTTGCCCATTGATATCTATACTGTGGATGATATCAACTGTCAGATAATAGATGGGAAGATAATGCCTCCTTTATGTTCAATTTCCGGTATCGCAGGAGCTGCTGCATTGCAGATCAAGGAGGCTGCAAAGCAGGGTAAATTTATATCCAAAGATGACTTGTGTGAACGTGCTAAGATCGGAAAATCAACCATTGAGAAGCTTTCATCAATTGGAATTCTTAATGGTCTGCCGGAAAGCAGTCAGCTGTCGATATTTGATATGTAGGATATACTATTCACAGCCGCAAACAGAAGTAGCTTTACTGTATAATGTGTGCTAACAAATGGTTTGTGGCTTGAGTGGGAGTTCTGTGAATAGTAACCCAAAAAAATTCTGTCAAACAAAAATAAAAAAGTTCTTGACGCCTCGCAAAACTTATGATATAGTAAGCAAGTCGTTAAGACAAGGTCGATTGGTCAAGCGGTTAAGACGCCGCCCTCTCACGGCGGAAACAGGGGTTCGATTCCCCTATCGACTGCTAATATATGAATTTAGGGTTTGCAATTTTTGCAAACTCTTTTTTTTGGGTGGTTGTAATAGATTAGAAATTATGATATAATACTAATAATTTTGAGGTGTTTTTCCTCATTAAAACATTTATTTAATATCTTACATAAACATGATAAAGGAGACGAGGTATGGAAGGAAAGAGAACTTGGTTACAAAGTATTAAAGGAAAGCTTATACTAACAATGGTGTTAATCGCTGCTGTTCCTTTAGCGGTATCAATTATTATCAATTATTCAAACTCAATGAGTACAGCTACTAAAGAGGCAGAAGAGATCAATCAGAAGCAGGTTGATCTTATTGAGGATGAGTTTGTAGGACTAATTAACCAGAATTTAAGGTCTTTAGAGACTTTAGCTGCTGCACCTTTTGTTGTTAATTTTATTAGTAATTCTGCTGATAGAGATTCTGCTGTTATGCAGAATTATTTACTTACTATTGACGAAGCCTTTGATGATGGTAATATTACTTTAGTTAGTGATTCTACAGGAATGCAGATTGCACGTTCATCAGGTGAATGTGTAAGCATTGCAGATAGAGAATACTTTAAGACTGTTATGGGAGGCAATGAAGCAATTTCAGAGATGCTTACTGCTGCCGATGGTTCATTGATGGTTGTTCTTGCTGTTCCGGTTAAGAGTAATGGTAATGTTATTGGCTGCGTATCGCGTAATTACAGTATAGCAGATCTTCACGATTTTCTTGCTGAGGAAGCTAATGAATCTATGGAGATGTTCATATGTGAGAAGGATGGAGCAGTTATAGCTGATTCCCAGTCTGAGATTTCAGCTTCAAGTGCTGAGGATAATCGAAGTAATGAGGAATTCTTCAGCAAGGCATCAAGTGCTGATGAGGGTACATACGAGGCAACTGAGGATGGTGTTAAGAAGATTATTTCCTATAAGGTTGAGCCGCATACAAGCTGGATAGTGGTAGTAGAGCGTAATCTTTCGTCTGCAATGGCAGGTGCAAAGAAGAGTGCTGTTACTGTTGTTATTATTGGTATTATAATGCTTGTAGTAGCTGCATTTATTGCACTTTTCATGGCTAATGGATTTGCAGCACCTGTATTGGCAATTGATGAATCTATTGCGCAGCTTGCACATGGGCATTTCCTTCCAATTACTAATGAGAAATATATACAAAGAAAAGACGAATTTGGAGAAGTTGTTGTATCAACCAATGAGGTTATTGAACATCTTTCTAAGATTGTTGCGGATATCAAAGTACAGGCCCATTCAGTTAGCGAATCATCTGCTGATGTATCCGGTACAGCAAATGATATAGCACAGACAGCTGACTGTGTAGCAGAGGCAGTACAGGAGATTGCAACAGGAGCAACTCAGCAGGCTGATGAGATTCAGGATTCTACTGAGAGTACAATGGTAATTAGTGAGAATATTCAGAAGGTTAGTACTAATGCTGATGAGCTCAAGGATACTGCTGATCAGATGCATGTTAATAGTCAGAAGTCGGCAGACCAGATGAGAAGACTTCGCTCTACATCTGAGGAGATGATTAAGGCACTTGATGTTATTTCAGAGAAGATTAATGCAACAAGCGATGCCGTTGAGGTTATAAGTTCTAAGGTCGAGGCCATTAATTCTATTGCTTCACAGACTAACTTATTGGCACTTAATGCTTCAATTGAGGCGGCAAGAGCTGGTGAAGCAGGACGCGGATTTGCAGTTGTGGCTGAAGAGATTGGACAGCTTGCTGATAATTCAGCTCAGACTGCTTCTGAAATACGTGAAGAGATGGCCATCCTTCTTTCTTCATCTCATAGTGCCGTTGAACACGCAGGAGATGTTAAGGAAGCAACTGAGGAACAGAAGAAAGTACTTACCGAAGCAATCGATAGTATCAGAGAACTTATTTCAGAGATTGATTCAACAGTAGATGGTGTTAATACAATTATGGAATCTGCAGCTGTCTGTGATGATTCGAAGGGTGTTGTTGTAGATTCGATGAGTAGTCTGTCAGCTATATCAGAGCAGAATGCAGCTGCATCTGAAGAAACATCAGCCTCAATGCAGGAGCTTTCTGCTACTGTTAACACACTTGCTAATACGGCAGATTCTCTTAGAGAAGTATCTGAGGCACTTATTGAGGAGATTAGCTTCTTTAAGGATTGAGCGTAATAATATATTAATAATTTATGTTTTATATTATAAAGCTTCTGATATTTATATAATGATTTATTAAAGACATCCTATTGTTAAATTCTTCAAAAAGTATTTGACTTTTGGGATGTCTTTTGTTATTATATTTTAGTGTGCCGCACAAGGAGGTATAAGTGCGTCCTATGATATTAATTTGTCGTATGTACATGTTTTTGTAATATAGGAACATGTTTTATATTGGATTAATATACAATATGGATGCCACCGTACTTGGCGAGTAATGATAATAGGAGGTAACCGTATGTACGCAATTATTGCAACAGGTGGTAAGCAGTACAAGGTAGCTGAAGGTGATATCATTAATGTAGAAAAGCTTAATGCAGAAGCTGGTTCTGAAGTAAAATTTGATGTTATTGCTATTAACAACGACAGTGATATGCTTTGTGGCGATGCAGTTGCTAACTCAAGTGTTACAGCTAATGTAATCGGCAATGGCAAGGAGAAAAAGGTTGTTGTTTATAAGTATAAGAGAAAAACCGGCTATCACAAGAAGAATGGTCACAGACAGCCATTTACAAAGGTTGAGATCAAAGCAATTAATGCTTAATCCGGTATTACTATGATTACTGTAACCATTTTGAAAAAGAACGACTTGATAGTTGGTGCCCAGGTAGAGGGGCATGCGGAGTTTGCCAAGAAGGGCAAGGATATTGTTTGTAGTGCGGTATCGATGCTTTATATAAATCTTGTGAATTCCTTAGAAAGCTTTACCCAGGATGGCAAAGAAGTTAATGGCAGCAGGAAGATTAATTTTGAGAATGTCATTTTGAAGAATATGCCAAGTGATGAGGCAGAGCTTTTGCTTCGGTCATTTCATCTTGGTATCACTACAATAGAGCAGAAGTATGGTAAGAGATATATTGAGATCCTTGAACAGGATGTGTGATAGGATTTCTGTTGATTAATTTTGAATTAGGAGGTGTAATAATGTTAAAGCTTAACCTTCAGTTATTCGCTCATAAGAAGGGAATGGGTTCTACTAAGAACGGTAGAGATTCAGAGTCCAAGAGACTTGGAGCGAAGAGAGCAGACGGACAGTTTGTTAAGGCTGGTAATGTTTTATACAGACAGCGTGGAACAAGAATTCATCCTGGTACTAATGTAGGAAGAGGCAAGGATGATACCTTGTTTGCATTAGTTGATGGTGTTGTTCGCTATGAGAGAAAGGGAAGAGATAAGAAGCAGGTTTCTATCTATCCTGTATCAATCAACGAGTAATATACTTAGACTTATGGGGCTGGAGCTTAATTCTCCAGCCCTTTTTCACAATTATGATGTTTGATATTATTTAGATTATATGAGATTAGTTATTTGTTCGTGGCAGTATGTTTATTGAAGAGGAGAACAATTATGTTTGCAGATAGAGCTAAGGTGTTCATACGCTCTGGTAAGGGTGGAGACGGTCATGTCAGCTTCAGACGTGAGTTATATGTTCCTGCTGGTGGTCCTGATGGCGGAGACGGCGGCAAGGGCGGAGATGTGATCTTTGTTGTTGATGAAGGCCTTAATACCTTAAATGATTTTAGAAATGTTAGAAAATACTGTGCTAAGGATGGTGAAGAGGGCGGCAAGAGACGCCAGCATGGTGCAAATGGTGATGACGTGATCTGTAAGGTGCCTCCCGGAACTGTTATCAAGGATTTTGAGACCGGTAAGGTTATAATGGATATGTCCAATAAGAAGGAGCCTGTAGTTATCCTTAAGGGTGGTAAGGGCGGCAATGGCAATATGCACTACGCCACATCAACTATGCAGGCACCACGTTATGCTCAGCCTGGACAGCCATCTCAGGAGCTTTATGTTACATTAGAGCTTAAGGTTATTGCTGATGTTGGTCTTGTGGGGTTTCCCAATGTTGGTAAATCAACATTTCTATCTAGAGTCACCAATGCAAAGCCTAAGATTGCAAATTACCATTTTACTACCTTGAATCCTAATCTTGGAGTTGTTGATCTGTCTGACGGTGCTGGCTTTGTTATTGCGGATATTCCGGGTATTATAGAAGGAGCTAGTGATGGAGTAGGACTTGGACTTCAATTTTTAAGACATATTGAGAGAACCAAGGTGCTTTTACATGTTGTTGATGGAGCTTCTGTTGAAGGGAGAGATCCTATTAATGATATATACGCCATATTAGAGGAGCTTAAGAAATATAATGTGGAGATAGCGGATCGTCCTATGGTAATTGCAGCTAATAAAATGGATGCAATGAATGAAGCAGAGCGGGAGACAGTTATAGAGATGTTAAAGGAGGAGTTTAATCCTAAGAGTATCCAGGTCTTTGCAATCTCTGCTGTTACTGGTGAGGGCGTTGATGAGCTTTTGTGGCATTTATATAAGCTTGTTAAGGAGGCACCAGAAGAGATTGTTGAATTTGAGCCTGAGTTTATTCCAACCTTTGAGGATGACAATGAGCCATATACAATAGAGCTTGATCCTAAGAATGAGCATGTTTTCATAGTTGAAGGACCAAAGCTTGAGAAGATGCTAGGTTATACCAATCTTGATTCGGAGAAGGGCTTTGACTTCTTCCAGCGTTTTATGAAGGATAATGGTATCATTGACGAGCTTAAAGCTATGGGAATGCAAGAGGGCGATGTGGTCAGAATGTATGACCTTGAGTTTGATTACTACGATTAAGGAGATTAGTGTTATGGCAGGAACAATGACAAGCAAGCAAAGAGCATATCTCAAGAGCTTAGCTATGAATATAGATCCGATAATTAATGTTGGAAAGGCAAGTGTAACTCCTGAGATTGTTACGGCAGTGGATGAAGCTATTGAGAAAAGAGAGCTTATCAAGCTTGGTGTATTGAAGAATTGTATGGATGATCCAAGAGGGATTGCTGAAACAATAGCAGAACGTACCAAATCCCAGGTTGTTCAGGTTATCGGCAAGAAGATTGTTCTTTATCGACAGAACAAAAAAAACCCAAAGATTATTCTACCTAGATAATTTTATTAATGAAATAATGTGAAGCACATTAAGTAAATTTCTTAAATAAATATTGGAGCAAGTTATGAAAAAAATCGGAATTATGGGCGGAACATTTAATCCCATTCATAATGGTCACGTGGAAATTGCAAAGGCTGCTTATGAGCAATATGAGCTTGATGAGGTATGGTTCATGCCAAATCATATTCCTGCATATAAGTCTGATACAGGGATCGTGTCGAGCGAACATAGGCTTAATATGATATCTTTGGCCATTGATGCTTATGAGCACTTTAAAGTGTCAGATTTTGAGATAAAAAGAGAGGGGAAGACTTATTCCTATGAGACCTTTACCCTGCTTAGCAGAGAATATACAGATTGCAGCTTTTCATTTATTATGGGAGCTGATTCATTGTTTTATTTTGAAAAATGGGTGCATCCGGAGATAATCCTTGATAATGCTGACATATTAGTTGCTTCTAGAGATGAAAATGGTATCTCTGAGATTGAAGATAGAATTAACCTTTTAAAGAAAGAATTTCATAAGGGAGAATTCTATATTATTAAATGTCCTAATACGGATTGTTCTTCCTCAGCATTAAGGGATAATATTAGTAAGCTTTATAATAATATAGCAGGTGAAGATGAAAATAATAATATTAAAAAATATCTTCCGAAAAAGGTTTATGATTATATATTAGATAATCATTTGTATTAGAGCTATATTTATGTAAAAATATTGAAAAATGTAGGCTTATTGATTGAAAAAGCCTGCATTTTTTGTTATAATATCTGTGTTTTATTTTGACGACATAAGAGGGAATATATGGATAGAGCACAGATGAAAGAGAAACTTAAGACTAAGCTTTCGCCGAAGCGTTTTGAACATTCCATTGGTGTAGAGTATACTGCAGGTACAATGGCATTTATATATGGATATGATGTGAATAAAGCGCTTATTGCAGGCTTGCTTCATGACTGTGCAAAGTATGTTCCAGGTGATAAGAAGATTACAAAATGTCTGAAAAGAGGACTTTCTGTCTCTGATTATGAGCGTAAGAATCCTGAGTTATTACATGCTAAGCTTTCAGCAGCATATGCTAAGGAAAAGTATGGTGTTGCTGATGAAGATATTTTATCGGCGATCACATGGCATACCACAGGTAAGCCAGGTATGTCCCTTCTTGATAAGATAATATATATTGCAGATTACATTGAGCCGAATCGTAATGTACTTCCTGAGATGGATATGATCAGGAAGGAGGCTTATAGTGATATTGATAAATGCCTGCTGCACATACTTAAGAACAGCGTGGAATATCTTGATAACAAGGGATCAGTGATCGATCCGGTTACAAGAGAGACTTATGAGTATTATGTAAAAACAGCAATTAAGAGTTAAGGAGAAAGAACATATGACAAGTAGAGAGTTAGCTAAGATTGCTCTTTCCGGTCTATCTGATAAGAAGGCTCAGGATATAAAGGTAATTGATATTTCAGAGATTTCTGTTATGGCTGATTACTTTATAATTGCCAGCGGATCAAATCGTAATCAGGTTCAGGCAATGGCAGATAATGTTGAAGAGAAGCTTCATGATGCAGGTGTTACACCAAGGCAGATTGAGGGATATCACACTGCTAATTGGATTCTTATGGACTTTAATGATATTATTGTTCATATTTTTAATGAGGAAGACAGGCTGTTCTATAATTTGGAAAAGATATGGCTTGATGGCAAGGTGATTGATGCAGAGAAATTATAGTTTTTTAGTGATTCATTATTTATTAATGATTATATATAATCAGCTATAATAACTGAAGTTTTAATAAAAGGAAATAATAACATGAATAGAGATTTGCTTATCCGAAGAAATACAATAGAGGTCAATAAGGTTGCTTCTAAATGTTTAAGAATTACTATATTATTTTTGATTTCATTATGGTTATTTACAAGTACATCCTATTATGACTATGATGTTATTTCTTCTATGATTGTTTTTGTTGCAAGTATAGTATTATTATTCATACCTACAGTACTTGTTGATATACTGCATATGGAACATCTATGGATTAAATATTATGTTATAATATGTTGCATCTCTGTTGTGTTTTTATTAGGTTCATTTATTTCATTTAATTTTATTGTTCTTTTGATTTTTCCACTTTTAATTGCAACTATATATTGTGATAAGAAGCTTATAGCAATTGTTACAATAATTGATAGCATTTGTGTTTTTATAATAATGCTTGTGCGATATCTGCTTTTCAATGGAAGTATTGGTGAATCCTATGACAACATAGGTGAAGCAGTTGTATATGGTGGATTTCTAAGAGTTGTTTTGATTCTTTTGACTGCGCTGTTTTCATATTATATAGTTGACCGCAACATGGTTATGCTTGACAAGACAATAGATTCCAACAGAGATTTGGAGAATAGCCAGCGTGAGCTTATATTTGCATTTTCTGAGTTATCAGAGAGTAAATCAAAGATGACTGGAGAGCATATTAGAAGAGTAGCAGAGTATATGAAGGTATTGGGAACTGCCTCTGGTTTTACTGCTGAATATGTTGATAAACTTTCTGTTGCTGCAATGATGCATGATATTGGGAAGCTTATGATTCCTGAAGAAATACTTGATAAGCCTGATAAGCTGACAGACGAAGAATATGCTATTATGAAAAGCCATGTGCTCTATGGAGAGGCACTGCTTTCCAAATGCCCTGGTGAGATAATGCAGATTGCCAAAACTATTGCTTTGCAGCACCATGAAAGATGGGACGGTTCCGGGTATTTGGGCATGAAAGGTGATGAGATAGCATATATAAGCCGTCTAATGGCTGTATGTGATGTTTTTGATGCACTTACGTCAGAAAGGTATTACAAGGGCGGATGGTCCTTAGAGGATACATATAATGAGATTGTGAAAAATAGTGGAACCCAATTTGATCCGGATGTAGTTGAATTATTCAAGGATCATTTTGTGGAGTTTGAGATGATTCTCAAATCGTTGCCGGATCATCAGATATATTAAGTATAATATTATGCTTATGTTTTTTGTTTTGTCTGTAATGATCATATGTGGGTATTTTTACTATAATCAATATATGGAGAGGAATTAATAGTTATAATGGTTTCAGTAATGAATGAATATGTTTCAAAAATTAATTTGACAGCAAATGCAATGACACAGGGTATTCTTAATACAGCTCTTAATGAACAGGCTGAGGTTGAACAAAGCAGTGTGTTAATCAAATCAAACAGATATATCGTTGATGTTCATCTAAGGAATTTTTCAATAGAAAATGCGGTATCAGTGATCAATGCATTTATGGATAAAACAAGATATCATTATTCATCATTTTTTATTAGATTTAATGAAGGCAACAGAGTTAGATATAGATACGCAAGCTGTAAGGAAGATAAAGAAGGTTTTTACTGCGATGTTGTAATCAGCTGAAAATACGCATATAATGATACTTCATTATATGCGTATTTTTTGATTAATCATATATTATGATAATAAATAAACTATTATTCAATGATTTTAATGAATTATAATAATTATAAAGTACGGAATAATCCGATAACCTTTCCAAGAATAGATACATTGTCAACGATAATCGGATCCATGTAATCATTCTCAGGCTGGAGACGGTAATGTCCATTCTCCTTAAAGAAGCGTTTGACAGTAGCACTGTCATCAACTAATGCCACAACAATATCATTATTAGAGGCGGTAGAAGATTCCTCTACAAGAATAAGGTCTCTATCATATATACCAACATTGACCATACTGTCACCCTTGACCTTGAGCATAAAGGTGGTCTTGTTATGAAGGTACTCAGGTGGAACAGGGAAATAACCATCAATATTCTCAACTGCAAGAATAGGTTCCCCGGCTGTCACCTGTCCCACAATTGGAACGTTAACGAGCTCACGTCTTGTAAGTCCAAAGGTGTCATCAAGTATTTCAATAGTTCTAGGCTTTGTTGGATCCCTTCTTATATAACCATTCTTCTCCAATGTCTCTAAATGCGAGTGGACTGATGATGTTGATTTCAACTTGACAGCTTCACATATCTCACGTACTGATGGCGGATATCCTTTCTGAAGAATGTTCTCTTTGATATAATCTAGAATCTCTTGCTGTTTTGCGCTGATCTTTCCGGGCATAATTAATACCTCCTTGATTTTTTAATAAACTAATCAATGTTTTTCGGACATGAACAAAAAACACTTTTGTTATAGTCTTGTGAAGTCTTAAGACAACATAATAAATAATAACTGATTTTATAATAACACATAATTAAAAAAAAAGCAAACATTTATTCGGAACAAATATTCCGAACAAATTTTCGAAAAAGGTATTGACATGCGAACAACTGTTTGGTATATTAAAAATACAAACAAATGTTTGCTAATTTATTTTTGTTAAAGGAGTGTTATTATGAAAAATAAATATGTTTATAAAAGCATTAAGAATATTATAGTTTTCCATAAATATATTATGTTAACTATTGTGTCTGTATTATTATTATTATTTTTAACAATAGGAATTCTTAATTATGTACATGCTGAGTCTGCGAAAGAGTACAATAAAGTCTATGTTTCAATTGAGATAAAGCAAGGAGATACATTAACATCTATTGCAGAGAGATATGCAGTTTCATCAGATCATTACGAAGATTATATTGAAGAGCTTTGCTATATCAACAATTTGAAGAATGATACATTATATACCGGTTGTTATTTACTGATTCCTGTATATACAGAAAAATAGATTTTCTATTGACAATCGAATTGTATTGTGCAATAATCTATCTACTCTATAATTTCTTTTTCTTTCACATGTAATGTCCTGGAAAGGACATTTTATGAATAATTACTTTAATTATAGTAATAGCAAATCTTTTTGTTATTATATTTCCCCGATGAAAATATTATTTATTTTCTTTGCTTTAATAATGATATTCACTACTGTTAATTGTAATCCCATCAGGTCTTATGCTATTAAACCATCATGTTATTCTTATAATGATGTATTAAAGAATCTGCCAAAAGAACTGCAAAAAAGTGATTATATAATCAATAGTGACGGTATTGGTAAATTAGTCTTATGTGTTAATAAGGGTGTTGGTTATGATTATAGATCATCAGTTAAGCATAATGGCACTGACTTAATATATTGTATGGATTATAGCAGTCATTTTACTGAGAATACCAGCTTTACAAGTAATAGTACGATCTTTAGTGAAGAATTACGTGCCCGTATTGCATTAGCGATCAAATTAGGACCTTCTACATGGGGAACAAAGGCTAATTCAGCTTATACAACTGGTAATTTTATTGAGGATTATTATATGACTCAAATGGTAATCCACTCATTGATATATAAATATGGCGGAAAATTAAAGAATCAGGGTGTAGATTTTGATAATTATGTATTTAAAAGTGGCACCGGTAATCTTGAAAAGAAAGCAAAAGCATTATACAAGGCATGCTGTAATGCCATTTACCATGACAGTACAGGCAGTTTTCAATCTGCCAATTTTACATTTGTTAACCCTGATAATAATAGATTATTGCTCAATGCTGATGGGAGTGCAGTAGTTAGTGATAACATTTTATGTAATATTAATACTAATAATGCTGCTGTTATTGAATTTAAGCGTACTTCCGGTCTTTTTGATTCAAATAATAATGAAGTTATGGTTAATATTAATAGTCAGACCACTAATGAATATAATTCTGATTTTAATTTTTATCTTCCTATTGCAACACTTGATTTATTTGCTCCCGGTATATATACAACTCATATTGAGGAAGATATTGTTTTTGACAGAGTAATTGCTAAGGAGTGGTTCTGCTCAACAAAAGGGCATGAAGACAATCAGTCATTGGTAGGTTATTCAACAACTAAAACATCAGTTTCAGATAATCTTTCCATGAGTCTGGTTATAGGATCTGTTGAATTGATCAAAAAGGACCGTCTTACCGGTGATTCCATAGAGGATGCAGAGTTTCAGCTGCTTCAATATGATTATACAATTGGTGATTACACATTTTATAAAAATCTTATCTATAATAATGGAGATATGAAATATTATTCCGGTAATATCTATGCTTCAGTTAACAACCCTGATGGCAGATTCAAGGTTATTGAAACAAATCCCGGAAAAAGCCATATCAATGATTGGCCAGGACAGGAATTTGTTCTATCATCGGACAATGCTGTGATCAAAATTGATGCTGAGAATTCTCCTAAATTGGGTAAGGTACACATCCATAAGGATGGAGAGACTGTTACCTTTGACAAAGAAAAAGGAGAGTTTCTAAAGACCACCTACAAAACAGCTATGCCTAAAGTCAAATTTGAGATATATGCTAATGAAGATATATCATTTAAAGGTTCAGTGTACTATCAGAAGGACCAGAAAGTATATAATATAGTTACAGATAATAGCGGCGAAGCTACAATTAATGATATACTTCCCGGAAAGTACTATATAAAGGAATCAGAGACCAATCCGCAATATATAATAGACAAGGATTCTAAAGAATTTGAGGTCAAAGAGGAGGATGGTGAATATAAGGATATTACATACTCATTTGACAATGATCTCAAGAAATGCTCAATTTCACTATATAAGTATACCAGGAATGTGAATGATAAAGACAATTCCACAAATATCCCTTTAGCTGGATGTAAATTTGGTTTATATGCACATAAAGATATACTTGATCCTCTTGGGAAGATAATAGTTTCAAAGGATACAAAACTTAAAGAGGTAACTACTGATTCAAAGGGTATGGGCAGCTTCGATAATTTGCTATACGCAGATTATTACATAAAGGAATTGGATGTCCCTAAGGGAATCATTATTTCTAATGATGTTATAGAAGTTACCAGTAATCAATTTGAACTTAAGGCTGATGCATCTAAAGAATATACAGCCAAACTTAATATATATAATGAAAAACAAAAATACATTGTCGATCTTTTAAAGCAGGGTGAACAGTTTGTAGGCGCCGATCAGAAGAATAGCGACAATGGAGCATATTATGAATACAAGATGGATTATAAGCCGTTAAAGGGTGTTACATATTCAATATACAATACTGCCAATGAAAAAATATTCAGCAAGGCATCAGATGAAAATGGTCATATTGAATTTGGTCCATTAGAATATGGAAATTACTACTGTATAGAAGAATCGGCTCCAAAGAATTATTTCATTGACAGTACGCCTATTGATATAAACTGTACTGTATTAAAGAAAGATGACAATACAGAAGATAATACACAAGACAATGCTTCAAAAGATAATAATTCCGAATCAGATAATTCAATGGCAGATGTATCAAAAGATGCTGCAAATAATAAGACTGACTCCAATAATATATCTGATAGCAACATTATTAAAGTTGAAAGATCCATTAATGATTCAATGTGCGACATTGCTATGGAGATATTAAAATTAGGAGAACAGACATATGCAGAGAATAAGAAATTATCAAGTAAATTCATTCCATTAGAAGGTGTCATATATGGATTATACCAGGATTTTGAATACAGCTTTCCTTCCGGAGATAAGCTGCCTGAGGGTACATGTTTAGGTTATATTACAACTGATTCCTATGGAAAGGGTGTATATAATGGAAAGCTGCCTGAGGGTACATATCATCTTCAGGAGATCAAAGCACTGAATGGATATGAGATTGACAGTACTATACGAAGCTTTGAGATAAGGGCTAACGATAATAACACCATTAAAATAGATATGACAAAAGAACCATTTAATAATTATTTGTCAAGATCAGGAGTTAAAATTTTTAAGATCGATTCTAATTCAGGCAAAAAATTAAAGGGTGTTGAATTTACTCTGTATGATGCAAATGATAATATAATTGGAGTATATAAGACTGATAAAAATGGTGAAATAACAGTTGATAATCTTCCATATGGAACATATTACTTTATAGAGTCAAAAGCCCGAAAAGGTTATTATTCAACCAATAATAAATATAATTTTACTTTAAATTCCAGCGAATACAGGAGATTGGAGATAACTAATACACCAATATTAAAATTAGGATTTAATGAACACTATATAATATATTTTGCAGCTATAAGTATAATATTATTAGGCGGAGTACTTTTTATAGTAATCAATGAAACGAATAACAGAAAACACCTTAATTAAAAAAGGGAGTAATAATTATATAAATGTTATATTAGCCTGCTTTGTTATATTTATGTTTGTTTTTTTATTTGTTGTTATCCAAATTAATAAAATACATAATATGGAAATTGAAGAAACTAAAAAAATAGAAAAACTAAAATTTGAGTTTGAAAAAAATCATGATAAAAATCCCGATTTTAAAGAAAACGGATATGATGGAATAAACGAAAATAATAGAAATATTAATAAAGATCAAAGATACAATAATGAGGATAATGTAAATAATTATACAGACAATAATAATGATAATAACAGAGACAATAAAGCATCTAAACAGAAAATATATGAGGATTGTATTATTGAAATTCCGGATATTGAATTATCCAAAATTGTTTATTCAGGAATTGACAGGGAAAAAAAGTTAGATGATTATGACCTGATAACTGCAGCCTCTGATATGAAATTTTCTAATGGTGGCAATTATATCATATGTGGACATGCCTCAAGGCTTTACGGGCATTCCCTAAATCGGATCAGGGAGGTACATAAGGATACCCTAATTCGAATTTGGGCAAATAACAAGGTCGAGGATTTTAAGGTCAATAAGGTGTATTATGAGAATATGAATGATACGAACAAATATTGCAGGCAGACTAATAATAATGAAATAACGATTATATCATGTGCAAAATATATTTCCAAAGAAAGTTATATAATAATTAAAGCAAGCCCTAAATAATAATTCAGGAACATATGAACCGATCGATCGTATCATCATATGTTCCTGAAAATATATTATAGTATTAGAATAATCAGAAATATCAATAAAAAAATATACATAATAAGAATAAAGATTATCCAGCTAATAATGCTCAATCCATTTTAATAATATATTTGACATGAAAGAGAAGTTGTGATATAAATATATCTAGATATATAACTATTCGCAAAACCCAGGTTTAACGAAAATATATATATTAAAAAGTACCTATATATAGGGTTTTCACAATCATCAATAATCATATCAATTATAAGGAGATTTTTCAATGGGTGACAAAACATATCATGAGCAAGAAGAAATACATAACGTTTTATTAATGAGGGATGTTCTTTCAGAATTACCCAAATATGTTTCAAGTTATTTTCGTGCAATTGAGTATTCAAAGGCACCAAGGACAAGACTTGGATATGCCAGGGACATTAAAACCTTTTTTGAGTTTCTTTGCTCAAGCAATCCATCATTAAAGGGTAAAGTTCCGGCTGATGTTCCTATTACTGTTATTGACCAGATTGAAGCTGAGGACATAGAGGAATATATGGATTATTTAAAGGTATATGAGAAGGATGGAAAACAATATACTAATAATGAACGCGCTTTAAAGCGTAAATTAACTGCTCTTCGCATGTTCTTTGCATACTTATATAAGAATGGTAAGATAGACTCCGATCCAACTAAGATTGTTGAAATGCCAAAGCTTCACAGCAAAGCCATTGTGCGTATGGAGCCTAATGAGGTTGCTCAATTCCTTGATAATGTGGAATATGGCAATAAATTAAGTGATCACCAGCAAAGATATCATGAGAAGAATAAAGTAAGGGATCTTGCTCTCCTGACTCTCATGCTTGGAACCGGCATACGTGTTTCTGAGTGTGTTGGTCTTGATATTAATGATGTTGATTTTGACTATGACCGTATTAAGATTGTTCGGAAAGGCGGTTACGAGGCATATGTATACTTTGGCGAAGAAGCCAGGGATGCTCTTCTTGAATATCTTGATGAGCGTAAGGATATAGTAGCTTATGAGGGACATGAGAATGCTTTATTTCTAAGCTCTCAAAGGAAGCGTATCTCTGTTAGAAGTGTTGAGAATATGGTTAAAAAATATGCATCGATCACTACTCCATTAAAGAAAATTACTCCTCACAAGTTGAGGAGTACATATGGTACCTCCTTATATCAGCAGACCTCAGATATTTATCTTGTGGCTGATGTTTTAGGCCATAAGGATGTTAATACAACCAAGAAGCATTATGCTGATATTGATGACTGGCAGCGAATGAAGGCCAAGGATGCAGTAACACTAAGGGAAAAACATAATAAAAAATAATCATTACTTTACCATAAAAATATTATGTAAATTATAGGCATTAATTATATGATTTTAAAACAATAATATAGCTACAAGTATTGATTGAGTTAAAATAATATTAGGATGATAAATTATCTAATAATAGGGTGAAATACTCAGGAAGCTCTGAATCAAATTCTATATATTCATTAGTTTCAGGATGAACAAAGCCAAGAACCTTTGCATGCAGTGTCTGTCCTTCAAGATTTCTTATTTTAGGATTCTTGGGACCGTATACGTCATCTCCTAATATGGGATGTCCTATTGATGCCATATGTACTCTTATTTGGTGTGTTCTTCCTGTCTCTAATGTACATTCAATATATGAATAACCCTTTTCAAAGGTTTTAAGTACCTTGTAATGAGTAATGGCTTCTCTTCCATTTTTATGATTAATAGACATCTTTTTTCTATCTATAGGATGTCTTCCTATAGGTGCATTGATAGTACCCTCATTTTCTTTGATTATTCCATGGCAGATGGCATGGTATTTTCTTGTAATGGAATGTACCTTTAATTGTTCTGCAAGCTTATTGTGTGCCTTGTCATTTTTACATATTACAAGCAGACCTGTTGTATTTCTGTCAATTCTATGAACAATACCAGGACGCTTCACGCCGTTAATCGAGGACAATGAATCTTTGCAGTGATATAATAAGGCGTTAACCAATGTACCTGATTCATGTCCTGCAGCAGGATGGACGACCATATTCTTAGGCTTGTTAACTATTATAATTGAATTATCCTCATACACAATGTCTAACGGAATATTTTCCGGTAATACATCCAGCTCCTTTGCCTCTTCATATGTTATATCAATTGTATCATTAAGCCTGCATTTATAATTGGCTTTACATGGCTTTCCATTAACAAGAACAAGACCCTCCTTTATCATATGCTGAATATATGATCGAGAAGAGTCAGGTAATTCATCATTAATATATTTATCTATGCGGTTTTGATCATCTTTATCATATTTAAAATGATATTCCATACAAATTTCCCCCCTATGACTGTTATTTTTTTAATATACTGTCAAAGTCCTCTTCCTTGTACTTAAAGATAAAAAGAAAAAGCATTATAAATACACCAATAGTAACATAACAGTCCGCAATATTAAATACAGGAAAATTGATTATTTTAAAATAAATGAAATCGATAACATATTTAAAACGAATACGGTCAATAAAATTACCTATGGCACCGGATATTATTAATAATATCAAAATTCTTAGGTCTTTAAATTGATCCTTTGAGGCAAGCTTTATATAAACAGATACTGATAAAATGAGAACAATGCATGTGATGATATAAAAAAGTATTTGTTTGTTTTCTAACAATCCCCATGCAGCTCCATTATTTATTATATAATGAATGTCTAAAACATTAGGAATTATACTTATATAATCATATAGGAACATATTGGAATCTACTAGATATTTTGTTATCTGGTCAAAGCTAACAAGTAGAATAACAGAAATGATTGCAGGTATCAATTTACCTGCAATCTTATTACTATTAATTTTATTATTGTTATTATTATTGTTACTGTTACTATTACTCAATATATCGTCTCCAATTATCACATAAAATTAAAGCCTTCACTGTCATCGTCATCATTGCCTATCATATGTGACTCATTAACAGTTGCCTTATCTTCTACATCTCCAACAAATACCCCTTCGTCATCATCATTAAATGGATTGATATTAAGGCTTGTAGGCTGACTATTACCGCCAACACCATTAATTGTTGGAATATCATCTTCATTATCCTCATTGCCAACAACAAAGTCGAAGCCCGTATTATAATTATCCTCAGAATCAATCATATTGGATTCATTGACCCTGGTCTCTACCTCACCGGAATATGTTTCGTTTTCTAAATCGTCCTCACTCATAAAATCAAATCCAGTGTTATAGTTATCCTCAGAATCAATCATGTTTGATTCATTGATCTTTGTTTCTACTTCACCGGAATATGTGTCAGAAGTATCATTAAATGATGAATAACTGTTATTATCAACGTTTGTAGTATCCTCACTTACAAAATCAAATCCAGTGTTATAGTTATCCTCAGAATCAATCATATTTGATTCTCTTAATTTTGATTCTACCTCACCCTCTAAGGAATCATTAGCAGCAGCCTCAGCTGCCATCTGCTGTGCAGCCAGACGCTGTTCCATAGCAGACTTCGGTGCCGGCTTTGGTGCCGGAGCGGGCTCTGGAGCAGCTGCAGTCTTTGTTTGGGCAGCTAAATCATCTGCAGTTTTGATATTAGCCATATTTTGAGCTGACATCGTAGGTTTATTTGCTGTAGAGCCAGAGGCTATTGAATTGCTGGCAGTAGCTTTACTAGAGGCAGTTGAACTGCCGACTGGAGCTTTACTTGAAGCTGTTGATAAGCCAATTGTTGTCTCACTGGATGTGCTAGTTGATACATGAGGAGCGCCTCTATGTATTTTCTTTGATTGAGGTTCTTCATTCTTTATATTTAAGGAAGTTGTTCCCTTATCAGATTTCTTACTATCCTTTTTCTTAGAGGTTCCAGTGAAATCTCCACCGGTCTTTGAACTGAATCTGCCTTCACCGGCAAAAGGATCCATATTAAGACTGGTTCCTCTGTCAAAAGCAGGCTCTTGGGCAGGCTTATCATAATTAGATGGATTATTTCCGGTATAGCCGCCACCGCCACCAAGTCCTCCTTCAGAGCCTAAGCCGCCTTCAGAAAAGCTTGAGGAATAACCGCTGCTGCCAGAGGCAGCTGATGGTTCAAAATCAGCCCCGAGGTCTATGTTAATAATTTCACCATCAAGCATACGAAGCTCAGCATTTAAAATCTTACTAAATTGTTCTTTAAAGGTCTTTTCCTGTTCCTGAAGCCTGTATATCTCATTGCGAAGCTCCTCTAATTCATTCTTTGCGTCAGAAATTATACTCTCAGCCTTAAGCTCAGCCTCAGTTGTAATCTGACGGGCTTTATCCTGAGCTGCAATAACAGTTTCCTCAGATGTTTTCTCAGAAATTGTCAAAGCCTTCTGCATTGAATCTTCAATGGATTTATAATGCTGCAGGCTTTCATTCAATGTATTAACCTTATCCTTGAGTTCAACATTGGAGCGGTAAAGCATACTATAATCTGATGCAAGCTCATTCATAAATGATTCAACATCCTTCTTGTCGAATCCAATACCGCCTTTAAAATTCTTATTTTGTATATCTACCGGTGTCAGCATACCCCATATCTCCTCCTAACCAATACATTTTCCCTCAATACAATGTTAACTATTATAAATAAAGATTAGTAAGTCCTGTTAACATTAGGCGACATAGAAGACTCATTAAGTATCTCATCTCTTAAATCACCAGTTACTGCAATATTACTAGGAGCAGCAATGAAAATATTATTAGAAATACCCTGAATTGATCCATCTAATGCATCACAGGCGCCACCAATAAAATCAATGATACGCTGGGCTATATGAATCTCAATGCCCTCCATATTAATGACAACCAAATTACCTTCCTTTAAATACTGTGTAACAGTTTGTGCATGACTTATATCCTGTGGTTTAATTACAAACACTTGACTTCTCCTATTATTATTACGACTATTAATAGATACTAATTTGCTTGGATTACCAGCTGCCTTAGTTTGGCGCATTCGTGGACGACGGGTATCGTATTCATCCTCATCATCATAGGATGGGGCTTTCTCCTTAGGCTTTCGCTTAATAAATGAGAATTCTTCCTCGTCCTCCTCCTCCTCATCGTCATCATCAAACAAATCGTCATCATCATAATCATCTTCAGGGTCTGATAACTTTAGAAAATCCATAAACTTATTCATTCCAGTCTTTGCCATTGTTATTCTCCTTCTTATAAATTATAGTTACGGGCACCGAAAATGGCTGTTCCAACCCGAACCATGGTTGCTCCCTCTTCTATTGCAACCTTATAATCATTTGTCATGCCCATTGAGAGCACATTCATATTAACATTATCAATGTTTTTCGATTTTATGTCAAGTGATAATTGCTTTAAAGTGCGAAAATATTTGCGATTTTCCTCTGGATTTTCCACAAATGGTGCAATTGTCATCAGACCATTAATGTGAATATTGGGGTATTGAGCAATTTCCTCTACTAATGGTATGACTTCATCAACACTTAATCCAAATTTGCTATCCTCTTTTGCAACATTAACCTCTATTAAAATCTCTGCAATAACATTCTTTTTAACCGCCTCTTTTTGTATTTCCTTTGCAAGCTTTATTGAATCTACAGAATGAATGAGGCAAGCCTTGTCTACAACATATTTGACCTTGTTGGTCTGCAGATGACCGATAAGATGAAATCTTACAGGCTTTGATACATGCTCGTACTTATCAGTAAGCTCCTGTACCTTATTCTCTCCAAAATCCTCTACTCCAATCTGTATCAGCTCCTCGATATCTGAAAGTGGTTTTGTTTTGCTGACAGCTATGAGTGTAACATCCTCTGGATTTCTGCCGCATTTTCTTGCAGTATCTATAACCTCCTGATAAATTAATTTGTAGTTATCTTTTACCATATTCTTATCACTCCATGCTTATTTAATAATCTGATTCTCTGTAACAAAGCTTTGGTTTAATACAATCCTATCGTACCATGCAATGCTGTATGGTACATTTTCTTTTACAATTGTGTATTCGTCATCCTGGTATATGATCTCTATATACCTAAATGCAGCCACTCCCTGATTGACACAGTAAACACCTTGAATTTCCTCCTTTGCAGCATCGGCAAGGGAAAATGTTTTATTAGATGTAACATTAGGTATCTCATCTTCTTTGACTGTTTCGCTGGCTAACAGGACCTCACTGCCTGTAAAATCATTGGGATCGGCATAGCAGTACTTCTCATCTGTGAGATAAATGTTAGAGTTTATCTGTTTTGTTGTCACATTGCCCTTTTCATCCAATGTTTCTACGTTAAAATGATTACTGTCTGAGGTGTTGGATCCAGCGGATAGATATTCAATAGGAATTTTGTAGACCTTCTTTGTTGTAATAGATGTATTGGGAATCTTTAATCCATTATTCTGTTCCATTATTATTACAACATCTATATAGCGATTATTTATATAATTGACCATTTGTTGATCTAGTGACAATATAGCAAAATGCTTACCTTCCTTGTCAGAAAACTCCACTGGACAAGTTATATTCTTAGAGCTATTATGAATATTGATTCTAAGAGCTTCTTTGTCTTTGATCCTGTTGTATTGCTTGTCTGACAATGGAATTATAAGATTCCAATTCTCAGAGGTAACAAGCTTGTACACAGGTTCTCCTGAATTAATAATCTCACCAGTCTTCAATGTGGTTTTTTTATAATTAGAATTATCTACATTAGAAGCCTTGAAATTTTCCGCATTAACATTTTCCAGGCCGTCCTTGTAGTATGTAATGATACCTGCTTCGTCAGACTGCACCTTTTTGTAGGTAGAGGCTCCTGCAGAATTACTGTCTAATGAGGTAAGCTTTTCTATCATTGCCTCATTAGTAAGCTCTAACACAGCATTTTCAATATCATAACGGAAATTATATACCTCTTGAAAGTTTGAATATTTGAAATAATTTTCAAAATTAGAAATTCTTGTACGTACCTCCTTAAGTCCATCAGGGGACATTACAAGACCGTCATTCCCAGAATCATTTATCTTATCATATATGCTGCCTGTCTCATCAATAGTATATACAGTTTTGTTCTTTCCAACCTTCTCTCCATCACGAACATAATAGCTCACATAGCCTGAATTAACAGCATTGACAAGTGTCTCCTGCCGCAGAATAAGTGCCGTTGCATTTATATTAGTATCAATATAGCTGTTCTGCACCTCATAGATAGATAAGGTTTCACTTTGAATAGATAAGATAATTCGGATCATCATATAGATAAATATAATCCCAAAGATTATAGTCCCGATATTAAGTTGAAATAGATTAGAATCTCTTTGGGGATTATAACGCTTCAAAATAATACACCTCCACAAATTTACATCTAATTATTTTATCACTATTTTCAAATTACTACAACATTTATGAATAATTTTTAAGAAAATATCAAACAATAACAACATTCAAATGTATGGTTAAACCATACAGAAAGGAGTATATGTATGAAAGCATTAGACTATACTGTATTAACAATCATTTTGATTGGCGCAATTAACTGGGGCTTGATCGGATTTTTTGATTTTGACCTTGTAAGTTCAATATTTGGACAAATGAGCATGCTGACAAGAATCATATATGGTCTTGTTGGAATTGGCGGCTTATATGCCATTTCCTACTATGGAAGAATGAAGTCAGAAATTTAAATCGAGTAAAAATTACTCGTCATGCCAGACGCATGCTGCTATAGACAGCTGTTTACATTATGCTGGCATGTACACAAAAATCAGAGCAGGATATTAATAGCCTGCTCTGATAATTACATAACAGAAAACTATTATAATGCACTAGTTACAAGCTTGCTAAGTGATTCAGGAAGTTCATCCTTCTTTGCTGATAAGCTGATTATGAAATCAATTTCGAATTTCTCTGATATCTTTGACAATTCATTAATGAGCTTTTCAACATCTGCAATATTATCCGCACATGAAATAGAAGTAAAGTTATCTAAGAACATCTTATCAATATCATAATCTTGGGAAGCAATACCATATATAAAGCCAAGGAACATATCAGATGAATGGATATTGAATTCCTGTACATTAAGCAGACGTATTCTATGACTTAACTCATACATATGCTTATTGTTAATATCTAAATAAACCAGATTCCCCCCAGTGTCTTTCACATCATCATTGGCTTTGGCTAATAAAATCTTAGTCTTGCCTGTTCCCTTTTCCCCTACTATTAATTCAATCATACCTTTTCCTCCTTAAAAAATAATTAAAATATATTTTAATATATTTGTTTTAGCATGTCAGAAACATTTTGATACAATGCTTCATGATCTGTCGCATTGGACACAAGACAAATATATTTATCTCCTGTTTCATCACTTACAAATTCAAGAATTATACAGTTTCCTGCTTTTTCCGTAGTTCCAGTCTTCCATCCGGTAATATGATATCCGGTGGGCATCTCAAAGGAATTTGAAAGAAATGCATTAGTTGCATTAAGCTCTACATCAACCTTTTCATCATTTCTTGTATATGAAATATTATACTTGCTTTTGCTGTCTATCTGAAGCAAGGTATCATGTCTTAAAAACTCTTTAAAAATAAGATACAGATCATATGGCGTTGTATAATGATTGTTATCGTGAAGCCCATGTGGATTAACAAAATGGGAATTTGTTGCACCTAGCTGTGCAGCCTTCTTATTCATCAATTCGACAAAGGTGCTGACATTGCCCCCGACATATCTTGCAAGCACCACAGCACAGTCATTAAGAGATGATATTAATAATGCATGCATAAGACTGTTAATTGTTATATAATCCCCCGGCTGTAATCCAAGAATAGCTACGTTATCCTCGTTAAATTCAATCTTCTTACCAACAACCACCGTATCATTTAAGGATATCTGTCCGCTTTCCACAGCATCCATTACGACCAGGGCAGTCAATATCTTTGTCATAGATGCAGGATATATACGTTTATGCGGATTAACGGCATATATTACGGAATTTTGCGTCTGGTTTATAAGAAGCCCTGAACCATATTCAGAATCTGAATTGTCATAAATATACGCATCATATGGAATTACAACATTATCAGAAGCCAGACTTTCGGGACGAACTATTGGAAGCTCCGGTGTTGTGCTAATGTGGAGCTTACTTGATGTATCATAGCTTTGATAATTACATCCTGTTAGTAATGTGGAGCATATAATCATAACAAAAATAATAATAAAGCACCTATTTAAAAAGTTCACGCCAATCTAAATCTCCTCGTTCAAGAGCCTTAACTAATAATTCTGCCGTGGCCAGATTAGTGGCTAATGGTATGTTATGCATATCACATAGCATAAAAATATTATTAATATCAGGTTCATGTGATTTTGGATTTTGAGGATCCCTCAAAAAAATAACCATATCTATATCATTGTGTTCAATCTCAGAGCCTAGCTGCTGCTCTCCTCCAAGATGTCCCGCAAGATACTTATGAATCGTTAAGTTTGTTACATCTTCAATAAGCCTTCCTGTGGTACCGGTGGCATAGAGCTCGTGTTTGCTCAAAATTCCCCTGTAGGCGATACAAAAATTCTGCATAAGCTTCTTCTTTGCATCATGTGCGATCAACCCAATATTCATTATGTATTCCTCCAATTCAAGTAAAATTATATAGTGTTAACATTTGATAAGCTCCCCATAGCTTGATCAAATATAATGTTAATATTTCCGTCGTTGTAAAGAAATGTTAATAACCAGTCCGATTCCGGCACATGAACTAACAAGTGAAGATAATCCATAGCTTATAAAGGGAAGCGGAATACCTGTATTAGGCAAAAGTGATGTTGCAACACCAATATTAATAAAGGTCTGGAAGCCAATTAATGTTGCCACCCCCGTAGCAATAAACATTCCATTTTCATCATTGGCCTTTCTTGCAATTCTTATACATTGTATCACAATTGACAACAAAATTACAACAAGAATACTGCTTCCAACAAAGCCTAATTCCTCCCCTACTACTGAAAAAATAAAGTCTGTCTGCTGTTCTGATATCAGATTGGCATCCTTAACTGTGGCAAGTGTTGAGCTGTTAAGTCCCTTTCCAGTAAGCTGCCCTGAACCAATGGCCATTACAGAATTATCCTGCTGGTACTGTGTAGTATCAGCATAATCCTCAGGATATAAATGAGATAAAATACGCTCTACCCAGTAATCCTGAATAAACATAGGATTAGGCTGTCTGATATACCATAGAAAGCTTCCTGCTAATGGAATCAGACATAGTGCACCAATTAAAATCACCTTGTAGCTTAAGCCTGCAACAAACAGCATAACAAACAGTATAACAAACAGGTCTATGGTTGTTGACAGATCAGGCTCCGACACAATAAGTATTAATGGAACTGCACAGAAAAAGGCATAGCTTATAAGTGTTTTGGCCGTGTTGATCGTATCCTTATGGTCAGATAGAAACCTGGCGGCACAGATGATCATGATTATCTTTGAAAACTCTGAGGGCTGAACCTTTATAAAGTCATCTGAACCAATCCATCGTGTTGCACCATTAACATTGGAGCCAAATAGCAACACCGCTCCAAGCATTATTATATTAAAACCATATAGTACAAGATAAAATTTGCCAATAAATTTGTAGCTTATAAGTGACAGCGCAACCAGGCCAATTACGCAGATTGCTGCACCAACCAGCTGTTTACGAAGATAAGAGCTGTCAGCACTGTTGATCATGACTGTTCCAATTATAATAGCTGTCAATACAAATACCAATAGTTTGAAATTGTAGTTTCTTAAGCGGTAACCTTCAAACATGTATTACTCCTGTTATTTAGTAAAAAATTATTTTACAGGCTTTGCTTTTGTTTTCATATCCTTAATTGGAATGTTTGCATAAAGTGCAGGGACAGTTCCATTACCACCATCTGATTCAGTCTGTGTAAGCTGAATATCCAGACCTGAGGCATCAATCTCCATATATCTTGAGATAACCTCTATAATATCATTTTTGATCTGTTCCATAATGTCCGGAGAACAATTGGCACGATCTGAAACCAGCAAAAGCTTTAATCTGTCCTTAGCATAATCTCCGGATGATTTCTTTTTATTAAATAAATCAAATAATCCCATAATATCTGCTCCAATCCTTAGTTTGAATTAGTATTAATAAAACTACTGCAATTAATTAGACTTCTTGAATATTTTGGATAGCTTTTTGAAGAAGCCGGAATCATTTAAATCTAAATATTCAACCTCTTCCCCTAATACACGTTTACAGATATTCATATACGCTCTTCCGGCAAGTGAATTGTCTCCAACTAACGGCTGTCCCTGGTTAGTTGAGATTACGATATTTTCATCATCAGGAACTGCACCTATAAGATCTATGGCAAGTATTTCTACAACATCTTCAATTGACATCATCTCACCGCGCTTTACCATATCCATACGGATACGGTTAACAATGAGATCCGTCCTTTTAATTTCGTTAGCCTCTAAAAGACCAATGATACGGTCAGCATCCCTTATGGCTGATACCTCAGGGGTTGTAACGATCAAGGCTCTGTCCGCAGCTGCTATTGCATTCTTGAAGCCCTGCTCTATACCTGCGGGGCAGTCTAAAATAATATAGTCAAACTCTTTCTTCAGCTCTTCAACAAGCTTTTTCATCTGTTCCGGAGTTACTGATGTTTTATCCTTAGTCTGGGCTGAAGGAAGCAGAAACAGATTTGGATAAGTTTTATCCTTGATCAATGCCTGCTTATAACGGCAGTTACCCTCTACGACATCTACAAGATTATAAACGATACGGTTTTCAAGTCCCATAACAACATCAAGATTTCTAAGTCCGATATCGGTATCAATCAAAACTACCTTCTTGTCAAGCTTAGCAAGTCCTGTACCAACATTGGCCGTGGTCGTAGTCTTTCCAACGCCTCCCTTTCCTGATGTGATAACAATTACTTCACTCATTTATTTATCCTCCATTATATTATTATATCAGAGAGCGAATTTTTTGAAATACTCTCCATGTAAATATGATTATCAAGCACAGTGGCGATCATAGCCTCCTGCTTTGATTGTTTTTTATCCTTTTTATCCAGCTTATCAGAAAGCTTAAGCTTTTTATCTATAATTTTTTTATCTGAACTCCTTGCAATTATATCAGCAATCTGTATCTGTATCGGGTCCATTGAAAGAGCCATAACAAAGCAGCTTCTGTTGCCATTTGCTCCTGCCTGAACACTGCCGGTAAGTGAACCGATAATAACAATATTGCCGCCTGCAACTACGGAAGCCCCGGGATTGACATCTCCTATAATAACAATAGAATTCTCGGCCTCCAGCTTCTGCCCTGAGCGAAGGGTTCCCTTATAGAACATGCCAATGGACTGTGTATTGTATTCAGGTTTTTCATCTGCCTGCAAATCAGTTGGATTCAAAGGCTCGTTATATCCAGTTTCATTTGCAGCATTGTCTTCAAAGGCTTTATCATTACCTAAATCATTTGTAGACAATATGCTATTTGTCTTAATCACTTTTTCAAAATCACTATTCTCGTCAATTATATATTGTATATTAAGCTTAGAATTATCATTGATTGTGGAAATGATAATATCCAGCTCCTCATTGGATAAATCCCTTCCCTCAAAGGAAACGGCAATCTGCTTGTCCTTATCAAAGAAACCATCCGAGGTTTTAAGTCTTGATATGAGCTCCTCCAAAAGCTTTGGAAATTCAATATCAGGATCTAATACAATTGTGATTCCATATTTATTACCTTTAATAATAACCTTATTCTTCATCGGCTGACATCCTCTTTCACACAATCTATATTCTATAACAAAAACCTAAAATCGGCAAGCTAATCTGACATATTTACGTTACCTGTTATTGAAGCATTCTCCAATGCATTAGGATCAAAATAATATGCATAAATGAATCCGGCAAGCTCCTCAGCATTTCCCGAAGAATAACCATAAGGTATTACTGTGGTTACAGATATTTCAGGTCTCACAAAGGGTGCATAGGAAACAAACAATGCATGGGCAGGTCTGGCAAGATTCTCCTCTGCAGTACCGGTTTTGCCGGCAACATCTACCTTGATCTGATTAATGATCATATTTTCATCAGTATGATTTTTAATAACACGGCGCATACCGTTATGAACTGTTGTCCATAGGCCATGCTCAAAATTAAGGGTATCATGCACGTTATGGGGATTTTCATAGGTCGTATTCCCTAATAAATCCTTAATTTCTTTAATAATACTAAGATCATAGCAGGTGCCGCTTGTTGCTAAGGTAGTAACATAACGTGATAATTGTGTTGGCGTATATGCATTGGTACCCTGGCCAATAGCACTTCGAACGACTGTCTCGTCAGAAACCTTAGGGTCAATCTCGTCCAGCTCAATTCCTGAATTAGTATCTAAGCCAAACATTCCTGCATATTTTGCAAGCTTTTTAAGTCCTGAGCTGTCAGAAAAATGATTCTCTCCTCCGCCAAGTCTGTAACCAACCTCATAGAAAAAGTAGTTGCAGGAAACCTCTAACGCTTCCTCAATACCAATCTCTCCATGCTTTCCGGGATAATACCAGCATTTAGCCGGAGGATCCACCTTTGTATAGATACCCTCAGCATCAATAATTGTGTCCAGGTCTATTGCCTTCTCCTCTACTGCTGCAATAGTTGTCAGCATCTTATATGTGGATCCGGGAGCAGTTCGCTGCTGGGTTGCACGATTATAAAGAGGCTTGGTCTTGTCTGCAATCAGCTTGGCATAATACTCCGGCTCAACGGAATTGGTAAGCCTGTTATTGTCATAGCTTGGATAGCTGACCATAGCCAATATCTCACCTGTATTTGTATCGGTAACAACAACGGAGCCCTCGCATGGGTCTAAAGCTAACTGTGCAGGAGTTATCTCAAGGTTATTGATCTTTCTGCGGATAAATGAATAATCTGAAAGCTTGCCGCTTGCAAAATCAGCATAATCCTCATCCTTTTCAGTATCAAGCACACCCTGCTCAAATAAGATATTAATTACCTGCTCTCCACTGACAAGCTTATTGCGGATCATGTACTTCATAACAAGCTTATCAAATTCCCTATCCTCAGCCAATGCATTTTCAAGGTAGCTTACAAGAGCCTGGAATACTTCCTCTGAATCATAGTAATCATTAGAAAGTTCAAAGGATGAAATATCAATAGCTCCCTGGTTGATGGCATAATGAAGAAATGTTCCAAGCGAGATTTCATTAGCAATGAACTGCTTATAGGTCTCATCCGTACTATCTATTGTTTTTGTATTATATATATCCCTGTCTGAAAGCATAGAATATATATAACTCATATAAGCCTCATACTCCGGCTCTAATTCATTATCAGAAATCTCTGAAGAACGCAGTATTTGTGATATATTAGAAATTGCGCTGCCCCGTGATTCTATCAATGTATTATTGACAATACGTTCATAAGAAGCGGCATCCTCAGCATTTAAATGAGATATATCAAGGGCGTTATTATCAAATAATGCATAATATACATTATCAATGGGAATACGCTTGTCCTTTGTCTTATCCTCATCAACCTCTTCATCAGTAATGTTGGCAAGCAGCACACTTGCAATTTCCTTTTCCAGCGTATCATAACAATATTTTTGTAAATCCGAACGTATTGTAAGATATATATCCTGGCCGGCAACTGAATCCTTTGCGTCAGACCGCTCAATTATTTTTCCCAGGTTATCAACATATATCTCCTCGACACCATTAGTTCCTCTAAGGGTGGATTCATACTTTTTCTCAAGTCCTGTTTTACCGATCATGTCTCTGCTTCCGTATTTATTTTCATCAGACAGATCCGCATTATATTCCTTCATCTCATCAGTGGAAATGGTACCGATATAGCCGATTATATGTGCAAAATATTCTGAATCATTATATATTCTGATTGAATCCACAACAACATCAATTCCCAACAGGTCGGAAATGTTTTCCTCAAGCTCCGCAACAGTCTCCTCACTGACATCCATGGCAATAGTTACAGAGATATATTGTTGAAATCTGTTAAGCCACAAGGCATAACGTACGCTCATAATCTTAAGAGCTTCCTCAGTACTGTATGAATCTGATATTTCAAAATTCTTTTCACCTGCAAGGTAATCAAAAACATTCTTGGCAGTGGAAATCTTTTCGGAATCCGAAAGCTGGTCAGAGGAGCTGTGTCCGTATATGTCTGCCAGAAATCTTAATTTTTCAGAATTAGATGAGGTTGTGAACTTGAGATTACCATTATCATCAATACCAATGGGAAAGTTAACATTTATATCATCACCATGCTTTTCAAGGATATGAACTGTCTTTGCAACAATTGAATTTTTGAGGGTATTCTCAGATACGTCATTCTCCTTTGCCACCTCTGAAATACGATTGTTATTCTCGAAGGTAACGGAATAGGCAAGACGGTTATAAGCTAACAGATTACCGTCTCTATCATAGATATTACCCCGTGATGCCTCAACTGTAAGGGTCTTCTTTGATTTGTAGGTGAAATTTTCAAGATGCTCCTGTCCCTCAATTATTTGTAAACGAAATAGACGTAGTATCAGTACAGAGAACAAAAGAACAAAAACAACAGATACTATAAACAGACGATGTGATATATATTCAAGTAAAAATTCTTTAATTGCTCGAATTAATTCTTTGATCATATATTGTCAGCCTCTTTTACCCGCTTTAAACGTAGATTAATGCGGACTAATAATTTATAGAAAAACAAAGTAATAAATATTGTATATATCATTTCAGGCAAAATTATCTGCCAGAGATATTGTGAAAAATGCAGCTTGTTCTGCAGCATAAAAAACAGAAAATAAATGATAACATTATATATAAAATCGTTAATTGCAATCATTGACATTGGCAGAAGAACATCCTCCACATAATAAATCCTGTGGAAAAAACCGTTGGCATAACCCATAGTCATATAGATAAAAGCATAGGGTCCAAGGGCTGAGCCGAAAAAAATATCAATCAGCAGTCCGGAAAAAAAGCCAACAAGAAGCCCCTCTCTTCTGCCGCGCATAAGTCCAAAGGACATCGTAACAATCAATAATAGATTAGGAACAACGCCGCCAAGCTTAATATATTGAAACAGGGTGGATTGGCACAAAAAGCATACTACAATTATTATACCAATGGTTATACAACGTTTCATTGCTGCTCTCCATCATTTTCATTATTCTGTGGTGAAGTGTCATTATTATCTGTACTATCAGCTTCATCAATATTGCCAGTCGGGTTATCGTTAGAATTTTCATTATTACTGTCATTATTATCATTACTATCAGTTGCTTCATCAGTATCATCAGGAACCGTATTATCATTAGATACTGTCCCATTATCACCAGTGCTGCCATCAGGTATAGAATCACTGTCACCATCCTCCTCAGGCACCTGAATATCCTCGCGGTTAATACTGTCATAGATATTTTTATTGTTTGTATTAGTCTTATAGGTTGTCTTAAGATCCAAAATGATAAGTACTTCATGGAGATTAGTAAAATCGACCACTGGAATACACCTTCCTGATTGTGTAAGATTATTGGAATCCATTGCAACATCAGACACATATCCTATTAATAAGCCCGGAAGATACTTGTTACTCACATGGGAGGTGATTATCTCCGCACCGTCATCAATAACGTCTGCCTTGTTAATATAATTAACATGGATAAATCCGTTCTTCATGGAAGAAATATCACCGCTTATAGTACAAAGACTGTCAGAGCCGCTGATGGTGGCACTAATCTTGCTGTTATCATCAATAATAGACCTGACCTTAGAGTATCCGTTGCCCACCTCTGTAACAATACCTGCAAGACCTCCATCTGCAAGAATATTACAGCCTACCTTAACACCACTTTCCGTTCCCTTATCAATGATAAATGTATAAAACCAGTTAGTGGAATCTGTGGCAATAACATTAGCCCCCACAGTCTTATAGTCTGAATACTTGTCCTGAAGATCCAGAAGCTTTTCAAGTCTCTTAAGCTCATACTGCTGCTGCTCATACTGCTTTGCCTTTGCGGAATACTCCTCCAGCTTTTCTGTAAGTTCTTTATTCTCAGCAATAAGTGCTTTCTTCTCCCGTCTGTCAACAACTCCGGAATGTACCGTGGAGCCCACAGCATTAACCCCTGACTGCATTGGAGTTATTAAAGCCCCCGTAATAGACTTAAGAGCAGAAAACCTGCTTTCAAATATTACTGATAATAATAGCAATATTATACATACTACTGTCAAAAACAAATAAATATATTTGGGTGGTATAACTTTTCGGTCATGAAAATTCATAGACTCACCATCCTTTTATATAAAATGATATACTATTATTCCTATGATCAATCCGATTATACTTGCAATATTAATAGTTATAGTAAGACCAAAGGTAAGTACAAAAATCCCCAGATCAAGCACCATGGGGGAGGTAAGACCAAAGGTCTGTCCATATGCCAGCCAGCTCAAAGCACCCACATGAGAAGCCAATGTGCCAAGATAACCGCCTAAAACAATACCGCAAAGTAATATAATAACTAATATCCAATTATTCTTTCTTGAATTACCAACTGCTGCCATCTGATCATCTCCTAATTCTAAAATATAATCTCAGTCATATATACTTTGTAATATAACAAAGAATGCTGGTAAAATAACTCATTTACACTGAAATTACACATTTATCTATGATAGCATAGTTTAGTCATTTCTGCAAGTCAACCAATCCCTTTTCCTCCATCCTGGCAAGGGATTTCATAATTCCAAATCTTGCGTGATCATAGGAAAGACCACCTTGAAAATAGACCGTATATGGTTCATGCATAGGTGCGTCTGCAGAAAGCTCAATTGATGCTCCTGATATAAATGCTCCGGCAGCCATAATAACATCACAGTCATATCCCGGCATTGCCCATGGTGTAGGTGTAACATAGGAATCCACCGGTGCGGCATATTGGATACCCTCACAAAATGCTACAACCTTATCAGGATCGTGAAAGGTAATGGCCTGAATAATATCATGTCTGTCCTCCGTGGCATCAGGCGTACATTCATATCCTAATCCTTCGTATAGGTTTGCTGCAAAAATAGCACCCTTTAATGCACCATTTACAACCTGTGGAGCCTGAAATAAGCCCTGGAAAAAATCCTTATTAACCCCAAGGGTTGCACCTACCTCACTGCCAAGACCGGGAGCTGTAAGCCTGTAATAGGCTTTGTCTACACATTCTTCCGTTCCACATATATATCCTCCGATTGGGGCAAGACCTCCTCCCGGATTCTTAATCAGAGAGCCCACCACCATGTCAGCACCCACGTCCGATGGCTCAATAATGTCAACAAATTCCCCGTAACAGTTATCAACCATACAAATGATGTCAGAATTGATTTCTTTAATAAATGTAATAAGCTCACCAATCTGCTTAACACTGAAGGTAGGTCTAGTAAGATAACCCTTTGAGCGCTGGATCGTCATCATTTTGGTCTTATCAGAAATTGCGTCTCTTATTCCATCATAATCGAAGCTGCCATCCTCCAACAATTCTACCTGCTTGTAAGACACGCCATATTCAGCAAGGGAACCTGTAGATTTTCGTATGCCTATTATCTCCTCCATAGTGTCATAGGGCTTTCCAACAGGTGAAATAAGCTCATCTCCCGGTCTCAAAACAGCAGATAGAGCAAGATACAGCGCATGGGTGCCGCAGGTGATCTGTGGCCGTACCAATGCCGCCTTGGTATGGAATATATCAGCATATACTTTTTCTAAGGTCTCTCTGCCAATATCATTATAACCATAGCCCGTTGTTGGGGCAAAATGAGCCTCCGAAAGCTTATTCTTCTGCATGGCAGAAAGCACCTTCATCTGGTTATATTCCGTAATCTTATCTATTTTTTCAAAGCGTTTCTTAAGCGTCTGCTCTACTTCCTGTGATAACCTAAGGACCTTTTCGGAAATGCCCATAGTGCCGTATATCTCTTCTAAATTCTTGTTCATGATTACTCCTTTATATAAATTACTGTTTAGTGTACTTTTCCGTTAGAGCAATAAATGAACTAAACAGTAATTTGTTTTAGCAAAAGCTGGTCCAACATGTATTTAAGCTGTGCATCGGTGTCCGGCAGTTTATCTTTATCAACCCAGATAACGTCACGTTCTCTGCGAAACCAGGTCAACTGTCTCTTGGCGAAATGCCTTGTGTCACGCTTTAATATATATATGGCATCCTCTAAGCTGCATTCTCCGTTAAGATATGGAATGATCTCTTTGTATCCAAGCCCCTGCATGGATACCATATCAGGCGTGCAGCCATAATCCAGCAGATTTCTAACTTCCTCAATGAGACCATCCTTAATCATTACATCAATGCGCCTCTCAATTCTGTCATATAATATACTCCTATCCTGGTTAAGAACAAAATAAGCAAAGTTATAAGGTGATTCCTTTGCTCTTTGTTCTTTGTTATGTTCAGATATAGGATATCCGTTATCTTTATAGAATTCCAAAGCTCTGATAACGCGCTTAACATTGTTTTCGTGAATTGTATTATAGGATTCCGGATCAACATCCTTTAACAGTTCATGAAGCCTTGAAGCACCATTTTCCTCGTAATATTTTGTAAGCTCATTGCGATAAGCCTTGTCAGCATTATTTGTTTTGCTTTCGTCAATTGATACCACATCAATATTTCTATAGGTTATATTATTATCTTTTGTATTCTCATCAAATTCAATGTCATAGAGAACTGATTGGATATAGAAGCCTGTTCCTCCAACAATAATGGGGATTTTCCCGCGTTCATATATACCATTCATTGCCCCTTTTGCATATTTCTGAAAGAGAAAAACATTGAAATCCTCTGTGGGCTCTAATATATTGATTAAATGATGGGGTACACCCTCCATCTCTTCAGGCATGATCTTAGCAGTCCCAATATCCATATGTCTATAGACCTGCATGGAATCAGCCGATATTATCTCTCCCTTCACTGCCTTTGCAAGCTTGATGGAAAGCTCAGTCTTACCTGCTGCAGTGGGTCCGGTTAATATTATCAAGGGCTTCTTGTTAGTTTCATTTAGCATTGTATTCACTCAACTCTTTAATTAATAAAATATAGTTCTTATAAGAACTCATCCTCTGAATTATCCTGGATTCGTTTGAATTTACGTTCCACCTCTGTCTTAGTCAGGGATATCATAGTAGGTCTGCCATGAGGACAGTTGTATGGATTATCAAGCGTCATCATTTCATCTAACAGTTCATTGGCTTCAGCAAAGGATATCTCAGTGTTGCCCTTGATTGCCGCCTTGCAAGCCATTCCCGAAAGCTTTTCTACAAAGAAATCAACAGAGAGCTTTCCTCTCTCATCCTTTAATACATTGATAAGCTCGTCAAACAGAAGCTGCGGATCAACGCCCATGATATCATCAGGAACTGCACGCAGAACAATGGCATCATCACCAAAGTCTTCAATCTCAAAGCCGGTCTGTTCAAAGAATGCTATGTGGTCATTCAGCAGATTGTGCTCAGCACTATCGATATGAACAACCTTTGGTGGCATCAGCTGTTGCGACAACACCTTTTTCTCCGAAGCCATTTTCATCAGATGCTCAAACATCACCTTCTCATGCGCCGCATGCTGATCCATTATGTATAATTTGTTATCGAATTCAATAAGCCAATAGGTCTTAAACACCTGTCCTATAAGACGGTGTTTTTTCCTTGCTTCAGGAGAGATAAACTCCTCCACAGGCATGGAAAGCTGTTCACCTGTCTGTACAGATGCTTCTGCCTCTTCTTGTTGGACGGCTTTATATATTGCTTGACCATTTATTTCTACCGTAGATTGCTCTTTATTTATATGATTGATCGGATCGCTTGTATCTTGTTCTATTGTATGATCGATCGGATTGTTTGCATCTTGTTCCGATGTATTGACGATAATTTGTGTGTCATATTGCTTATTTGTATCAATTAATTCATCAGACGGTTTATTTGCATTTGTATTGACTAATTCATCGTATTTTGTATTAACATTTTTATCAAATAATTCATTAGATTGTTTTGTTATTTTAATTGCTGATATACCCTGTGAATTTTCAATTGATATATTTTGATCATCAGATATACCATCTTTATTATGCAGTCCATTACCAGACACATTATTATTTTGGGAAGCATTACGCAATTCCTTATTGATCTTATTGTTATACTTCAATGCCCTGGCCTTATTTTCAAAGGGCTCCGGCACATTGGCAGTCTGCCTTTTCTGCCGTTCTATAGTGATTGCCTTCTGTTCCTTGGCAGTACGCAGTGACATATCCTGTATCATCTCAGGCTGCAATAATGCCTGTCTTACCGTATCCTTAACAAAATCAAATAATTGCTCATTATCTGAATACTTGAACTCCATCTTCTGCGGATGAACATTTACATCCAATTTCTCAGAATCCATTGTGAAATGTAAAGCAGTAAAGGGAAAACGGTGAATCATTATAAATGATTTGTAACCCTCTTCTATTGCCTTAGTCACAATATTGCTTCTTATAGCGCGTCCGTTAACAAAATAATGCTCAAAGCCTCTATTACCCTTAGAAACAAAGGATTTACCAATATATCCCTCAACGGAAAGATTACCCACACTGCGCTTGATAGGTATAAGATTAGCAGAGATATCCTTGCCGTAAATGTGATATATAACATCCTGCAGCTTACCATTGCCGGATGTGGCAATCTTGTTGCTGCCATTTATTATATATTTGAATGAGATTTCAGGCTTTGAAAGTGCAAGCTTTGTTACAAGATCCGTAATATAGCCGCCCTCTGTGGTGGGGGTTTTAACGAATTTCTTTCTGGCAGGTACGTTATAGAACAGGTTACGCACGATTATCGTTGTTCCTGTCGGTGCTCCTATCTCCTCGCTTGCAATCTCCTTGCCGCCGTGTATCTCATAGCGAAGTCCGGTGAGGTCAGAGGGTGTCTTCGTGATGCACTCCACCTGGGAAACTGCGGCAATACTGGCAAGCGCCTCGCCCCGAAAGCCCAATGAGCTTACGGAAAGCAGGTCTTCGATAGTCATGATCTTGCTTGTTGCATGTCTGATAAATGCAGTGGGTACATCCTCCTTGGAAATCCCGCCTCCATTATCCGTAATGCGCATAAATGAAAGGCCGCCCTCTTTAATCTCTACAGTGATAGCGGTCGCTCCCGCATCAATTGCATTTTCAATAAGCTCCTTTGCGACAGAGGACGGACGGTCTATCACCTCTCCTGCCGCTATTTTGTTGATGGTTTCCTGATCCAGTACCTTAATCATAATTCATTTCCTCAATTTTATATATCTTTTTAACAGTATTAGATGGATTATCATGCTCAAATACATACAAACGATTACATTTTGGACATTTCCATATATCATAGTCTATCAAATTATATAGAGATAAGGTATCTATAGAATCTTGCTCATATATATTACACATTTTTCTATCGGAAAACACCCAAAGCAAACTCTCATTAGGTGTTTGCCCATTCCACAATAATTCACCACATTTACATTGTATTCTAGCCATAATACTCATCCCTTCAATCTCTCCTGAAGATCATTAAGATATAGCATTGCCTTCATCGGTGTCATGTTTGACAGATCCAGTGCCTTGATATCTGCTACAACACTTGATTCCTCTGCATTTTCAAAAAGTGAAAGCTGTCCTGCTGTCTCACCCTTCTTTCCCTTACTTTTAGACTTCTTATCCTCGGTTAAAATCTGCGGCATGATATCCGCTGCTGCTGTCACATTGATATCGTGGTCGGAAAGCTCCGCAGATATCTCTTTAGCGCGGGCAAGAACCACATCTGGCACTCCGGCAAGCTTTGCCACCTGAATTCCGTAGCTCTTGTCCGCACCACCCTTAATGATCTTTCGAAGAAACACGATATCATCACCGGATTCCTTGACAGAAATACAATAATTATTAACTCCGGGTAATTTTCCCTCTAACTCAGTAAGCTCATGGTAATGGGTTGCAAACAATGTCTTTGCACCTAATAAATCTTTAGAACTGATATATTCCACCACCGCCCATGCTATGGAAAGACCGTCGTAGGTTGATGTACCTCGTCCGATCTCGTCTAATATCAGCAGGCTGTCAGATGTGGCGTTACGTAAAATATTGGCAACCTCACTCATTTCCACCATAAATGTACTCTGTCCTGAAGCAAGGTCGTCAGAGGCTCCCACACGGGTGAATATCCTGTCTACGATTCCGATATCAGCTGATGCTGCAGGAACAAAAGAACCAATCTGAGCCATAAGTACGATCAGTGCGACCTGGCGCATGTATGTTGATTTACCCGCCATATTAGGACCTGTAATGATGGACAATCGGTTATCTTGATTATCCAGTAAGGTATCATTTACAATAAATGAATCATTATCCAGAACCTTTTCGACCACCGGATGTCTGCCATCTTTAATATCAATTCTGCCATCTGTATTGATCAATGGCCTTACGAAATGATTCTTCTCCGCAACATAGGCAAGGGAAGCCAAAGCATCGAGATCTGCAATTATCTTGGCAGTTTTCTGTACCCGCTTAACCTCATGGGCAAGATTATCTCTGACCTCGGCAAAGAGATCATATTCAAGTCCCACAAGTCTGTCCTCTGCACCCAATATCTTACCCGCAATATCCTCAAGCTCATCCGAAGAATAACGCTCGGAATTGGCAAGGGTCTGCTTTCTTATAAAATGCTCCGGAACCAAGTCCTTGTATGAATTAGTAACATCAAAATAATATCCGAACACCTTGTTGAACTTGATCTTAAGATTCTTGATTCCTGTTGCTTCCCGTTCCTTTGTCTCTAACGCAAGCAGCCATTCCTTGCCGTCAGACTTGGCACTCTTTAACATATCCACATCTGAATTGTAGCCGTCCTTGATGATACCGCCCTCTCTGACTAAGATTGGAGGTTCCTCAATTATTGATGCCTCGATCAATTCAAATAAATCGGTAAGCTCGTCTAATTCTTCATCAAACTTATGTAACAATCCGTCAGAGAACTCATGCAATATGGTACGGACATGGGGCAGGATTGCAATAGAATTCTTAAATGAGATAAGATCCCTCGGATTGGCAGTACGCAATGTGATTCTTGTCATAAGACGCTCAAGGTCATATACCGCCTGAAGATATTCCCTAAGCTCATCCCTCGTTATCATGGAATTGTTGAATGCATCGATCGCATCATATCTTTCTTCAATCTCATGTTTATTCTTTAACGGCTGTTCCGCCATGGACCGCAGATTCCTTGCTCCCATTGCGGTCTTGGTCTTGTCAAGCACCCAGAGCAGCGAGCCGCGTTTATTCTTATCCCGCATGGTCTCGGTAAGCTCAAGATTACGCCTTGAAGCACTGTCAAGAACCACATAATCCTCCACCTGATAGGTGCGGATATGGTTCATGTGCTCAACAGCGCCCTTCTGGGTATCCTTGAGATAATATATCAGACAGCCGACAGAACGGATTGCCTCATTGTAATCCTTAAGTCCCAAGCCCTCAAGATTCATGACATGGAACTGATCCTTTATTAGATTCTCATCCATTTCAATATCATAATACCATTCATCCATGACGGAAACCATTGTATGGTCACGTTCGCGAAGGTCATTGATATTCACATGAAGTCCCGTATTCTCATCCACCGGAACCTTCTGATTAAGCAGAATCTCAACAGGAGAAAACTTGGAAATCTCATCGATAACCTTAGACAGACTGTTGACCTCTGTAGTAAAGAAATCCCCTGTGGTAACATCAGCAAAGGATATACCGAAGTTCTCGTCATAATATATGCTCATGAGATAGTTGTTCTTTGCTTCGGTCAGACTTGCATCACTTATATTGGTTCCGGGGGTAACAACCTTAATAACCTCACGTTTCACAAGTCCTTTGGCGGTCTTAGGATCCTCCACCTGTTCGCAGATTGCTACCTTATACCCTTTTTCAATAAGGCGGTTCATATAGTTTTCATATGCATGAAATGGAATACCGCACATGGGGGCACGTTCCTCCATACCGCAGTCCTTGCCGGTAAGTGTGATCTCTAATTCTCTTGAGGCAGTTATAGCATCCTCGAAGAACATCTCATAAAAGTCACCTAGCCGATAGAACAGGATACAGTCCTTGTACTCTTCCTTTGTCTTGCAGTACATTTCCATCATTGGGGTCATTTGTTTTTCCTCGTTTTCGTAAAATTAAGATATATTATCTTATCAGTAATGCATAATAAAATTATCAAACCCTGTGGCTGATTCGTTTTATTATATCTACTGTATATTGTATTTACTTTGATGTTTCACAACATCATCTTGCATTATAATACCTCGCTCCCGCTTCGTCAATTAAGAAAACCCGAATTGAAGCAAATTATCAATTCGGGTTTTCTGTATACTTGTTAAATTGAAACTCTTTTTTTACACCTGATGGAAGTTTGAGTTTTGATATAATTCTATCATATATGCTTAAATATCCGTTCCACTTAAATGAGAGCTCACATATATAATTATCGTTCTTTTTATATGAATTTCTGCGGAAATCCCATGAAGCATTGTAGGATAAGAAATTTTCAGATATCAAAACTGCTTCATGAAGCTGCTGCTCATCATTTGATGTGAGCTTTAATATTCCCTCGCAATAATTTGTTGTATCAATTTTATGAATCATATCACCTGATTTTTGCAGAGCATCACTGATCCTATTATCTCTTTCGGTTGGAACTTTTGTGTTATGATTAATTTGGGGATTCATAATAATAATTACCTCATATAGAGAATTTTATTTCTATATTTGTAGTTAAAAATATTTGTATGTTCAATTTATATAAAAATATGAATTTATAAAATATAATTACCATCTTCCGGTAAGTCATTTGGAGTAATCCAATTGATTTTGTCACATAGTCTTCCAAGTGTAATATATTCTTCAATTCCTTCCCAAGCAAGAAAATCCGGAACAAACAACCCTTTTGATATATACATACCATCACCCCATACATCGATAACTTCATTAAGTTTGTTCTCATCGCTTATAGATAGATGAATACCAGTGTTATCACTAATTCCAATAAATATACCAAGATCATTTTGTGATGAAAAACAAATGGAATGTTTCGATAAATTATCAAATGTAATATATCCAACAAAATCAGGAATTACGCAATCTTTAGTTAACAACTTTTTTATAGTTATTAAAGACTCTGCCTCTCCTTGAATATTGGTATAATTGTTAACATTTATATCTATATTATAATGCAACATATATAATACTCCTATTTATTATAGTCATATGTTTCAATCACGTTAGCAAAAGCCTTGGCAATTCATAATAACAGTAACCATCATATCCATCTTATGTATCATGTAATAAAGAATTCAATAATAGAGATAATAAAGCTTGCCAGAAAATAGCCTCCGACTACACTTGCTATATTTGCAGCAATCCCGTATAGAATATTTCTTTTGCTATTAACCTCACCTTCCCGATTAACAAGCCTTTTTTTATAATACTTCGATTCAATGAATATTATCAATAATTCAGTAAAGGGGAAAATGAATAACAGCATTAAACCAAATCCATTATATTCAGTATATATGAGAATACCATTAAGAATAATTTGTGTAACTATATTGATAATAAAAAAGTATTTGATATTATGCTTATTAAAGAGCTTGAACATCCATAACACTAAACCCTCAATAACAATTGTGCATATAAATGAGAATAAAACCAGAACCGCATACATTCCCATGCCTGCAAATACATCTTCCTTTATAGAACCGGTTAACACATCATATTCAAAATCTGCATTAAATTTGTGTTTTGTTATATCATCACTCAGATATACATTGCCATCTAAAGTAACCAGGATTACTTTGAAATGATCGGGAACCATATAATCAAATGTGTATGTATCAGTTTCATCAGAATGGTAATACGCATCGCCAACAGGCGAACGAAATAAAGACCAGCCTGACTTGTCATACTCGGTTATGATCTGACATGCTTTATTCTCCTTCTCGGTCAGGCTGTCATCATAAACATATTGCTCTGTCTCAATATCCCCATCCCAGTAACCCAGTAATCCTATATAATATTCCTGTCCTTCCGATGCATTATTCACATGAATTGTAATACTGGGTTTTGGCCCCATATCTGCATATACAGGAGTTTTGATGATAAATGTACACAAAACAGCAAATATGATGGATATAGGAATCAGATATAATTTTATTGATTTAATATTCATTATTTAATTCCTTCCGCTGAATATACGGTCTTCAAGATCTAACAGAAAAACATAGTATACATCGCCGAAGGTGGTGTCATGGACAAGTCTTCCAAAATCATCCACCCATTTCTCTGTACCATCCTTGCACACTATCCGATAACGTACATAATCCGTATGATTCTCGTTATCCTTTGTGGAAAATTGCTGTTTTTTTATTTTCTCTTCAACAGCCTCAAGCTCATCCGGATGGACTATGCCGCGAAAACTGTTGCCCACATGATCTCGAAATTCATTAATACTGTCGCATTTAAATAGATTAGCCATAAATATATCATGAGCTTATCATTTGTACTATCATTAAAAAACAACTCCTGCTCATGCTATATAATTAACCTATTAATCATTAATTTGAAATCCTTCTTCAACCATATTCATAAATTCCTCATAGGATATTCTGACACCGCCCATACTCTCTAAGTGATCCGTATGAAACTGACAGTCGATGAACATAAAATTATTATCATCCAGCAGGTTTGCAAGTCCTACAAGGGCAAGCTTTGAACCGTTTTCCTTATCAGAAAACATACTCTCTCCAAAAAAGCAGCGTCCTATTACAACTCCATATAAACCTCCTGCAAGCTCATTATCCACAAAAGCCTCCACACTCATGGCATAGCCTTTATCATGCAGGGCATAATAAGCATTTTCCATATCATCATGAATCCATGTTCCTTCCTTGAATTCACGTTTCATCCTGCAACGGTGCATGGTATCAGCAAAATCTCTGTCATACATAATATCGACCTTATGTTTTCGTATATACTTCCTCAAGGAATGTGATACATGTATCTCAGACGGTTTTATAATGAATCTCTCATGGGGACACCACCACATTATGGGCTGGTCTGCATTATACCACGGGAAAATCCCATTACTGTAGGCAAGCAGCAGCCGGTCAACCGAAAGATCACCGCCTACAGCCAGCAGGCCATCATCATCTGCAAGCTCTGGCTTTGGAAAATATATTTTATCCTCTTCAAGTTGAAATACTGCCATTACATACCTCATAATAACAACTGTTTACCTTGATTGATCTTAACACAATTCTTTTACTGATCAATATATTATTAAATAGTTACTAATCGATAACTACTTGAAAACCATTATTATCTGCAGTTATTGTCAGCTCTCCGCCATCTTTCAGCTTTCCAAATAGTATATCATCCACCAGAAGCGGTTTGATCTCATTTCTTATTACCCTGTCAACCTCTCTGGCACCAAACTCCTCGCTTATTCCCTTATTCTTGACCAGCTTAAATGCACTATCATCAACTGTCATGCTTATATTCTGCTTAACAAGAAGTCCCTTAAGCTCGGAAAGCTTCTTCTCTACAACACGCTCCGCCATATGGTCATCCATTCCGTTAAATACAACGATACGGTTAAGACGATTACGGAATTCCGGCTGAAATGTCTGCTTTACAGCATCCATGACCACGCTGCTGTCATAGGTCTCACTTTGAAAACCGATACTCTTCTTACCGATACGGTTAGCCCCTGCATTGGATGTCATGATAACAATAACATTGCGAAAATCTGCCTTTCTTCCCTGATTATCAGTCAGTGTAGCATAATCCATGACCTGAAGAAGAATATTATAAATGTCAGCGTGTGCCTTCTCGATCTCATCAAGAAGTAATACAGATGATGGATTCTTACGTATCTCTTCTGTAAGGAGACCACCCTCCTCATAACCTACATAACCTGCAGGTGAGCCAATAAGCTTAGCCACTGTATGCTTTTCTCCGTACTCACTCATATCAAAACGGATAAGCTTAACACCAAGCTCCGATGCAAGAGTTCTTGCAACCTCTGTCTTACCGACTCCTGTAGGACCCACAAACAAAAGGCTTGCAAGAGGCTTACCCTCTTCCAGAAGACCGGCCCTTGAAAACTTCACCGCATTGACAACCTGTGAAACAGCTTCATCCTGTCCGTATATCTTATTTTTTAATCTGTTATCAAGTGTAGATAACCCATCTGCATTATCGGTATTAACTGTTTCTATCGGTACTCTGCAGATCTTTGTGAGTACCTCGTTAATTATGTCCTTGTCAACAATTTGTATTTTATTTGTATTTTGGTCAACTGTATTATTGTCAATTATATTATTATCAGTTTCCACAGGTGAAAGCTCATTTGGATTATCAACAAAATCTTCTGTTGTAGAATCAACATCTCTCGGGTGCAGCTTAACATACGCACCAGCCTCATCAATAAGATCGATCGCCTTATCCGGAAGATATCGTTCATTAATATGCTTTGCACTCATTGAAACGGCATATTCCAATATATCATCAGTATATACCACACCATGAAAGCTTTCATAATTATCCTTTAAGCCCTTAAGTATCTTAACCGTTTCTTCCTCGCCTGGCTCCTTGATCTCCACATTCTGAAATCTACGCACTAAGCTCTTGTTCTTCTCAAAATACTTCTTGTACTCCTCGAATGTGGTTGCCCCGATAAAACGGATATGCCCACCTGCAAGGTAAGGCTTTAGCATATTTCCGGCATCAAAGGAGCTTTCACCCACTGCCCCGGCACCGGCAAGATTATGAATCTCATCAATATAAATGATAGGATTAGTCTCCTTTTCAATTTCTGTAAGCACCTTCTTAAAGCGCTTTTCAAAATCACCTCTATATTGGGTTCCGGCAAGCATTCCTCCAAGATCAAGGGCAAATATCTTAGCACCCTTTAGCTGTAGAGGCACCTTGTCTTCATTGATAAGTCTTGCCAATCCGTAGGTGATGGCTGTCTTTCCAACCCCCGGTTCTCCTATATGAAGAGGATTATTCTTATCCTTTCTGCAAAGAATCTGAATTGTTCTCTCTAATTCCTCTTCTCTGCCAATCAAAGGATTGACATCATCAAGGGAATCATTTATACATGGAGCATAGGTACTAATATCATCTTTATTTTTCTTTTGCTTAGATTTTTTTCTGTTAATTGCTGCACCATTTCTAAAGCCTGAATTCTCATTCCCTAATTTCTCAAATTCAAAAGCTTCATCAGCTCCGTCAAAATCACCTGTTTCATATGCTTCGTCATCTATATTACCGCCAAACATTTCATTCTCCGTAAATGAATCATTTTCCGAATCCTCATATTCATCCTCATCCATATAATCAGCCATAGCACTTAATAGCTCTATCTCATCAATATCCTGCTTTTCCATATAATATAATGCATAGGAATCCTCAAGCTGCCATAAGCCGTGAAGAATATGTCTTATGGCAATTTCTGATCTGCTGCTGTTAGCCGCAAAATGTTCAGCATAGGAAAGCGCATATATTGTTCCCACAGAAAGCTCCGGAGTGACGCCCTTTATTTGCTCCAGATGCTTTTTGAAATAATCCATTACATCATCTATAAGCTCATTAATATCTCCGCCGCAATCCTCAAAGGCTTCACCAAAATGGTCATAGGAAGGCATATATAATAACAGCATTTCCGGTGTTATATATTCATAATTATTCTCTTTTGCAAAGGCTGCAGCATCATTTATAAGGTTAGATGCCGATTCTGTCATCTCCACTTTGAATAATCCTCCTGAGTAATTTTTAGTAAAACGATAAAACTATGTATTCTAAAAGCATTTGTACATAACCAACTATGCTTCTTCAATCGTCATTCTAAAGGGAAAGCCCTCGTTTCTGGCTCTTGTCATGGCTGCATTTGTCCTGGTAAGTGCAATATCATAAGGATATGTGCCCACAACTGCCCTTCCATTCTTGTGAACGTGCATCATGACAGCCTCCGCATTTATGGGGTCCTTGTGAAAAATATCAATAAGAATTTCAACCACAAATTCCATGGATGTGAAGTCGTCATTTAGCATGATAACGTTATAATCACTGGGCTCCTTGACCTTTGTTTTTGTATTCCCACTTGTTTCTCTTCTTGTTGCCATAATTATTCATCCTCGGATTAAATTTATTTTATATTATCTTTAAACCATTCATATATTGTATTTGCCCTCTTGTCCTTTGCTTTAATATGAGTATCACATTCATATTTGTGAAAAGTAAGAAAGTCTATTTCACCGTTTTTATTATAATACAGTCCTCTCCACAATATGATTTCGGTTTCAACAGCTGGAATCTCTTCCGGATAGTCTAATTCTATTTTCTCCTTTTGGCTTAAACTGCAAATTCTTTTATAATTTTTGAAAACCTGCTTTGCATCACATGTTTCATGTGAAGTTAACTTATCATCAAGATTGCCCGCAGCATACTCCTTAACCAGTTCACTGAACTTAAGACTGCACACATCCTGATCATCGCAACTGTAACAGTTTCCATCCTTATCACAAAAGATAATTGCATAAGGACCATCTCCACTGTGATCTTCCGAATATTCATTGTAATTAATTTCTTTTATAAACACAATTTCCGGCATATGCTGTGAGTTAATGATTCTGCGTGCAGAGTGTTCATTGCCACAAGCTGTAAGACAAATTATTAATATTGCACATAATAAAATGAGAGCTTGTTGTATTTTTTCCTTTATATGTTTTATAACACTCATATAGATTGCTCCTCAAACCCATCTATAATTCTGCTGTACACCTCTAAAATATCTGACACATTTTCACCATGCCTTTTGGTAAACCTGTGCCGCCTCATATCCACCTCATCACACCGTCTCCCCCAGATAATAGAAGCCCTTCGCCTCGGTAAGCTTAACATCCATAAACCTTCCGATCATATCAGATGTTCCGGGAAAATGCACCAACAGATTGTTACTAAGCCTGCCTGTAACAAGAGAAGGATCCTGCTCATTAACACCCTCAACCAATACCTCCTGTGTCGTACCCTCATATCTCCCACAGGTCTCCTTGGCGATACTCTGAACCTCGGAAAGCAGTTTATCAAAGCGTTCCTTAATCTCCTCATCCGTTGAAACATACTCCATATTAGCTGCCGGAGTGCCTGTCCTCTTAGAATAAATGAAGGTAAATGCAGAATCATATCGAACCCGCCTTACCACGTCAAGAGTTTCTTTAAAATCCTCCTCCGTCTCGGTGGGGAATCCTACAATGATATCCGTAGTCAGCGATATATCCGGCATAGCGGTCCTTATCTTATCAACCAGTTCAAGATACTGCTCCTTTGTATAGCAGCGGTTCATATCCTTTAGCACCCTGCTGCTGCCCGCCTGAAAGGGTAAATGCAAATGTCGGCATATCTTCTTGGACTTAGCCATAACCTCAATCAGTTCATCTGAAAGATCCTTAGGATGTGAGGTCATGAAACGTATCCTTTTAAGTCCCTCAATCTGTTCCACCTGCGTAAGTAGTTGTGCAAAGGTAATCTTAGGCTCTAAGTTCTTGCCGTAGGAGTTAACATTCTGGCCTAACAGCATGATCTCCACCACACCATCAGCCACTAATTCCTTGATTTCCTTAATTATATCCTCCGGACGTCTTGACCGCTCCCGCCCACGTACATACGGAACAATACAATAGGTACAGAAGTTGTTGCAGCCAAACATGATGTTGACACCACATTTGAAATCGTATTTTCTTTCACTTGGAAGATCCTCTACGATCTCAGAGGTTCCCTCCCAGATATCAATCACCATGCCCTTTGTGTCAAGCTTTGTCTCGATAAGTTCAGCCAGCTTGAACACATTATGGGTTCCAAAAATGATATCCACATGACGATAGCTTTCCTTGATCTTCTCCACCACAAGGCTTTCCTGCATCATGCAGCCGCAAAGGGCAATCATCATGTGGGGATTGTTCTTCTTGTATTTCTTTAACTGTCCCAGTCTTCCGTAAACCCTAAGATTCGCATTTTCCCGAACCGTACAGGTATTCATGATGAGAAAATCGCAGTCCTCGCTATCTGTCCGCACATAGCCGATAGTCTCAAGAATACCCTCTAACTTCTCGCTGTCCTTGGCATTCATCTGGCACCCAAAGCATATGCTGCAATAGGTAAGCGGTCTTCCAAGCTCCTTTGATATATCAGATATACGCACCTTCAAGCGCTCCATGATTTCCTTTTGCCGAAGTGCCTCCGTTTCGTTAGTGTTCATCTATGTTCTCCTTATAAATTCATACTGAAAAGAGAGTACTCATTATAATACTCTCTTTTCTATAACAAATATGAATCAAAATAATTCATTACGAATTCATCTTAATTCTTTGGCTAATGCTTCAACTTCTTTCAACGGCAGTTCTGAAAGTCCTGCAATTTCTTCAATAGAATATTTCCCATCCTGCAAGAGTTTTTTAGCAAATTTCGTTGAACTATCCTGGGTTACCTGCTGGGTTACCTTATTAGTAACATCCTTCAGATAATTTCTTGTTATCATTTCCTGATCAAATAAAGTATCCATAATGCTTCGCACCTCCATTTCTCTGCTTCTTATAAAATCAACTAATATCCCCTTCTGCTTACAAACTGCTATTATATCATTGATTGCATCCTTTGTTCTTCCAAGTCTTGAAACAACATCTCTCTGTATCCTACAGAATTCTATATACTGATCGACTATATCGCCTGACTGAAAGCCCTCTTTCAATACATGAATATTCAAATCGAGAGGACATTCCTCATTAGGGAAATATACTTCCTTAAATGATATTGAATCCGATACTGATTCATCACCCACATATATAACATATAGCTCAGGTTTGGGGATATTAACAACATCCTCTCCATAAAGATTCCATCCGTATTTATCCTCGTATCGCTTGTAGGTCTCTGACAGATACATCAAAATTCTAAGAACAATATTAAGAGACCATGTACTTTGTGCCTCCACCAAAACCATCAGCTTGTCATGTACTGTAAAACCAAGATCATTATAGATATCATTAACCAATACATTCCGAATCGTTACATCATTAAGATCAGCCTCTGTTATATCAACATCCTCAGGATGAAATGACTGATACAGGGATAAGAGATTCTTCTTATCTTCAAACAAGATAGAGAAAACACTATCTTTGACATCCCATTTTACAAAGTTATTCTGTCCCATAGCAACCTCCTTGAAATGAATGTTTTTCGTAAGTGCTTTCTGTCTGTTCGATAAGATATATTATATTATACCATCAAATGATTTACAAGATTTTATATCATTTAGTCTCAAATTCTTTCAGATATAATTCATTTTCCAACATACTCATATATCCCAAGTAATATGCACCCTGCTCCATAGCAGAGTATATCCTTAATATCAAATGTACCTCCAATAAGCACAGACATAAATCGGTTATCGGAAAGTCCAAATATATCCACGATATGAAGCCATTGCAGTATCTCCACACATACCGCAAATACGAAAATGTATATAGGAAGCAGCTTCATTTTCTCAGGTATGAATATTCTGATGAAGCAATAGATTACAATTACAACAAGTACATCCCCAATATATGGTCTTACAAAGCCGTCATGCGCGAATACAGCAATCAGAACCTCAATTCCCAAGAGTATACTTGTTAATATCAAAAACATAATACGTTTTTTCATCATTGTTCCTTATCAAGTACTTTAATAATTATATCGGTTACAGTCATATATATAACTGTTCTATCCAATTATCAGCCCGCCAATAAATGATACCAATCCAATACCTATGAGAAGCACCAATGCCACTGATAATAATCCTGTAAGCGCCATTGCAATTAGAATTATCGGAAGCAAAACAACTGAAACAATGATTTTGCTAATTCCCCAGGCTGCTTTAAGAGCAAACATAAGTATCTTACCAAACACTACGAACATCAATATTACAAACAATAATGTCAACATATAACACACGTCCTTTCCACATTTAAAGCTTTAGTTCAATCTCCAATAATTTGTTCTTTACTCACTTGCCTCTTTGATAGCGTTCTTGATAGATTCATTCAATTCTTTATTACTTATGGAAGAATCCTCATCAAAATGGATGATTTCCTCGCCATCATCATTTGTTATAATTACCCGGCCATCCTTGAAGCTTATATTGAAATCGTTAAGGTTCACTTTCTCAGAATCTTCGTCAATATGAATGATTTCCTCGCCGTTATCATTCGTTATGATCACCCGGCCATCCTTGAAGCCTATATTGAAATCGTTAAGGTTCACTTTCTCAGAAGCTCCGTCAATATGAACGATTTCCTCGCCGTCATCATTTGTTATGATTACCCTGTCATCCTTATAACTTATGTTGAAATCTTCTTCTCCCAAAGCCCTGTCGAAATCTATAAAGGCATCTGCAATATCATCATAAAGATCATTTATATCAAGATTACTTCCCCAATCAACAGCTCTCTCTGCAAGATTAATTGCACCTAAGATAAAGAATACAACTGTCATAACCGCGCAGATAATATTAACACCAAGTGCTGTAAATATTCCTATCAACAGCTTCTTCTGTCCTTTTTTGAATTCCTCCTGCTTATCAATTTCAATGTCTGCAGGTCTTAACTCCATGCCGCAGTTGGAACAAAACTTTATATTTGAATTGACTCTTGTATTACAGTTAGAACATACAATTTTATTATTATCAGTACGAACAATAAGATAAATGAGCAATGTAATAAATCCCGGAATCAGAAAAACCAACACCGCCCACAAAAGAGCATTCATTCCCTTATTCTCTGCGTCCCTGTATGTCCAGATACATATAAGTATTTGTAATGTGATTGCAGCAACGGCGGCTAATCCGCCTACTATAAAACCTGCGCTTATTCCCATCATTTATTCGTCCTCCTTATTAATGTTTTTGATTATTACAACATCCTGATACTTCCTTTGATATGCTTTCGGGAAGCGACCGGTATTATGATAGCCGTAGCCAGCCAGCCAAGAAGCATATCACCACATGACCACATAAGGATCAGCTTAAGTCCTAGCTCACTTGTCTTGCCGATTATGTTAGGAATTATGGTATAAGAGCCGCCTATCCTTGCCATTTCATATAATACTACACCAAATATGATTCCCATAAATGCAATAACAGTATTGATAACTACAGGTAGCCACCACAGGTCTATCTTTTTTCTTCCATACATAGCTTCATAGGTTATTTTGTTTTTGAGAGTGATGTTCACATCCTTCGGAACATTATCACTTGAAAATAAATGATAGAGGTGATTATCTAATTCATCATTGATGGATTTATTCGATGGTTCATATTGTAACTTATTATTCTGTATATCATCATTTTTGTTTTTATCATTTTTACATGTGTAATTAATATTATCCTTATGATTCATACATTCACCTCTCTCTCCATCATTTCCTTCAATCGTTCCTTTGCGTTATGCAGCCTGCTTTTAACTGTACCTTTTGGGATATGAAGAGCCTTTGCTATATCCTCAATAGACATTTCAGAAGAATAATACATAACAATTACTTGTTTTAGCTTGTCCGGAAGCTTATCAATACTTTCTCTAAGGGTTGCCTCCTCGTCAGTCTGAATCGTAGTTTCCAGCATATCATCAGAATTTGAAGGTACTCCATGCTCTACTTCTTCATAAGATACTGTTGGTGCAATACGCTGATGTCTTGCATATGTACTTTTCTGATTTCGCCATAGATTACTTGCAATGGACATCAGATAAGCCTTTGGATTGCCTGTTCTATCCAGATTGTTTCTCTTTTCAAAGGCGGTAAGAAAAGTCTGCTGATATAAATCTTCTGCATCCTCAGTGGTGTATGTCATCCCCTTGCAAAACCTGTATATGGTGTTACCATATTCATCGATCAAAGCTTGAAACTCGTAATTGTCCACGAGATTAATGCCTCCGTGTCTTCTTAAGTAAGACTTATTATATTCTTCTACTTTTATATTCGCATAACTTTATAAAAGGTTCAAAAAATTTTGTGGATTGATTGCAGCTTAATTACAATAATATTATTATAAATTAATTAATGGTTTAATAACATAAAAGAAAACCATCATGATAATAAGGAAAATAAAGGTTATTATTAACATAAGTATTTTGGGATTATTTAGTTTTGAATCTGTATTATTTTCCTGAGATTTATCAATAATAGGAATATTATGCTTTCCTGCCCAGGCTAAAAAGCTTCCATAATTGATATATTCTACTGAAATGTTAAAAAGTCTTTTGTTTTGACAATATATACTTGTTATTCCCAACGGAGATTTGGTTATTTTGGAAATATCATAATAATAATATTTCTTTGATTTATAAATTAAATAATCATTTTTAACTTTTATCTTAGGCTTTAGATTCAAAATAATAGGATATAAGATACAAATAATACAATAAAATAAAATTAATGATAAAAATCTCATATCAGTTCCATATAATAATAATAGTCCAAACGCAATAAATATCAGCGTAGTAGTAATTACATATGTATTATTACAAGATATAACAAAATCTATATCTTCGCTGAAGCTATTTTCATATTTTTTATTTATATTATTATAATCGTTTTTATAATTGTTGAATATATAGGTTGAGTTTTTCGATAATTTTTCAATTAATAGTTTAAATATTTTTTCCATAGTAGTCTCCATATGTTACGGTAATTGAATCTTAGAATAGTCCTGTTCTATATATTGATATGGCTCATCACCTAAATAGTTTTGAATAAGCTCTAAGCTATATGTTCGATAAAGCCTGCCTCTAAGATAGCTTAGTGCCTGTGTTTCACCAACACCCGGTGCAAGTTCTTCACCTTCAAAAGCTTCTCTCCACTCTAAAACTTCTATATTTTCCATATCATTTATGCTTGCTTAAATGCTTTCATCTAATTTCCGAACAGATTGAAGCTTTTCTGTATTATCGCATATATCCTCTATCCATTTTATGATATTCTTGTATTCTTCTCTCCATACATATCCGTAAGAATATTGTAATGCTCTGGTTTCTGACATAGATTTGTCTATGTTGTTAATCTGTGGAAGATAATACTCATCAATGGGATTATCGTATTGAACTGTCTTGCTAGTTGTTTTAAGTTCATTATCTCTATTTGCAGAAGCTTCATCTTCAGTTTGCTTGGTAGCATCGATAGAATAATTCTCTTTCGGTATATTATTCTCTGTTTTATTCTTTGAAATAAAATACATTAGAGATACACCAGCACCAATGCCAATAAAAAATGCTATTAAAATAAAAATATTTTTTTTCATGCTTATACTCGTATAATCCAATTATACATTTAGAGTAATTGGATTTACTTTTCCTCCTTTTCAAATTTTTCAAGATTGCCTTCGGCTCCCGTAAGGCGTTCGTAAAATAACTCCAATCGCATGGTCTTGCTCAATTAACATTGTCGTCTTCAGCTCATTTAACTATGTTGTTCATCCAGACGCCTTTCTTGACAAGTATATATCCGATAATACATTTGATAATATCAAATGCATGGACAACCGCAAAAACAAGTGCCGCATCAAGGGCTGTAAACTTACTGAATATATAAGCAACAGGTACGCTTACCACCATCATAAAGACACTGTCGAACAGGAAGGTTATCCATGTATTGCCCCCTGCCCTTATTGTGAAATAAGAGGTGTGCAGGAACGCATCCTTAGGCAGGACAATAGCTTCAACCATTATAAAATGTGTTGCTATAAGCTTTGCCTGGGCATTGGTATTATAAAGCATCGGGAAAAGAGGTGAGGTTGCAAACATAATTACGCCTATTGCTATTGAACTAAGCACCGAGAAAGCAATGATCTTGTTATCCGTATCCCTTGCCTTATCCATGTCTCCTGAGCCTAAGTACTGGCCCACGATTATCGCCACAGCATCACCCTGAGCGATGAATACAATATTGAATATGTTATTGATGGTGCTGGCAATGTTCTGACCTGCCACAACATTCAATCCTCTTATGGAATATGCCTGGGTAAGCATGGCAATTCCCACGGACCACAGACCTTCATTGATAAGTAACGGCATTCCGGTAACGAAAAATCTTCCAGCTAATTTAAGCGGCACCTTAAGAGTTCTGAATATACCTTTGAAATATGTATGGGAATCCCTGTGTTTATAAGCCCATACAATAACGATGGTCATTTCTACATATCTTGAAAGTACGGTTGCCACAGCAGCTCCCACGACCCCAAGCCTTGGAAATCCGAATTTCCCGTATATCAGAAGGTAATTAAACAACAAATTCACAAACACCGCCACTACTCCTGATATCATAGGGATAAATGTTTCCCCGCACTCGCGAAGTGTACTTGTGTATAACTGGCCTATCCACACGGCAGGCAGCATTATAAGTATCACAAGAAGATAATTCTTACCGTAAAGCAGTGTGGCTGCAAGATCTCCGCCGTCACTTGAACCGTTAAGGTATAACTGTATCAGATTTTCACCAAAGTTAAGGAATATGGTAATTGTAATTATTGAAATAACAAGACCAAGCCAAAACTTATATCTAAATGTGTGTCTTATACCCTCGTCATCTTTATTGCCAAAATACTGAGCCGTGAATATACCGGCACCTGACAATCCTCCAAATATACACAGATAATAGATGAATATAAGCTGGTTGACTATTGCCACACCTGACATCTGTTCAGTTCCAAGTCTTCCTACCATTATGTTGTCAAGAAGACTAACAAAGTTGGTTATTCCATTCTGTATCATGATCGGCAACGCTACTGAGAAAAGCATCTTGTAAAATGCCTTGTCGCCGATGAATTTCTCTTTTATTTTTTTCATAACTACTATATCCTTTTTAATTTTTACTTATATTTTGAAACAAATCATCAATTCTATAAATAATAACAAACATAAATGCTGAAATAAGAAGAGAGAATCCTCCCCATTCCATAGTATTATTCCCATCTATACATTCATTACAATTTTTAATTAGAGTATTACCGTATAATATTGAATAAGAAATATACATATCATCATCTTCTACAAAATAAACCCCTACTATATCATGCAGATTATGATAAGCCTCTGAGTATGCATGAATTTTTAATTGATTATTGTTATATGTTATACTGATATCATAATAATGTCCCAAAACCTTAGTTTTAAAAAAACTAAAATTGTTTGGTTTTGATGCATCAGAAGATATTTCAACAACTTCCCCCTCTGCATATATTCCGTTATTAATACAATATAACGAATACTTATGATTAATATTTAGTCCTATTATTATCAATGATATTGCAAGGAATAAAAACAAAAAATTCAATAATGATAATTTCTTCTCATATAGATTCATATCTGAGAAGCTTTTTAGTCCAATACCTGATTTTTTCAAAACAATGATACCATATATATATAATATAAATGATACAAAACAACATACAAAAAGAACTCTCATGATTACTCAGCCCCTGCTATCTTTATATCCGTAGAATATTTATTAATTTTCTTATTTTGAATAATCATATAATAACAATTTTAATCATTATACAAAGATTAACATTTTTATTCAATATAAAATCGAGTAGGAGAAATTGCTCCTACTCGATTAAATATGAATAACATATCTGTTCTAAAAACTTATATCAATCGGTTTATACAAACTGCTTAATCTGATAGCCTCAAACATGCTGTAAAACTTATCTGTATCCCTTCCGATTAGGCTATCCAGATTGCGTTCCATTTCCTCTCTTATATATAATTAATCGCAAAAGCTCTTGCCAAATCAATCATCTTTTGCCTGAAATCATCAGGTACAGGATCGTTTTTATATTTTTCTAAGGCTGAAAGCCTTTCATCAGTTTCATCTATTTTACCTGATTTTATTTTTGCTATTTTTTCCTGAGCAGCTGCTATAATCTCCATACCATGAATTGAATTTTTCTTCTGCTCTATATAATTATCTACATATTTTTGATATGCCTTATCAAGCTCATTAAGTTCTTCCTCCATGGTAAGCTTTCGGTATCCCTTTTCAGATGAAGAATCTTCTATATATATATCCCTTGTACCTGCCTCATGACCTTTTACTATCTCATCATAAAGTCCTTCGTAGGTATTAAGCATATTGTCTGCAGTTTCTTTAACAGAATAGTATCGGGGAATATATTCACCATTTTCATCCGGTTCACCATACCTTGAGGGCATTCTGCTTCCAAACAGATAATTATAATCAGTCATTATTATGCCTGATTTTCCGTCATTATGCTGTAATCCGGCGGCAGAAGTCTTAAGAATACCTTCCTTATAACTTTTAAGTCCGGCATCTGATATATTCACAGTATACGCCTTATCATTTTGCTTAGAATGAGGTGCAGATTGACTATTAGCTGTAACAATACGATTCTTTGTCTGCTCAGTTATCTTATTATTTGCAGCATTATAAGCTGCATTGTAACGTGTATAAATCGTTGTACTCATTGTCATGCCCTCCTTTATATTGTTAATCCTCTCCTTTGACATATACCTTTGCTTTGTCCCGAAGACCTAACAGCTTATCCTTGACCTTCTGTGGGGCGGTTTTATTCCCAAGAACAATATATATATACCGTATTGTTTCCTTATAATCCTTCATCTTATATGATAATACTGATAATAAATAACAAATAGTTGTTTCATCCATTCCACATATAGGAAGCTTTTCTTCGGAATAAGCCTTTGCAAAGTCTTTATATGCCAGCTGCATGCAATCATATTCGTCAGCTTCTAATTCCTTACGACGCCTTAATGTAATCTTATCACTTTCTGATTCAAGATATCCTCTAATCACCCATGAAAGCTTAAGACATGTAAATGCCCTGCGGCTTATCATATCAGAACCTACAGCATCACAAAGAATAGCCATTTTATACCGCATTATAGCTTCATCATAGCTATAATTAAAGCCCTCCTCAACAATTCCAGTAAAATGTGGTGAAACATGTTCACGGATCTTGTCCTTAAATATGCTTGTGGCGGATTCAAAATTCTTGACAAGAGATGCATATCCACATATAGGACACATCAACACATCATATTTCAATGGATCGATTTCATTGAAGCGCGGTCTTAGATCATCATCCTGTCCTGCAGGAGTTATCTTACCCGCTCTTACGGCATATGTATCAAAATCAATACCGCAGCACGGACATTCAATTGTTTTTACCAAAAGATATTGTGTATCATTAGGACTTCTCCTTCTTTTCGAGGAGCCATAAAGCATTTCGTTTTCCTGCTCGGTAAAAACTATTGTATCAATATCATTATCAAATCCTAATGAGCTAAGCTCTGATAGTAATTTCATATATACCTCCTATATAATATCCGACTATAGACAATTAAGAAGCTCCTTTTCATTTGCTATACCTTGGGCAAATAATAGAAAAGGCTACGTTATTTTCCCAACGTATGCTATATAATCCTGCTTAACCTGCTGAAATCTCGCTTTTGGAATTGAAAGCTGTGTTCCATCCTGTAATGTAAGTACATAATTATTAATACTGCGAATATACTGCATATTAACTAAATAGCTCTGATGTATACGCAAGAAACCATAACGCTTAAGCATAGTCTCTAACGTATCCAGCTTTTCATATATATGGTAGTATCTGTCTGTTAAATGAATTATGCACTTGTGTCTGTTATTTTCTAACATCATGATTTCGGAAATATTGAAACGAATCTCTCCTTCAACGCACGAAAGAAGAATAGTTTTTGAACATTGGCGTATCTCTTCGCAGATATCATCCATACACTCTGTAAATGCACTATCCAGATTTTCCTTAAAAAGAAATCTGTTAGCTCTGACCTTATATCCATCCAAAGCATGATCCATTAATGCGGATATCAATATAATGGGAACATCCTTGAATATATCTCTGATTTTTTTTGCAAGCATCAATCCGTTCATATCTTCAAGATTGAAATCTACAAAAATCATATCATAGATTGCTCCGGATTCCATTTTTTCAATAAAATCTGATCCGTTCATATATTCCGTAATTATGAAACCGATATGATTAGAGACATCATATTCCTCTATCATATTTCTTAATTTGTTGCGGTCATCCTCTAGGGTATCACAGATTGCAATTCTCATAAGATCCCCTCCTTTTGACATTTAATCGAAATCCATTTCTTATAATGCAAAAACCGTCTGCTATGAATAATTATCTTAGGATTATCTTACAAATAAATCCATAAGAAAATCATATTTCGCTATAGATTCATACAGGAAAATCAAAAGAAGGTACAACAAATAGAAATATCAAAATATAAAAGAATAATTAAAGATATTCTTTGAGTAGATTAGAAATATAAAATTAGCATAAACCTTCCTTGGTTCCATAATATAAATCCATTTATATTTTTATAATAACATGTGATTAAAAAATGTCAATCAGATAAACAAAAACCGACTGTAAAATAGCATAAAAAGACTTTTATTGTAGTCAATTACACATGCAAATGGCTATATTTTCTTTATTCCAATAATAAGAATCATCCTGCTGCGTCCATCCTTATATCCATCCACTGCAGCTTTAAGCGTAGGATAACATTTTGCACCCTCATAATCATTATGAGTACGATAGTACTTTCCTTCTTTTGTAACACACATAGTATGTATCATATCACGTATCGTATGTGCATTGTTATAAGACATAAAGATATATGAATTACATTTATTAATAAAATCATTATATTGATTATAGTCCTTTGAATTTACGTACTCTTTAGTGAAATCTGTAATTTCAATGCTATCATTATATGATGAACAAATACGCATCCAATTCTTATATGTGTAGCATATGATGTTATATCCAATTGATTTCATATATTTTATCAAAGCAAATGGTGAAGTTCCAAATGCCCCTAAGCATGTAATACCTTTATGTTCAAACCTTTCCAATAATGTTGGAAAATCGGGTTTATTACCCATGGCAACAAGAGCGTTATATAAAGCTACAACTTCACAGCTGTTGTAGTCTGCACCATATCTGCTGCCATAAGAAAATTCTGATAATGCCGGCTGGTGTTCTATGTATATATCCTTTGAAAATCTGGTTTTATATGACTCCCATGCTATATTGTTACGTTTTAAATGCTCCTCTCTTATTCTTCTTGAAACAGGAATTAAAGAAAACACTCTGTAAAATAATAAAACAAGAGCGTTCTTTATATAATATGTAATTGTAAATGCATGTTTATCCATATAAAATCATCTGCCTTTATCTGTATTTAGTTATGCATGTAACTATTAATATCTATTATTAATAATTAATAACTATAAACAGTTATAAAATACTATAGAAAACTCCGGCAGTTTAATTAGAAAGCTGCCGGAGTGTAATCACAAAAAATTATTATAAATTTATTATCTGCTAGAATTTCGTAAAATCCTGTAAGGTGGACATGATCTCAACTCTTTGCGCTGCGTCAGGAGCAGTTACTGAATCCTCAGCAAAGGCTTGTTTTATCTGGGCAGCATCCTGTGAAACTCTTTCCATTCCATTAACTGTTGCCATAACCTGCTTAGAAGCATTTTCGTTATTATCCTGCAGCTCTTCTCTTTCTGTTTCTCTAGCGTTCATTTCCTGATCATAATTATACTTTGAGATTTCACCCTTTAAGTACATCTGCTCTAACTGGGTATCAGTATAGCCATTAAAAGAAGTAATATTTGTTACCTTATCATCTGAATCAACAGTATTCAATGTTGAATTCACATCATCAGAATCTTCAACGATAATATTTTTTTCATTATCTAAAATATCAATCTTTTTATCTTCCTGAGCTGCCTTTGTCATTTCAACATAATATGAATCCGGCTTAAGCTCATTAATCGGAGTCTCCTCATCATAAATATCTGCCTGATTAACCACATCCTCAAGCTTATCTGCACCGTCATCACTAACCTGAACAGTATCACCATCCTCTGAAACAGAAACCACATTCTCCAGTAATTCCTCGCGGATTCTTTCCCTGCGTTCTTCAGAAGACTTACTATCCTCTATCCTATCCTCTTTCTGTATCTCCGGTGTATCAACAGCCTTGATATTTGAAGAGTTATTGACTTTAGCCGGCGTTACCGGATTATTAACAGGATTGATCTGTGTCTTTGTAACACTAATATCTGCCATACTAATACACCTCCTACAATACAATATGTGTGACAGTTAACATAATTTACATAGTTATATTTTAGTTTAAATGTACGAAAATGTCTAGTGTTTTTTGGAAAAATGTCAAAAAACATTTAAAAAATCTATAACTAGAAATCTAGCACAACAGGATTTTTTGAAAAGAACATCGCAATCCACCATACAATAAAGATAAATCCGAAAAGACTGCTTATCCCTCTTATATATATTTTCTTTGCATTTCAGAAATATGCCTTAATATAGATACCGTCATCCCTGTATTCTTCTTCAATAACCTCTCCGTTTTGCTTTATTTCCGATATCTTTGACATCTCGTTATAATCAAATATCCTTTCAATCAGTTGACGGTCTTCCCGAAGAACACTGTCGATTACTTCCGGAAGCTTGTCAAGTCCTATTCCATCCTTTGCAGAAATGGAAAGATACTTAACGGCACGGATATCGAACAGCCCCATACGCATATCTTCATCAATAATTTTATCGATCTTATTGAAAATGGTAATGACCTTCTTGCCTGTAATCCCAAGCTGGTCAAGGGTGTTATAGGCAACCTTCATCTCTGCAGCTCTATTTTCAGAGGACGCATCAACAACATGAATAATGTAATCTGCGTACTTTGCTTCTTCCAATGTACTTCTGAAAGCGTCGATCAGATTATGGGGGAGCTTTCTGATAAATCCAACCGTATCAGTAAGTAAAATCTTCTGTTTCCCTGCAGGTTTCTTATATTCATATACTCTTGTTGTTGTATCAAGGGTTGCAAACAATTTATCCTCAGCTAAAATTCCTGCACCGGTAAGGGCATTAAGAAGTGTTGACTTTCCAACATTGGTATAACCCACAATGGCAAATACAGGATATCTTCCCTGTTCCCTGCTGTGTCTTGTGATTTCTCTGTGGGAGGTCATATCATTTATCTCCCGTTTAAGCTGTGCCACTCTTTTTCTAATAACACGCCGATCCTGCTCTAACTTCTTTTCACCGGGACCTCTTGTGCCGATACCGCCCCCAAGTCTTGACATGGATGTACCCTTTCCTGTAAGTCTTGATAATCTGTACTCTAACTGTGCCAGCTCCACTTGCATTTTACCCTCGGAAGTAACAGCATGTGCAGCAAATATATCAAGGATAACCATTGTTCTGTCCATGACCTTGACATCCAGTTCTTTAGACAGTTTTGCCATCTGAGACGGCGAAAGCTCGTCATCAGTAATTATCCCTGTTGCGTTAGCAGCATAAATTAATGTCTTTAATTCATCAATTTTTCCGCTTCCGATATATGTTGCAGGGTTAAAATGTGGAAGCTTCTGAACAAGTCTTCCCACGACCACGGCACCAGCAGTATTCGCAAGCTCAGAAAGTTCATCTAATGAAGCGTCTGCATCATAGGAAGATAAACCGCCTGCTTCCGTATCAACCGCAACTAAGATTACATATTCGATTTCTTCTTTGTTTTCGTATAACATTTATATATGTATTCTCCTTCAGTCACCCGTCACATATTGCTCAATAGCATCAGCCGCAGCCTTCACGCCTTCCTCCCTGCGAATCCTTTCTCCCGCATCTGTCGCACCCTTATCGTATATCCCACTTACCAGATCCTTAAGGGCATTCTCAATCTCCTCCACACTGCACAACCCGTTTCTGATATATAGCGGTGCCGGTCCTGCTCCGATACGGTTATCCATTCTTCCGTAGAAATACTGATCAAGTGCCAGCGGTATCACAAGCGTTGGCAGCCCTGCACGAAGCCCTAATCCGTTCGTGGTGTTGCCTCCATGATGGACTACCGCCCTGACCTTCTTAAATATATACGAATACGGCACAGCTCCGATGAAATACAGCCTGTCCGTATTGACACGATCTGCATCCGATATCTGCTCTGCCTGAATAACTGCACGGATTCCTGTGTTCTTAACTGCCTTTAATGTTCTCACCTGAAGCTCGGCAAGCTCCTCTGACTCCGCCTTTCCAAAGGCGACAAAAATCGGCTTGTCCCCGGCTTCGAGAAATGCCTTCAGCTCCTCCGGTTCATTGTAATCAGCCTCCGCTTCTTCCGGATGATACCAGTATCCGGTCACATGGATATGCTCTCCCCATGCAGGATCCGGCTTCATCATTACCCTGCTTGTAGGATAAAATGTAAGCAGCTTCCGACCATTCATCTCAGTGTAGGTGCTGCCTATCCTCCACTTGGGAAGTCCCACGGATTTTCTCCATTTATTAAGCGCTATCATAGTCATAAGGTTCATTCCTGTGGGAAGACCATTATAGCTTTTCAACACCTTGTCAGAATCATATTCATCCGAATACAGTGAATATTGTCTCGTAGGATCCATCGGGCTGTAAAAATGTCTCACGCATGGAATGCCCAGATACTCTGCCGCGTGGTACGCAAAGGCAGAACATGTTCCGTACATCACAAGATCGGAGCCCTTTATTGCGGAAAGTGTCTGTTCCATAAATGCAGGATTCTCCTTCTTCAATTTGAACATTCCCTTCATAAAATCCATACTGGTCTTGTACTCTGCAACAAGATACTGCATTACATGATCGGCATCCGTATCCAGCTTAAAAAACGTAACACCCTTCTTCTCTATAAGCGGTTTGAATGCCTCATGTGTGAGAATGCGAAAATCATGTCCCCTCTCTATCATCTCCTCTCCAAGCTCCGCAAGGGGATTCACATCCCCACGTGTTCCTACCGCAACTGCTGTAATAATCATTTCACCCTTAATCCTCCATTTCCGACATTTTACTCAATGAATCAAAGTATTCCAACCGCATCGTCTTTGCGTCCGAAATAATGTCAAGCTTTATTTTGTTATCCATGCAATCACCTGTACCAAGATACCCACCAGAACACACACCGGCAGTCCGATTACCATTCCCTTAAGGCTTCCTATTGCATGAAACTCATCTATTATACCAAGCTATAAACAGCGGTCAATGCAAAACATACAAAAGTGATATAGTTAGATTTTTCTAACTATATCACTTTACCAAAACAAATTCAATATATCAATTTTGTGATCACATAGGTTTAAACATAAGTCTACCCCTTTATCATCCTTCTGCTTGTAAAATAAGTCACCAGAAAATACCCTCCATAAATGAGCACTATAACTAAAGAAGTCATGACGATGGAACTTCCAAGCTCTGAGCCTGTATCGAAGGTTTCCAGAACGAGATTCGCCATCTTGAGACCGAATACGGAGTGAATCACTGCCAATAACATAGGAAACAGGAAGAAAATGCCAATCTGCTTGAACAACGCACCGTTGATCATCCGCTCGTCAGTTCCCAATTTTCTTAATATCATGAACCGCTCCACATTGTCAGCACTTTCGGAAAGCTCCTTTAATGCTAGCACCGCAGCACTTGCCATCAGAAACACAATGCCCACATACAGACCGATAAAGGTAATCATAGCCCCAAGTCCCACTGTACTTTCAGTGACATATCTTCTGCTCTCCATACTTATCAGGGTATCAACAGTCCACATCCGTTTTAACATACTTTGAAGTTCCTTCTCGATTGCGTCCCCATCTTCCTCATTATCTGCTCTGTAATTTGCTATCAGCATATTAGTAGATACTGCACCTTCATCCACAACAGCATCCGGAACAACAAAAATACCAATGTTAATATGATTTGAGGAAATAGAGATAAAACCATCCTGACACTCGCCGTATTTGCTTTGCAGTTCATGTCCGAATATGGAAGCATTTCTGCCATTCTTCAATACCTGATTCCGCACCTCTACCATACTGGCAAAATCTGCCACCAGCACATATTCATCATCCTTTAATGTGAAGGTCTCTTTTCCATACGCCTTAGCCACCTTGTTATAATCAGAGAGCTTCATGATCATTTCCTTTTGTTCAGCAAATATAAATGTGTAATAATTTTCCATATCATTTATAATGTCTCCCATAGAATCTCCCATGGTGAAATTATCATCCTCATAGGTATTCACCTCAACAATATCTGTAAGCTTATCATCCACATCAAAACCATTTTGTTGAAGCGTTTCCCTGATGCTCACCTTAGAATCGGCAAGTAATGCCTCCCGATTCTCATAATCCTCAAGCTCATCCTCCGTCATATTACATTTTTTCTCAAGATTAACATCACAGGGTGTCATCTCCCTTATATTCTTGTTCATGGACTGACTTAAAGAAAATGCAGTACCAAGCATACATATCGTAAGGAACAGCATCAGACAGATTATGGTCATGGCAAAAACCATGGTATTTGCCTTGCTTGAAAACTGACGAAGAACAAAGCTGTTCAGCTTTCGGTAATATACACTCTTAATCCTTGTGAAAATGGTCAGCAGCATTCCCGACACCGACCAGAAGATGAAGAAGGTAGATACCGAACCCATCACAATTACCTTAATCATATCCGAGCTTGCATCCATGTCATACAGATTAACTGTAACCTGATAATAGGCATAGCCCAACACCACTGCGGATATAATGAATATGATGGAACATAGGATTGGATTTTTCAGCTTCAGCTTCTCACTTTTCTTTGACGCATATAGCAGATCGATAAGCTTGCATTTACCGATAGAAATGGTATTAAATAATATCACAACCACATACATGATACCAAAGTATATACAGGTCTTTACAAAGGATTCCTTAGAAAATGTAAATGTATATCTGCTCATATCTGCCTCGAAAATATCAGCCACAAGAACGCTCATAAACTGGGATATCACAACTCCGATAATAAGTCCCACCAGCAGAGAAAGGATTCCCACCACAACAGTCTCTATCAGTAGTATACCCGACATTTTCCGTTTGCTCATGCCAAGGGTTAAGTATATGCCAAACTCCTTGTTCCTCCGCTTAATAAGAAAGCGGCTTGCATAGACAATAAGCGCACCCAGTACGACTGCCACAAACACACTGACACCGCTCAATGTTGTGTTCATCAATTCGATGATTTCGTGGGTGGTATCGTTGACATTCAGCATTACGGTCTGGGATTCCAACGCATTGAAGATATAGAATATAGTAACGCCTATCACTAGGGTGAAAAAATATATGGCATAATCCCTTATGCTTTTTCCGAGGTTTTTAATCGCTATCTTAAAGAGCATCGCTGACGTCACCTCCCAACAGTGAGATTACATCAATGATCTCGCCGAAGAATTCCTTTCTGGCTCTGCCTCCCCGCATGATCTCATTGAACATTTTTCCATCCTTGATGAAGATGACACGGCTGGCGTATGAAGCGGTAAATGCATCATGTGTAACCATCAAAATGGTGGCGTCCAGGCCTTCATTTAAGTAGCGGAAGCTTTCCAACAGCATTTTTGAGGACTTGGAATCCAAGGCTCCTGTCGGCTCGTCGGCAAGCACCAGCTTCGGGTCTGTGACAATCGCCCTCGCCGCTGCAATGCGCTGCTTCTGCCCGCCGCTCATCTGATAGGGGTATTTGTTAAGAACATCTTCTATCCCCAGCTCCTTTGCGGTCTGATTCACCCTGTTAGCAATTTCATTCTTGGAAATATTCTGAATGGAAAGTGCCAGAGCTATATTCTCATATGCCGTTAAGGTATCTAACAGATTGAAGTCCTGAAAGATGAAACCAAGCTCCTCCCTTCGGAACTGATTAAGTGAATTGCCCTTTAGCTTTGTGATGTCCTGCCCTGCCACATAGATGTGGCCTGATGTCACCTTGTCAATGGTGGAAATGCAGTTAAGAAGTGTAGTCTTACCTGAGCCTGATGCTCCCATGATCGCCACATACTCCCCCTTCTCCACCACAAAGGACACATTATCAAGTGCCTTTGTCAGGGATGATTTGCTGCCGTAGTATTTCTCTACATGCTCGATTGATAATATTGTTTCCATAGTGTACTCCTTTTCTGTAGACATTTTATGTTTCTTTCTACAGAAATTATAGTTATATTATGTTCTGCTGTCGCTCGTTCAATATTACCGAACCTTACAATTTTGTAACATATAAAAAAATTAAAAGAAAAGTCCTGCTTTTGCAGAACTTTCCGGCATATTCTCCAGTCTCACTATTTTAAAAGATCTTCATCTAATAAGAACTGTTCAATACCCATGTAAGTGATTCCTCTTTCATCCTGCCACGGTTTAAGATAATCACGTACAACAACAATCTTACTGAAGGAATCAGGTATTCGCACCAGAGATGCTGTCTCCTGTTCTTTCTTATCCGGGTCTGCTATCGATAACGCCGACTGAATATAGAATCTCCTGCCACCCTTGTTAACAACAAAGTCAACCTCCAACTGCTTGCGTATTTTCTTACCGGAGGAATCCTTTGTATTATATTCCACAACTCCTACATCCACATTCATACCCCTGCGAACGAGATCATTGTATATTACATTTTCCATGATATGTGTTTCCTCTAACTGTCTAAAACCCAGTCTGGCATTGCGAAGTCCCAGATCAGTATAGTAGTATTTTGCAGGAGTACCAATATACTTCCTACCCTTAACATCATATCGAGCTGCTTTTTTTATCAAGAACGATTCCTCAAAATAACTGATATATTTTTCTATAGTTTCCGAGCCGATGGAAATCTGGCGTTCGCTTTTGAATGTATTTGCCAACTTGCTCGGATTAGTAAATGATCCTATTCCGGATGCAAGAATATCAAGCAGTATATCCAGTACCTCAGTGTCATTCTTTATTTCATGGCGTTCAAGCACATCTTTTATATATGTCCGATCAAAGAGATCATTTAAGTACTGACTCTTATCCTCATGTGTTTCCATTGACAGTGCAAGCGGCATGCCTCCATAGGTATAATAGTCCTGCCATGCTCCACGCTTATCCCCTTCGTATGATTCATAAAATTCTGCAAAAGAAAGAGGATACATGCGTATCTCGTCTCCTCTGTCTCTAAAATTTGTCAATATATCAGATGATAACATTTTGGAATTGCTCCCGGTAATATATACATCAGCATTTTGCATCTGCATAAAACCAAGGACAACATCAATAAATGTTATTTTTGCATCTGCATTATCTACATACGGATTCTGGATTTCAGAAACAAACTGTATCTCATCGATGAAAATATAGTATTTTTTCCGGACATCGACCATATGCTCTCGTATAAATTTATCCAGTTCCATCGGATTACGGTACTTGGCATTCTCTAAAATATCCAATGCTAATGCAATGATCTGATCCTCATGGATGCCTTCACCCAAAAGCCAATCACGATATAACTGAAAAAGTAAAACAGATTTTCCACTTCTACGAAGACCTGTTATTATCTTAATTCGCCCATTATCCTTTTTTGAAATCAATTTATTTAAATATTGTTTTCTGGGATACATATTTTGACCTCGTGATTTTTTTGCGGTTATCCGCATTTTTTTTATATATAATATATCATTTACCATTTGTCACGTCAATATATTTAATGAAAAAATTGCGGTTATCCGCAATTTTTTTCATACATAAACATTTATTAATATTTAAAACTTTTACTTTGGCTTCTTTAACATTATAAGAAGTATCTCCAATATATACCTATCCAATTCTCCGTTTCCATAAGTATTATTTTGAGTCTCAATTAATTATTATGAAAAGTAATACAGACTCTCGTATACTCTCCCTGCTCGGATTCAATGTTAATGCTATGACCTAATTTCCGGCACAGTTCCTTTGTAATATGTAATCCCATACCCGTTGATTTTGAACGGATCCTCCCATTATATCCGGTAAATGATTTTTCAAATACCCTGCCTATATCCTCAGATGGAATTCCAATTCCGTTGTCCTCGATATACAGACAGACAGCCATTCTATCTTCCATTTTATTTTCTGCCCATATATGGATATATGAATCAACATTATCACGCTTGTATTTGATGCTGTTGTTCATAATCTGTCCGAGTATAAATGTTATCCATTTCATATCAGTAATGACATGTGTTACATATTCTTCTGATGTATTATAATCAACAACAAGTTCAATCCCGCTCTCCAACAGATCATCCTTATACTTAAGTGCCACATCACGAACAATCTCGGACAGTGCAGTTTTTGCTATTCTGTAATCCTTCTCGGCATTCTCAGACCTGGCATAGTAAAGCACCTGCTCCACATAGTTTTCTATTCTGCGAATATCCTTCAGATTCTTCTTATCCTCATCCCTTCCGCTATTATGAATTCTTAAGGACAGTGCCGCAAGTGGAAGCTTGACCTCATGAATCCACATTTCAATATATTCCTTGAACTGTTCGTTATGAAGTTCTAATTCCTTAACATTTTCTGTCATGGATTTATCAATGTCATATAGTGCATTGCATAATATTTTTCCATCGAGAAATTCGGGCTCAGAGAGTGTTTCCAGCACCAGATACGCCTTGTCAAGCCGTTCTACATTGGATAATAGTTCATTATAGAAATGTTTTCTTCTGTAATACCCGTATAAAGTAAAAATGATAAGACAGATAATCATTATGGATAATACCATGAACATAAGAGAAGCATTTACACGAAATACCGCAAGCAGATATCCGATAAATGCAATCGCCGCAACAGACACAGACAGATAGAACACCTTGTCCTTAATATACTCCGAAAATCTCATTGTAATATATACCCCTGTCCCTTTCTTGTATCGATTGCATTCTCCACTCCGGCTTCACGCAGCTTGCTTCTTAGACGGCTGATGTTGACCGTCAGTGTATTGTCATTGACGAATTCATTGTTGTTCCAAAGATCCGTTATTAGCTCATCCCTGGTAACAATACGGTTTTGATTATTAAGAAGATATGAGAAAATGAGCATCTCGTTCTTGGTAAGAAGTATCTCCTGTGTAGCATCTGTGCTACCGATGTAAGTTGAACTGTCAATATCTTTGCTCTCATATTTCTTTTTTGTTGATACTTTTGTATCAGTCATTACTTCATTACATAAAGACATGTCATCATTTATCAAGTCATTATGTCCTATAGCATCTGCCATGCCATCATCTACCCTGACCTCTCCTGCCTTATCATATATAGTGTTTCCAATCACATTATTTCCCTTGACCTCAACCGGCAATTCCCTGCGCAGAACACCTTTGCGCATATCCACCGTAAGTCCACGGTACCTTAACTCATCAGACACACTCCCCATACGTTTGAAAATATTGTTGATTCTAAGAAGTAAAAGTGTCGGATTGTAAGGCTTTGTGATATAATCATCCGCCCCATAGCTCATGGAAAGCACTTCGTCCATCTCGGTATTACGGCTTGTCACCATGATTACCGGAACATCAGACTCCCTGCGAAGCTCCTTCAATAACACTTCACCATTTATATAAGGTATATTGATGTCTAACAATATCAGATCGGCATTTGCTGTTAGCATAAGCTCCTTGGCACTTTTGAAATCATAAAGTACCTCAGTCTCATATCCTGCATTTTTCAAAAGCACCTCTAATTCCTCACTGATATCCTTATCGTCCTCCACTATTAGTATCTTTTTTGAACTAGTCATTTCATCTGCTCCTATCTATTTGTCGGAATAACAACATCTTATTCAGTATTGTTATTCTCCACGTCAATACTTTCAAACTCATATTTAATCCTTTTATTTGCATTAACGTGGATATGATATATGTTATAGCATTTTATTTTTCCAAATTCAGGAATCCTTACAGTAAATGTGCAGTCACCCTCATTTACTCCTTTGATTCTCCATTCTATTCTTCTGCTTGTTAAGCCGAGAGGAATAATCGGACCATTGCTTACACTAATTACATCAGGATTATCGACCTCATATAGTATTTCTTCTGCGTATTCCCATTTTCTGATAATAAGTGTATTGCCTCTGTAAAAAGCACCTGTCGAAATCGTAAGGCTTATATAGTAAATGAAAAGTAATGACAATATTATAAAAACAATTATCGAAGCAACGACTTTCTTAAATTGCTTTTTACAAAGGCTATGTATTGCATATGCAAGCGGAACAATAGGAATGAGCCATGTGAAATAAGTCCAAACAAACCAGACGAATGAAACAACTCCACCACATAGATAAATCAGCCATATAAGCACAATAATTCCCAATATTATAAGTAATTGTTGTATTTTTTTTTTCATAGATTCCTCAAAAAAGCATTATCAAAAAACCAGATATAAATTATTATTCTTCATCTTTTCTTCTATCTTCTTTGTATTTTTTTATCTTAAAAAAAAAATAACGTATAAATTGTTATATACGCTCCATATAATAAAATAATTTGCAATTTCCAATTATTTGATTCCATTACAAACCAGAACAGTCCAACTAATGTATAAAGCATTCCCGAATTAGCTTGAATATACTGATTAGTAGCACCATTATATAAACGTACAAAATCCTTAACATTAGCTAAAATTAAAAGTAGAACAACAATTATAGAACCTATTATTTGCCCTGTTTCTCCTGTCATTTTTCATACTCTCCTGAAAATATTAAGTAAAGGCAAAACCATCATCATAAAATGAAATTATATAATAACAAATTCATTTCGCCTTCATCAGATACGTTATTTCCTCTTTTTTGTTTCTAATTAAAACAGATCACTATGTGTTCCCGTTCTCGTTAAATACAATACTAATTCTCGCTCCACAATTTCATATATAAGTAACCAATCCGGAGTGATATGACATTCTCTACATCCTTCAAAAACGCCACTTAACGAATGATCTCTATACTTTTCAGGTAACGCATTACCATCTGCAAGTATTTTAATAACATTAGTTAGTAAACTAATGTCATAGCCCCTTTTCTTAGCGCGTTTTAAATCTTTTTGAAATTTAGAGGTAGGTTTAATAACATATTTCATATCAGTAAATCCTTCATCATTGTATCTACATCAGAATAGGTCTTACCCAAAGTGGGATCTGCTTTCATTTTCTTAACCTCATCTAATGCTTCAAGAGTATCATCATTTGGTCTTTCGGCGCCTATTTCAAAAGGTATTCTATATTCTCTTACTGCTTTTTTTGCAAATATATTGAATGCTGTTGTCATTGTCATTCCCATGTCTGAGCAAAAACTATTGAATTGATTTTTCAATTCACTATCCATACGGATACTCACATTAGTCTGTGCCATAAAATCAACTCCTTTCTACATATATTGTATTGCATATTATGTGCATTGTCAATAAAACTCATGTATATTTTACAACTACTTCGCCTTCATCAGATACGTAATTGCCTCTTTAAGCCCGTCCACCGACAGCGTATACATATGATAAAGCTTCGACAACGCATCCTCCGACTCCATCCACTGCATTCTTGTAAGTTCCTTGTGATACCGGGGATTTAGCCATACGCATTTCTTGTACTTAGAAAGTAATAGCTGGTTCCACTCATACCCCGACATCCCGTCATTGGGTCCCCTGTAATTACCGTTCTTGTCAAACAGCTCCTCCGGTGCCATCTGAGCATCTCCCACGATTATCACCTTGTAATCCTTGTCGTAGTGCTTGAACAGATAATCAAGATCAACCCAGTCCCCATACTCACATTCTGCCGTTTTATACGCCTTAGAATAAATGCAGTTATGGAAATAATAGGTCTGCACATCCTTGAAATGGTTTGCCTTGTTCACCGCCTGAAACAGCTCGTTGCAAAGCTCCATAAATGGTATCATTGTGCCTCCGCAGTCGAAAAAGAGCAGCAGCTTTACGGTGTTCTTCCTCGGACGGTCAAATTCCAACTGGAGATACCCGCCATTGTCGCAGGTTTTCTGAATGGTAGTGTCAATATCCAATTCCGTCCTTGGCACATCAAGCCTTGAGGAATACTGGCGAAGCCTTCTGAATGCCACCTGATACTGTCTTGTATTCAATACCTTGTCATTCCTGAAATCCTCAAATCTCCGCTCTCCCATGACCTGAAATGCACTCTGCATTCCACCCTGTGCACCAACTCTGATACCGCCCACATTTCTTCCATGGTGGCCAAATGCAGAGCCGCCCGCAGTACCGATCCAGTGGTTTCCGCCGTTGTGCTCCGACTTCTGCTCTGCAAGACGCTCACGAAACAGTCTCTTTACCTCATCCGAGGTCCTCGTCTGGTCGTAGGAATACATCTCCCGGTTCTGCTTGTCGAATTCCATCTCGTCTCCCTTGTCAAGCCACTCCATAAGCTCCATAGGAAGCACATTTTCCGACGCAATATCGTGAAAATACTCCGCAAATGCCATATCAAATTTGTCATAGTCGGATTCAGATTTCACAAGGATCATACGGCTCACATAATAAAACCTTGTAAAATCAGAATCCACAAGTCCCTTGTCCAAGGCATCCATAAGCGTCAGCCATTCCGTCATGGAAACCTCTAATCCCTTCGCCTTTAATGTGTAGAAAAATTCCTGAAACATTGTAATTCTCCTTTTCTATTCATATAATCTGGTATACATTACTGAAAAAAATATATATTTAAATTAAGTATTCTATCTATTGTTACGTTATTGATTCTAATTCCAATAAATACTTATCATACTATCATTGTGATTTACAATTAAGCGAAAATATCTCAAATATTTGTGTAAGTTTATCATCTAATTTTTTTCTTTTGTTTGGTTGATGCACCTCAATACCACACTCTAACAACAAATCATCTTCTACTTGTTTATAATAAGATATTTTATGCAACCCACTATTTTTCATTTCAGCCCGCATATTAAAAATCCCATTTTCAACCACTTGAACATCAAAATAATCTGCAACACCATGAATACCTTTCCATGCATTATAAATATTAATTTTTTCTAGATTACAATCAAGTTCTGGTGCAATTCCCAGAAAAATCTCTGCCGATGATTCAGCACCATCCCGAGAAACATAACAATAACACTTATAAAGCTCTGCGGCACCATAATCATCAAAATTCAAAAAATGTTTATCCTGTGGTTCTACTATTTTTAAAATAGATTTGTTTAATAACTCTACAGATAATTCTTTGAACTTTTTAGAATTAGTTTTATTATCTGCATAATACTCATCAACAGCATCCATCACGTTGATAACAGCAGCACCTATTTCTTCCACATCGCTATGTATTGAAAGTTTTATTTCTTTACATATATCACCATATTGTCCGGCAAATTCTTCCGATTTTAATACGGAGCAAACTTTGATCTCATCATCGGAATACAAAACATATCCATTATTATTCCTCTTAACAAATGATACCCGAGACCTATACTTACTATTTAATTTCCACACTGGTGTTTTTAAATTATTTTGTTGGAATGCAAATTTATCGTTTACGTCTTTTATATATTCTGTTGCATCTAAAATAGCCTTACCGACATCATTACTTTTTTCAGGGGATTGAAGATTGACAAACCATTCCGATTCACAACAATGTGTTATCGGTATAATAAGCATTCTTCCCTCGCCTCTATATATATGCACTAACATATCCTCTTTCTCCTATCTGGCTATCTTATATATGACCTCAATATGATCATTTGAAGATTGTAACAATCTATTTAGATAAAATGTGCAAAGTCGCGACCATGCTCGCATGAGTCACAATTTTGCGAAAAAGCATTGATTATTGCATTTATATCCGGTTGTGTCGGTGTAAACTTAATTCCTCTTTTCAACATAGCAATTACTTTCTTTGCTTTTCTTTCAATTTCATTTATACTATGTTCACTTGTAAGAATTAAATGTTTCCCTGAAATAGTATATTCACGCTCAATATATCTTTCAGTTATCGGAAAAATATCCTGAATTAAAAATGCACTTTTCTTCCCATTATCAAGTTTTACAATATGTATGATATCACATGGCTTACCATTCTTTATTTTATCATTCATAATCTTTTGATATTTGGAAACCTTACTGGATAGAGGAATCATCCAATATAGTCCATCAGAATCCTGAAAACAATAATAGTGTGGTCGATTTCCTTTTTTATTTCCTTTGAGGTATGGATCATTCATATCCTCAAAAAATTGATCCTTTATAATATAAAATCCTGCTTTAACCATAATTTAATTTCACAAAAACTCCTTTGTAAAATCTATTGTAGAAAAATACCCTTCGCCTTTCAGCGAAGGGTATAAACTTTCAACCCAACCATTTGTACCCCGCATATTGGTCAGCGGCAAACTTTCAACCCAACCATTTGTACCCCGCATATTGGTCAGCGGCAAACTTGCGCTCAAGAAAATTATAACTTAATATTGATTAAAAAACAACTGTTTTTTGCTTTTATCTAATATTTCTAATAGTAAATTACATAATATGTTATTTTACTTTTGAAACTTTATTATTATATCTCTGAAATTCATTTTTCTTCTCCATTTATATAATAATGAAATTTTATCGGATCATCATTTGTAATATCAAATTCAGCATAGCTGTCCACAAATTTTTGTTCTTCCTTTGCAGACGGATCGTCATATATTGATATGTTCACACTATCAACATTATAAAGTCCCTCAAACAATTTATTACAGAATTCCTCTCTCTTGTCGATCAATCTGTCAGCCGATGCTCTGTCATCAAAATATAGATCCATTATAATATCTTTCCCTTTAAGATATTCTACAGAGAATGTCGATTTATAATATGATACAACACGGGCATCCAGATTCTCCATATCTATGCCAAAATCCTTTATATACTGATAAATATATGTAACGAGGTCATCATGCACTAACACCGGATAGTAATCGGAATCGGATATCATTAATTCCCCATCATCATTAAGATTAAACCAAAATCGTTTATTCGGTTCACCTACAGGATGTGCATAGAAATTAACTATCAAAGAAAATTCATCATAATATGACTCATAGTATGCAACAAAATCACCACCATACTTCTCTTTCAGGAGTTCTTCAGCCTTATCCGTAATTGGCGTGTCTGTCTGAGGACCTTCGTTTGCCGTATCACCGGATATCTTATATCTGCCATATTTTCGATATCTGTCCGGTGTATTGCTCATATGTATATTAATTGCAATATAAATGAATGCGAGAATTAAAAGCGCGAAAATTGATAAAACTAATATTTTTAATCCTTTTTTCATAGAATCACCTCTGCAAAATGTAAAGCAACGCCTCGAACACTCCCTGATTCCCCTTTACAACAATTCCGATATTCTTCTTCGCTCTGCTAAGTCCATGATAAAGATTTCTTACCCTTGAATTACGATCAATTTCTTGATATTCTTCGTCGCATTCTATTACCGTATTCATATCATTATCTGACCTTGAAATAATATCGCTTGTTTCTTTCTTAATTACCCTATGTCGAAGAAACCCATTCTCATCATAATAGAATATATCATCAATCATCATTACAACCTTATCAAATTCCTTGCAGGTCGCTGCCGATGTCTCTATTGATGTTATTGCATTTTTGATATCCGGCTTTTTACTTGCTGTATCTGCAAATTCTATATTATCTATCCTTTGATTCGTTTTACTTCCATACTTTGCGTTATCCACCTTTTGATCATTTATATTGCTGTCATAATCACAATCATTATTAGTCTCCACCCCTTCATCCCAGATATAAATGTAGCCGTCCCGCTCGAAATTATGTAAAAGGATCTCTGCCTCCTTGTCATCATTTGCATAAACAAGTGAAACAGATGGATAATCATGTCTGTAATTCCTTCCCTGAACACACATGACACATGCAATAAATGATGAAAGCTCACTGTTCATACGAATGCGGTTTGTAAGCTTATATCTTACATAACCTTGAATTTCCTCAATCAGATCTGCTCCGCTAAGAGCCCGTTCTTCCGGTGCAATGGCATCCTCTTTGTCATAAGAAAATATAACCGGTACCTTCCACTGATTTGCAAGGTCAAGAATTACAGAAAGAGAGTGCTCATTTATTCTATGTCCTTCATCAACAAGAATCGCAGAGTATGTATTATTCAATCTTAATATATTTCTTTTGGATTGTTTTTTTATTTGTTTATCTTTGAATAAACTATCATTAGAATTATTGTCTTTTCTAAAATTCTCATAATTATTTCTATCATAATTATGTATAACCAAATTGCTTTTGCTAAGACAATTTCTATCTAAGTTATTTCTTATCAGACTTTCCCTATCAATATGTATTCTTTCGTTACATTCAAAATTGTCACCATTTGATATATCATCGCATGTTATTATATCCTCCACATCATCACAATAATAGAAATCCACTCTTTTAAGCCTTTCATCAAGCTGCTCTAACTCCTTCTCATGGGAGCCAAAATGAAGCACACAGACCCTCTGCCCTTTGGATAACTGCATGGCTATATCATAAAGCAGAATCGTCTTTCCCGTTCCCGGAAGTCCCGTAAATCCCTGTACAGAGAACTCACGTTTAATATGTCCGTCCTTATGCCTGATGCTTTTGAAAATCGCCTTTCTTATGTCCTTCTGCTGTAAGGTCAGGAAGTATTCCTGTCTTAGAAACCGCCCCGGATCAGTTAGCGGAGATATAAGATATCTGTCCTCCTTGAAAAGCTCCTCAATATGTCCGTCAAAGCAGTTTTCCTGACGCTCTAAAACCTTGGCAAGCTCCTCCCACTCCGTATCCACTATCCGTCCACTGTTAGAAAGCCTGACAAGCCTGTCAGCCCCGCTTATATATGTATAGGAGTACATATTCCTGCCAAGTGTAGCAAGATAATACTTGTTCTGTTGAAGCTGTTTTCTGATAACTTCATCAGTGACATTACCGCTCTTTAACTCGACATTTACCACAAATTCATCATTAACCCGCAAAAGATCAAATTCCTTGCCAAGCTTAGGCATGGTAAAGGAATAATAGAAATCAAGCTCAGCTGCATCCTTCATATGCTCATTCAAATGTACAGAAAATTCCCGTAAGCCCTCAATCTCCCACTTCTTGATCTTCATATAACGATTGCGCCCTGACATCTGACGCTCCAAACGCTCAAGATATATAGGTTCATGTATTCTTGTAAGTGCGTAAATGTTGACCGGTTTCATATCATTTCTCCGTATTTAATATAGCTTCGCCTTATTAAGTGCCTCAAGATCCTCATCCTTTTTAAGCAGCACTCCGATAAATGGAAGCGTCTCGCGAAGCTTCTCCGTATCTGTTCCTGAAAGCATCAATGCACGAATCCAGTCAATAAGTTCAGAGGTACTTGGCTTCTTGCGGATATCCTTAATGGAACGGATCCAGTAAAATGTATCAAGCACATTTTTCAGCACATTTTCCTCCAGATTTTCAAAATGTGCGTTGACAATCTCGGTCATCTGCTCTCTGTCCGGAAAGCTGATATAGTGAAAGATACATCTTCTAAGAAACGCATCCGGCAGCTCCTTCTCCGCATTGGATGTAATGATAACGATGGGGCGCACCTTTGCTTTGACCGTCTCCTTGGTCTCGTGGATATAGAATTCCATTTTATCAAGCTCCCATAACAGGTCATTGGGGAATTCCAGATCTGCCTTGTCAATCTCATCAATCAGAAGAATTACCTGCTCCTCAGAGCTGAATGCTTCTCCAAGCTTTCCGAGCTTTATATAGTGAGCAATGTCATCAACGCCCTCCTCGCCAAACTGGGAGTCATACAGACGCTGGATTGTGTCATATACATACAGACCATCCTGCGCCTTGGTGGTTGATTTGATGTTCCACACGATCAGCTTCTTGTCCATGGATTGGCTTATGGCATCTGCTAGCATCGTCTTTCCCGTTCCCGGCTCTCCTTTTATAAGCAGCGGTTTCTGCAATGCAACCGCCACATCAACTGCCGCCATAAGCTCCTCACTTGCCACATAATCCTTGCTTCCTGTGAATTTTGTTTCCATATTCGATTCCTCTCTTTTACATTCCTATTTTTTAATAAAGTACAGTTCCCCGCAGTAAGCTATGGGGAATCTATACCTCCGCGATTATCCGTAACCTGTAAACATTTATACGCAAGCCTCAACCAGCACCTTATCTCCAACCGCAATCGTCTTAACCCCAACCTCTTTGCTCTGATTGAAGTTATAGCTTAGCATATACCCCTTCTGTAAATGAAAATAATCAAGATAATCTGACAGCTGTTCCTCGCCACGCTCATTATATGCATTTCCACGCCATATCTTTAATTCCACAACAAAGCGTTCACCGAGATAATCGATCACCACATCCATACGCTTATTGTTTCTGGTGCGTGCTTCAACATAGTAATTGCCTGTACCATTGATGATCGGTCTGATATAGAGCAGGAATCTTCTTCTGCCTTCCTCTTCGTTAAATGATTCATCCACATCACCATACAGGTCATCAAAGCTTACCACAAACCGTTCAAGAACCTTGTCCATGTCTAAATGACCGTTCCGAATGAATAACTCTCTGTCATTCGAGCCGGCACGATAGATGGAAGAATTTTTCATTTCACTCTCTGAAAGATAATAGTTATATAATAACATTTCAAATATTCTGTTTGCGACCTTAATCATATTGCCATCAACACGGATAAATCCGTATAAAATCGCATCGCCTATCGCAAGATTATATCGGTTATAGGCAATATTTTCACCGGAAAATAATAAATTCTCAAGAGCATCACTCATCTCAGCATTATTAATCACTTTTCCCATCAACGAATCGAATAAGGTATTACCTTCTGATACGAGAATCCTTACCGCCTCATTGATCCCCTCCGATGTCCATGTATCAGCCACATCAGTAAACCTCTCTGTGCCTGCTAATTCGCTGTCAAGAATCTGACAGATCCGGCACACAAGGAACGGATACCCTCCGGTATAATCACGAATCTCCTGTGCAACATTATTTACATCCATCCCTGTGTGATGGTCTTCCTCATAGTCAGAGAGCATCCCTGCTATTCCATCAGCAGACAGGCTCATATCAAGTGTAAAATCTACTGCGATGTTCCACGGACTATTCACCTTTGCCGCCTCATCCGGACGCAGCTTACGTTTCAAGTTTTTAACATCAGTAACCCCGGCAAGAATAACAGACTGAAATGTTTTGTAGTTTTTATTCCTCTTGCGTTCAAGATACTGGAGTCTAAGCTGAGCAAGAAAATCAAGAAATACCTGATTATTCGTTGCACTATCCACCTCATCAATGAACATAACAATCGGTTTATCCGAATCCATACACCAATCGGATAATGCAAACATCAATTCATCTAATACAGCCTTATTCTCCTTGCGGTCTACAAAATCCCTTAATTGCTCAATAATATTTTCAGGAAAGCTTATCTCGCCACGCTTGCGGAGTAGAATTCTGGAGAATGCCTGAACATAACTTTCCTCTGATTGAAAGCTTGCGTTACTTATAGCCTGAAAGTCCAGACTCAATACGCAATATTCATCCTGTAAATATTTCTGAAACATATAAAGGGTTGTTGTCTTGCCATACTGCCTGCCTCGATTGATGGTAAAATACTGTCCTTCATCCACCATTTTTTTCATGGTGTCGAGACGTTCAGTAATATCAACCATGTAATCATCCTCAGGCACACAAAGACCTGTAGTGTTGAATTTCCTCATAAATACTGTACCTGCTTTCTGATTTAACTACATTTATTCTGTCAAACGACATCTTCATGCCTTATTCAAAAATAGCCACTATTCATTTTGAAATATCTTTTTTCAGCAGTTTTAAAATAATAACATTCTCTTGAATGACATTATCAAGACTGTCAAATTGAATCCAATTTTTCATCTAATCTCATGAATACTCTGTCGCCTTGTAATTTGAAGCTTCCCAATATATATCCTCTGTATTACGGTCTTACCTGTCCGTTACCATATATAATATACTTCGTAGTCGTCAAAGCTTCTAACCCCATAGGTCCCCTTGCGTGCAGCTTCTGGGTACTGATTCCGATCTCTGCTCCGAATCCGAACTCAAAACCGTCCGTAAATCTTGTGGACGCATTGACATACACTGCTGCGGAATCAATTTCATTTAGAAACTTCTGCGCATTGTCGTAGTCCTTAGTGATGATCGACTCGGAATGTCCTGTTGAATTACGGTTTATATGCTCTATTGCTTCATCAATATTGTCAACCACCTTGGCTGAAATGATCTTTGCAAGATATTCTGTACTGTAATCCTCATCAGTGGCGGCAACGACAGAAGAATCAAAGCTCTGTATTGTGATGTCACCACGGATTTCACAATCATTTTCCTTAAGCATTGCAATAATCTTTGGTGCTGCCTCCCCTACAATATCCTTATGTATTACAAGGGATTCGCAGGCATTACATACACCAAGACGCTGAAGCTTTGCATTTCTGATAATATCTACCGCCATATCCACATCTGCCGTTGCATCCACATATACATGGCAGTTGCCCGTTCCGGTCTCTATTACAGGAACTGTCGCATTCTCCACAACAGAACGGATAAGTCCTGCTCCTCCTCTTGGAATCAGCACATCAATATATTTGTTAAGCTTCATAAGCTTTGTTGCGGTATCTCTTCTCGTATCCTCTAACAAAAATATAGCGTCAGATGTAACACTGTTTTCCTCTAATGAATCCTTGATAATCTTAACAAATGCTATATTGGAATTGATTGCATCAGAGCCGCCTCGAAGAATGCATGCATTACCTGACTTAAAACAAAGAGAAAATGCATCCACTGTCACATTAGGTCTTGATTCATATATAATTCCAATAACACCAAGAGGAACACGCTTACGTCCGATCATAAGACCATTAGGGCGTTCCTTCATTGAAAGCACCTCTCCAATAGGATCATCAAGGGCTGCCACCTGACGAACTCCCTCGGCAATTCCATCAATTCTATCTGCAGTTAATTTTAACCGATCGAGAAGTGATTCCGGCATGTTGTTTGCCTTACCGTTTTCAATATCCTTGTCATTTGCTTCTAATATCTCATCTGTATGCTCTACAAGATTTCTTGCGATAGTTACAAGACATGCATTTTTAACAGGCTGAGTAAGCTTTATCAATTCCCTTGACGCGTTCTTTGCAAGGCGTCCCATTTCTTCCAATTCCATCATGGTTTTATTTCCTTTCTTTTATATGAATATGAAAACACGATTTTTTCTAAGTTGAACAATTATTAGTATATCTTAATTATTCTTTATTTACAAGAAATAAAGAAAGCTATACATTAAAAATATATAAATAATATAATTTTTTTCATAAAGTTATGATTTTTTTTCATAAAATAGAGCTAAATATGTAAAATCATATTTTATTATGAAACTTTATACATAATCGTAGACATATAATCTTGGCTGTGATACTATCTCATTCACAAATAAATGAGCTCATTTACAACAAAGGAGATGATCTAAAATTATAGTTTTATAAAATATTTTATCACTTGATTAACACTAATATATAATGCTATAATGTCCATATCAATGGACTTCCAATAAGCATCCGGGGAAGTTCTAACGGACTTTCTCAATAATTCAGGGAAAGGACGACAACACAACTGAAAGGGGTGTGTCGATGGTGGAGGAAGTGACTAATAAACAATTACAATTCATTACTTGGCTGATAACTACTGCAACAGATAAATGTCAGACTATCGAAGAAGTAAGAGAATTAAACAAAGATATTCGCCTTCATTCAGATGGATTAATCGACGAAGATATTACAGATTTATCTGACAGCAATAATAACTGAATATATGGTTTGAATAATAACTATTATTAACGGGGAATCATTTTAGACTCCCCGTTTTTATAATATTATCTCACAGGCTACATATAGAATTTTAATTATATAACCCCATCCTCTGTCACAATATGATCAGGCAAAACATCCTGCTCATCATAAGGCAGTTCATAATCCACAATTTGAAATGAATAACACAGAGCCATCTTGGTATAATTCATATGTTCATTGAGAAATTTGTCATAATAGCCGCCGCCATACCCGATACGGTGTTTATTCTTATCAAAGACAAGCCCGGGCATAATAACAAGGACATTATCTGCTTCAGTAAGCTTCCTCATTTCATTTGTTATAACCGGCTCTTTAATACCGTATGATCCCTCCGTCCATTCAGTATCCGTTGTGATCTCATAAAAATCCATAGTCTTTTTATCATCATCAACCACAGGTACAAAGACCTGTTTTCCATCCTCATAGGCCTTATCTATAATATCATCACAGCTTACTTCATTACGAAATGCCTGATATACACAAACTGACGAAGCATTTTTATATTCTTCACTCTGCAATACATGATAACAGATAATTCCTGAACGCTGCTTTACCTCTCTTTCTGATAATGCATTGCGCTTTTCCGTCAGCTCTTTTCTTATACGCTTTTTATGTTCAGTGATCTTCTTCTGCCTTATTTCTTCAATGCTCTCAACATTATAATTATTTGATTTAATAAAATCAGAATCCGTATCCACATTCTTCTTCGCCAGATTATTCTGTCTCACAATCCTAAGGGGGGTAAGTGTCCCATCTTCATTCTGAATACTTGTATGATCCAAGGTAGCTCTCATATTACCACGTATTGCTTCAATATATTCCTTCCTCAACTTTTTCTGCTCTTCTTTTTCTTTCGGCGTCAATCCTTCTGCTTTTGATTTGTGATATAATTCGTTGATTCTTGCTATTTTTCCCTCATTCATATTTTTTCCTTCTTTAATTGATACATATTACTGTTTGGGCATATACCCCTTTACGATTGCCTCAGCCACCTTCATTCCATCCATGGCTGCAGACATTATTCCTCCCGCATACCCGGCTCCTTCGCCACAAGGGTATAATCCCATTATATTCTCTGATTGATAATCCTTACCACGAAGAATTCTTACAGGTGATGAGGTACGGCTTTCAACACCAGACATTATCACATCATAACCAGCAAAGCCTTCTATATCCTTGTCAAATGAGGGCATCGCCTCAACAATGGAATCTCTTATATAATCCGGAAGACATGCCGCTACATTACCACATATATACTCTCCCTTTGTTTGAGGCATTATACTTCCAATTGCCTCTGTGGGCCTTCCCTCTTTAAAATCCTCATATCTTTGAACAACAACCTTTCCATTTCCCTGTTCATAAACCGCTCTCTCAAGCTTTCTTTGAAGCTCTATTCCCGCTAAGGGCAATTCAGAACCATAATCCTCGCGACGAACCGTTACTATCAGTGCAGAATTTGAATTCTCACCATTCCGGCCACTATAGCTCATGCCGTTAACTGCAGTACATCCTTCCTCTGAAGATGCGTTAACAACATAACCACCGGGACACATACAGAAGGAATATACGCCCCTTCCAGCCTTAGTCTGATATGTAAGCTTATAAGGGGGTGTAGGCAATTTCTTTGCACCAGGTCCATCACCATACATAGCTTTACGAATTAAACTCTCAGGATGTTCAATTCTGACACCCATGGCAAAATCCTTGGAAACCATAGATACATCTTTATCATATAATTTCGCAAATGTATCCCTTGCGCTATGTCCAATTGCCAAAACAACATGATTAGTTTCAACCCATGTATCTTCACCACCCCTGGTGAGACATATTCGTGTAATCTTTTTATATCTATTGCTTATTAGATTACCTGTCAGACATTCATCATCATTGGCTCTATTAGATAAATAGGAATTGTCTGAATCCATTGAATTACCAGGCTTTATATTCTCAAACTCAAAATCCGTAACCCTTGTATCAAATAAAAAGGTACCGCCAAGCTCCTCAATCTCTTTTCGCATTCCTGAAACTACATTGATTAATACATCACTTCCAATATGGGGCTTATTATCATAGAGAATCTCCCGATCGGCACCATGCTTTACAAATTCCTCCAATACAAATCTGATTCTCCCAAGCTTATCCTTAACCTGAGTATTGAGCTTTCCATCGGAAAATGTTCCTGCGCCGCCCTCACCAAACTGAACATTGCATTCTGTATCAAGCTTTCCACCCTTCCAGAAATCATCAACCTTCTTAACCCGTTCTTCAACCCTTGAGCCACGTTCAACGATTATAGGGGCATAACCACATTTAGCAAGAATAAATGCACAAAATAGTCCGGCAGGACCGGCACCAACAACAACCGGATGATGAAGCATTGAATTATTATGATGGTCATCCGGGTATGATTCAGATTCCTTGCCATAATTATTATGGTCAACATTTATGACATTTGAAAAGCATGGAAGTTCATAAGCAGCCCTGTCTGTTAACATAATATCATTATTTTTAATCTTCTTGACAATTCTTGATTCCAATGTATCATTATCCAGATAGACACCCACCTGAAATATGTAAAAAATGTCAGGCTTTTTCCTGGCATCAATGGATCTTTTCAGTATTTCATATCTTGGCACAGCTTTAAGCCTAAGCCTTTTGGTTATTTGTTTTTCAAGCTCATTAATACCTGCCTCAACAGGAAGCTTAATGTTTCTAATTTCAATCATAATATAATCCTTATAAAAATGCTTTAATACAATAGCTAATCTATTAAAAAATACGGAGTTATCATTTAAATGCAATATCCTTAGCTGCAGCCATCCCTGACAGCACAGCAAAGCTTATATTATATCCTCCACATTTACCGGTCATATCAAGCAGCTCTCCCACCACATATAAGCCTGGATGTTTTATACATTCAAAGGTTTTTGTATTGATCTCACTGACAGCAACACCACCAAGCGAAACCTGGGCCCGGCTATAATCAGATTGCAATACGGGAGTAAATGTCAGCTTTTTGATATTGGATGTTATTTTGTTGAGCTGCTTCTCACTAAGCTTTTCAAGCAGAATATCTCCGTTAATAGAGATTCTTGAGAGCAGATAATCCACAAATGCTGACGGCAGAAAGCCTTCTAACATTGTTCTGACCTTTTCGTTATTATTGTTAGTAATCTCCTTAGTGATATACTCCTTTAATTCATCCCATGTAAATGCAGGCATAACATCCAGCCACAAAGAAGACTCTAATGACTCCTTATCATACCCCGCAATATAGCATGACAGATTAATCATTGCAATTCCTGAAAGGTTATCCTCATTGATCTGTATCTGCCCGCTTTCTCTGATGACCGAATCATTAATATGTAATGTGGCAGTCCCATTAATACGGACGCCTTTAGCATGTTTGAGCTTATCATCCGTAACGTATATAGGCGTAAGTCCGGGGGCAATATTAGTCATGGAAATCCCAAGCTTATTAATAAGGTCATAACCGCTGCTGCTTCCGCCAAGCTTATCCCATGCATTACTTCCACAGGCAATTATTACATTCCTCGACATGTATTCGCGGTCCTTGGTGACCACAGTTTTATCCTTTATCCCTGTAACCTCGTTGTCAGTTATTATCTCAACACCAAGGCGGCTGCACAGATCCAAAAGCTTATATGTCACCTGCTTCGCCTGATTAGATATGGGATAATAATATCCCTTGTCATCATATAAGGGAATACCACATTTATTGAAGAAATCAATAACCTCTGAATTAGAATGCTCCTTCACAAAGTCAGCAATAAATCCTTTAGCTGAGGAATGGTAACAGTCTTCATCAAACACTTCGTTAGTTACATTACATTTGCCGTTACCTGAGGCAGAAAGCTTGCGGCCGCATTTACTCTGCTTTTCAAGAATAAGTATATTAAGTTGTGGATTCTCCCATTTTGCGCTTATGGCTGCAGCAAGACCTGATACGCCCGCGCCTATTATTACCAGATCATACATTATAATCTCTCGCTTATTTTTATATTTATTACATATTATATCATCTACGATTAATCAGCTTGTAAAATTTTCAAGAAAGCTGTAAAGCTCCTCTTCTGTTTCAATATAATATCCCTTGAGGATATCCTCCCGCATATCCTCAGGCAGTGACGCAAGGGATATCTGGGTATATTCATATACGGTCTTGCCGTCACCATTTAATATAACAATAAGACCGTTGAATGACTTTGCATAATAGCCCTCAGTCTTAGGGGTTCTAAAGGTCTTTCTAAGTGTGATCTCATTATCCTTGTAGGCTATCAATTCGTAGGATACAAGGCCGGCCTCCTGCTCTTTCTTGCTTAGATTATCCATGTAATCTGCAAGGTATTTCTCAACACCTGCCTTATCACAGCCAAGGAGTGCCGGAATGTAATTGAGCTGTTCCTTTAGACTGCGGTCCTCCTCAGGATAATAATATTCCACATTGAAAACAGTTGATTTATTAACAGGAAATGTTGACTTCTGTTCGGACACAGTTATATTCACATATTCCCCTGTTGAATCCTTTGCATAATTCTTAGGATAGAAGTATTTGTTAAAGTAAACCCCGCAAAGGGATAACGCACCGGTCATTACAGCAAATAATGCAAACAATATATTTCTTTTCATAGACACCTCCAAATATAAGGATTTCTATGAAAAGTATGACCTGAATAAATAATATTTATTCTGATTTATAAGATTTTGTAACTATTCATAGCCGACCTGGAAAACATAGCCAGACTGAAAAATTCTTTGCAATCCATCTGAACAGTTATAGATTAAAGCCATGGGGAAGAAGCTCACTGACCCTGTAATCCACAAGCTTTCCATTCTCCTCTAATATCACTGTGCCATCAGCCATGAATTCATTCATTACCTGCAGACATATACCACAGGGATAGGCACAGGTTCCGTCATAAGCTGCTACAGCGATCCTGTTAAAATGTGCATGTCCCTCAGATACAGCCTTGAACATTGCTGTCCTTTCTGCACAATTGGTGGCCCCATAGGAAGCATTTTCAATATTGCAGCCTGTATATACACTTCCATCATCAGTTATCAATGCGGCCCCTACATAAAAATGTGAATAGGGCGCATATGCCTTATCACACATAGACATTGCAATGTCAAACAATTCTCTGTCTGTCATCATTATCCTCCGTTAATATATTAATTTATCAGCTATTAACCCAGATGCGGCGAAAATAATTCAATATATGTTAAAATAGTATATATTATATAAATTATAAGAGGACTACAGCACATAGCCCTCTTATATTTTTAAAAATATATATTATTTAATTCATCTTTATTACTGGGCAGCCTCACTGGTCTGCTCCTCTGATGCAGCTTCTGTAGAAGCATCATCTGTTGCAGTTGATACAGGTGTGAATACACCATTGGTTATCTCTCCGGTTGTGCTCTCAAAGCTGAGACCTGCCTGATCACTGTTGCCAATGATAGAAAACCATGTCTTACCAGGATTGAGCAGAAGCTCCTGTCCATCCTCAGTAGTATATTTGGTTTTTGACTTCTTAGATGACTTAGACCAGTTGATCTTAATAGCCTTACCATTAGTTATATAATAGCCGCTGCCCTTGCCGACCTGCGTAAGCTCCTGAAGATCATTCTTTGGATTGATACACTCATAAGAAGACTGCATTACGATAATATTCTTAAATGTAAGAATATTATCATTCTCATCTGCCATGTTATCTATCTGTGGTGCACCATATTCATATCTCTCATAAACCTTCTTCTCTGGATTGTATATGAAATACGGCTGTGAGTAGCTGCTGAAGCTTACATGAATAGTACCATCAGCTGCCTCACCATTTTCAAGATCCGTATCCTCTTCGTTAAATGATAAAACCTTCTCATGATTCTCTGCATACTTATCATTATATCCCAAATCACTTATTCCTTGAATAATTCTTTCTCCGGTTGTATAAGCATTATGTGGAGCAACTCTTGAATCATCGCGATAGAATCCGGGATCATATGTCATACCATTAATATTATCAATCTTGCCCTTGTCAAGCATTTTCTTGGCAGGCTTTGACTGTCCATAATGAACATATATAGCATTATACTCGTTTGCAATATTAATATAATAATGTCTTGCACTTCTTACAGAGCCAACCTTCTCAAGCTCTGAATACTCAGAATATATAGGCATGATACGGGTAATTCCACCCTCCACCATACATTCATAAATGATATCAGCCTGCTTAGTGCTTGATGAAGGAAGTGCTTCCTTCAAGTTATTGATCATTACTGCAATTGGACGATGTGGCTCATAATCCTTAGACCACTCACCAGTTAACTCATTATAATTCTCACCAATATGAGGATCCTCTGTTGTGGCTTCGGTTGTTGCCTCTGTTGTGGTAGGCTCCTCTGTAACAGGCTCCTCCTTCTTACCACATGCAGTAAATGAAAGCATTGCTGCACTTAACAGTGATACTGCAAGAAGCTTTTTTGCAATATTTTTCTCTGAAATTATTCTCTTTGAAATAATAGTTTTCATTAAATCGTCTCCTTTGTTATTATACATTACGTATATATTACAAATTCAAATCATTACAATCTGAATTGTTATCAATTATCAGGCAATCTCTATTATATCCAATATTACACAGAATCTATGCAAGCATATGTTTTTATACAAGTATCAGCAATCCCTGGTATATCCAATATCTTTAAGTATCTCATCCTGCATCCTCTCCATCTGAACTCTCTCATACTCATCAATATGATCATATCCGGAAAGATGCAGAACGCTGTGTGCTATCAAAAATGCATATTCTCTTGTTGTACTATGCCCAAAGCTTTCCGCCTGTTCCTTGACCTTATCAAGTGATATCATAATATCACCGAGGATAAGTTCTCCTGTATCAGAGTTAAAATAGGATGAAACATCATTTTCAACAACAGCAAAATCCCCCGGGGTATCAAATTCCACGGCAGGAAACGACAGCACATCTGTTGGTGAATCTATTCCCCTCATCTGAAGGTTTGTGTCATGTATTCCCTTATTATCTGTAAGCAGGATATTGACCTCACATTCATAGGGACAATGAACATAATCGAGTGCTGCATCCACCACCTTACAGGCAATCCTCTCATATTCAATTCCAAGTGAAATATCTGTTTCATTTTCCAGTAATACCGTCATTATGCCCACCATATTAATGCTATAACATGAAATCTATGTGTTACAAAATAACATGTTAAATTGTAAAAATTAATACACAAAACACATATTATCAAAAATAATGACATTCATCGCAAACACAGGTCAATTATACATTATATAGTTTGATAAATCAACCCTCATACAACATTTATGGCATTACCTGTTTTTTCTAACTATTATTCACTTATTTTTGCTTTGTATTCCTGGTACGCTTGTCCGTCTTCTTAGAAGACTTCTGGCTTTCCTCATATCTGTCATAGGCTTCAACTATCTTTTGGATCAGTGGATGTCTTACAACATCATCACTGGTCATCTGGCAGACGCCTATGTCATCCACATTTTTGAGGACCTTTAACGCAACATCAAGTCCGCTTATGGCATCCTTTGGAATATCCTTCTGTGACAGGTCTCCGGTTATTATTGCTTTGGAGCCAAAACCGATCCTTGTAAGGAACATCTTCATCTGTGCTGGTGTTGTGTTCTGCGCCTCATCAAGCACAATAAATGCATTATCAAGAGTTCTTCCTCTCATATATGCAAGGGGCGCCACTTCTATCAGCCCCTTGTCCATATTCTTGATAAAGCTGTCGGCACCCATGATCTCATAGAGTGCATCATATAATGGCCGCAGGTAGGGATCGACCTTACTCTGAAGGTCTCCAGGCAGAAAGCCGAGCTTCTCCCCTGCCTCTATAGCCGGTCTTGTGAGGATTATCCTGTTCACCTCATTATTCTTAAATGCAGTTATAGCCTTAGCCATTGCAAGATATGTTTTTCCAGTTCCAGCAGGCCCAATCCCAAATATGATCATGTTCTTATCAATGGAATTAAGATATTTCTTCTGACCCACAGTTTTCGCCCTGACAGGCTTACCATTGATCGTATGACAGATTATATCCTTATCAAGCTCCTCCATCTCTTTGGTCTGTTCCGTTAATGAAAGAGAAATGGTATAGTTAACATTCTGTTCAGTAATGGGATTACCTCGTTTCGCAAGGCTTACAAGTGCATCCATAATATCAATTGTCCTGTTAACAGCACCTTCCTCTCCAATAAGCTTTAATTCATCTCCACGAACGATCATGGTAACATTCATTGCCTTCTCTATCTTCTTGACATTGCAGTCAAATTGTCCAAATACATTTGCTATGCAGTCTGCAGGTATTGTTATATTTTTCTCTGTCTTGCTCATGCTTATCTCCTATTCCGATTATGTACCTTTATTAAAACTCTTTTCTGTCAAAAATATTATTTCTCTTATAACCTTTTCATAGATACTATACTCAATTGTGTTTCACAAGCTTTCCGATAGGCTCCACAACAACAATTTTCCCCTTTGCTTCTACCCTGTCTCCAGCCTTCTCTATTGTAACACCATTTTTCACGATTTCCAGCCCATTTTCCTGAAACTCAGAAATTTTTTTGTCTAGCCTGTCATTTAGTATATCTGCCGCTGTCTGTTCGTCACGTGTCATATTGGTTAATTTGTATGGTTTTCGCGTTATAACCTTATACCCAACAGGAAGATAAAAGTTTTCAAATATTCTTAATTTGTGCAATTGGGTATATGTATCATATTTTTCTGAAGAAATCCCCGGCATATAAGGTGTAAGACAATAATCCATGAAAAATAATGTTATGTGTTTAACCGGTTCATCTATATATTCCTTTTCATAATAATTAAGATCAACATAATCATTATATTTATAGGAGGTTTTTCCATATACATCTCCGTCAGCTGCAATATAATTTGTTTCCATAACCTCATTATTGTCATCATATATGTAAATGGTCCCGGATATGAGTATATCCCCCTTTTTGACCTTATCATTTACCTTAGCAACAGGTGTCCCCTGCCTTGTTATCATTTTGGTAATGCTAGCATTTTTCACCGCAATAACATCCCCAACAATATTATTATCTTCTATAGTCTTGGGCTGCATTCCCTCCTCTAAATGTATTGTAAGTCCCGTTCCCTTAAGCTCACAGCTTATCCATGATATGTCTTCGAAATCCTTTCTAAGATCAGCTTCAAGCTTTGAGCAGTCAATATCAGACTTAAGCGTCCCGAGAGGAATGTAATTCTTTTCTATGTGCTTGATCATTTCCTCTGCAACAATATGATCCTCTCCTGTAACCTTGACCTCCCATACAAAAAGAGAAAGGGTATAGATTAGTGCCACAAATATCAGGCAGCCTATACCAAAGGTTGCGCGTCTTCTGTTCCGCTTGAAAAAATAAGGCAGTCCAATGCGTGAGACAACCTTAAGCTTCATATTTGTTTTTTGAAGATAAGGCTTTATATTCAACAGATTTTTACGGCCAATATAAAAACTGTAGCCATGTTCAGTTTCCGCAATGTCCCAGATTACGATCTCATCCTTTATAAGAAGATTCATTAAGCGTTCCGGAGCAAAGCCACATACCTCAACTCTTACAAAACCAAATAAATAACGTAATAATTTTAACAGCATACTTCTCCATTCATACTATAAGTTATTGTATGTATGTTACCTGTCACCTTCATGTCACAGCCAGAAAAATATTGAACATGCAGTTTTTCACCGCATATTCGTAATGTCATTTTTTTGCAGGCAATAACAACCTCCTCTGATGTATATAAATGAAGCCCCTTATAATTTTCTATGATTGCCTCATGATTTCCAACAAGTCTTAAAAGCACATCCCCATATAGCACATCCTTAGGTATTTCCACAAACACGCCACCTTTAGTTACTTATCTTTAATATATGTATTTTAATAATTAAATATGCTCAAAAAAAGAGCCATTGCATAAATACAATGACTCTTAAATAAACTCGTTATGATCTAATTATTTATTAAACTTTCTCTTACGAGCTGCCTCTGACTTCTTCTTACGTCTAACGCTTGGCTTCTCGTAATGCTCTCTCTTACGAATCTCCTGCTGAATACCAGCCTTCGCACAGTTTCTCTTGAAACGGCGAAGAGCGCTGTCCAAAGTCTCGTTCTCTTTAACTACAACATTTGACATATCTCTCACCCGACCTCCCTTCAGCTGTATATTGTGTCCCGCATACAACCTTGGGTTATTTCAAACACATGTAAAATTATAACATAAAATTCCAATACGTCAACATTTTTTTGATAAAACGTCACTCAAACATTACTTAAAGTATCTATCCGGCAGTCGGATAACATATTGTTATGCCGGAAAGCCTTCCTTCTTTAATCAGAAAACAATGACGAATATTTTTGAATCCAGCCGTCTTCCGTATATAATTCACCTGATAATCCGTCACTTGCTTCATTAAGATTTACATCATTATACAACAATGCAATTTCATCGTGCTGCTCGATCATGAACAGGAAATTATCAATAACGGTATCCACTGTTTTTGATACTATATTTTTTATTACATTCTTTTGCTCATCAGTAAAACCGTCAAATTTATTATGAAGTTCTTTCCCTTCCTCATTTTTTATTTGACCGTATAACTTCTTGTTCATATTATTTATAGATAGATCTCTTGTTTCTTCAATAAATACTTTGCCAAATTTATCTATTTCACTCATATAATAACTCAATATCCCTTCTATAAATATATATTCAATAAAGTCATTAATATATATCTTCCTTTATTAAATTCATTTAGATTTCCATATCAAAGCATCTTGAACACAATTATAAAAATATTAAAATAATTATATAATCTTTATGAAAGCTGTGTCTTAGCCACATCTTTGGCTTTAGCAACTGCGTCAGAAATTCCAGCCGGATTCTTACCACCAGCCTGTGCCATGTTAGGACGTCCGCCGCCGCCACCGCCTACAAGGGGAGCAACCTCCTTGATAAGATTACCTGCATGGGCACCTGCCTTCACAGCACCGTCTGTTGCCATCGCTATTAGATTGACTTTATCGCCGTTTGCTGACGCAATAACAACGATACCCTCTGATACCTTCTGCTTTAACTGGTCTCCAAGATCGCGAAGTCCGTTCATATCAACACCGTCAACCGCTGTTGCAATGATGTTGAAATCTCCTACAGAAACCATATCAGAAGTAACATCTCCGAGTGATTCATTAGCAAGCTTTGCCTTCAATGATTCATTTTCTGATGAAAGCTCCTTTTCACGTGCCAAAGTATGGCTTATCTTATCAACTAACTGCTCCGGATTGGTCTTCAAAAGCTCAGAAGCCTTATTGACCTTGTCCTCCAACGCTTTATAGTAATCAAATACAGCCTTGCCGGTAAGAGCTTCGATACGTCTTACACCTGAAGCGATACCCGATTCTGATACGATCTTAAATGTAGTAATGGCACTTGTATTCTTAACATGAGTACCACCACAGAACTCTATTGAATAGTCATCCATATTGACAACTCTTACAACATCCCCATACTTCTCGCCAAACAGAGCCATGGCTCCTGTCTTCTTAGCTTCCTCAATAGGCATTTCCTTGATATTAACATTTAATCCTTCTGCAATCTTCTCATTGACGATTGCTTCAACCTCAGTAATCTCCTCCGGTGTCATAGGTGAGAAATGCGAGAAGTCAAAACGCAGTCTGTCAGGTGTTACAAGTGAACCCTTCTGCTCCACGTGATTTCCAAGTACAGTCTTAAGTGCCTTCTGCAAAAGGTGTGTAGCACTGTGGTTCTTACATGTATCAGCTCGTCCTGCTGTATCGATCTTGAGGGTTACTGTATCTCCCACCTTGAACATACCCTTGGTAACAGTTCCAATGTGGCCGTATTTGCCGCCTTTAAGCTTAATTGTATCCTTTACAACAAATTCACCGTCTGCCGTGGTAATAACGCCTGTATCGCCCTGCTGACCGCCCATGGTAGCATAGAACGGTGTCTTTTCCACAAAGAGTGTGGCATCATCCCCTGCAACAATTGCATCAACTATAGATTCGGTGGTTGTAAGAACTGTGATCTTAGAATCAAATGTATCATTATCATAACCAACAAACTCTGTTGTGATTGTTGGGTCAATATCATCATATACAGTGGCATCAGCACCCATATAGTTGGTGGTCTTTCTTGCATTTCTCGCCTTGGTACGCTGCTCCTCCATGCAAGCCTTGAAGCCTTCCTCGTCAATGGAATATCCTTTTTCTTCAAGAATCTCCTTAGTGAGATCCACAGGGAATCCATAAGTGTCATAGAGCTTGAATACCTCTGCACCATCAAGCACCTTGCTTCCCTTGTCAGCCATGTTCTTTTCAAGATCGGTAAGAATTGCAAGTCCCTGGTCAATAGTCTTATTGAATGCTTCCTCCTCGATAGAAAGATTACGGAAGATAAATTCCTTCTTTTCCTCAAGCTCCGGATATCCGTCCTTAGAGCCTTCGATTACAGTTTCAGAAAGCTTTGCAAGGAATGCTCCATCAATGCCTAATAATCTTCCGTGTCTTGCGGCACGTCTGATCAGACGGCGAAGAACATATCCTCTGCCCTCATTGGACGGCATGATACCATCGGATATCATAAATGTAGCAGAACGTATATGGTCTGTTATAAGTCTGATTGAAACATCCTTCTTCTCGTCAGTGTGGTATGTGGCATTTGCAAACTCACATACCTTGTTGCGAAGTGCGCAGATTGTATCCACATCAAATATGGAATCCACATCCTGAACAACGGATGCAAGACGTTCAAGTCCCATACCTGTATCAATATTCTTATTCTCTAACTCTGTATAGTTGCCGTGTCCGTCATTGTCAAACTGGGTAAATACATTGTTCCATATCTCCATGTAGCGGTCACAGTCACAGCCTACGGTGCAGGTCGGCTTGCCGCAGCCGTACTTCTCACCGCGGTCATAATATATCTCAGAACATGGACCACATGGACCACTGCCATGCTCCCAGAAGTTGTCCTCCTTGCCGAAGCGATAGATTCTGTCCTCAGGTATTCCTATCATCTCATGCCAAAGGTCGAATGCCTCATCATCATCCTGATAAACTGATGGATAAAGTCTGTCAGGATCCATCTCAAGAACCTTTGTGAGGAATTCCCACGACCACTCGATTGCCTCCTTCTTGAAATAATCTCCAAAGGAAAAATTACCCAGCATCTCAAAGAATGTACCATGTCTTGCTGTCTTACCCACATTTTCTATATCTCCGGTACGGATACACTTCTGACAGGTGGTAACCCGTCTTCTTGGCGGAATCTCCTGTCCGGTAAAATAAGGCTTCAACGGAGCCATACCGGCATTAATTAACAAAAGAGAGTTATCATTCTGCGGAACCAGTGAAAAACTATTCATCTTCAGATGTCCCTTACTCTCAAAAAATTCAAGATACATTTTTCTTAATTCATTTAAGCCATACTTCTTCACAACTTATCCCTCGCTTATTCTTAATTATCCTTCACAAAAAAACATTATAATCTGAATTATTATAATTCAAATTATAATGTTTTGCAATCGCTATTTCTATTCAGTCAAAAGACAAATATTATTCAGCCGCTTCTGTCGTTTCTGCAGCAGATGCCTCAGCTTCTTTTTTCTTCTTTGCAGAACTGATTCCGCACATGATTCCTGCAAATGCAATCAATCCGAGTGCGATGTACTTGATGAGATAACTTACAAATTCACTTAAAAATACCATTTTCTTTCTCCTTTTTTTATATTAGAAATTTGCGAAACGCTTTGTTTTACTCAAATGCCGTCGAAGTATATTGATTTTCGCAAACGTCCATTGTATTATAGTTATGTTTCGTCAGAAAAACATATCATTATTGCTTAGCTTTATTCAGATAATACTTATCTATCCTGCTGTCAACAGATATTTTAAATGGTGTAATAATACGTGTATTCTTATCAACCATTGCGATCACCTCTATTCAACAGAATAATCATATACTTAATATATTTTACAGCAATTTCAACATTTGTCAAATACATATCAAAGTTTGTAATATTTCTTAATAATATCTATTATTCTAGTGCCGGTTATCCAGCTCCTTCATGATATCCTCCCAGGTCACACCGCGTTCTACCATGAGCACCATACAGTGATAGAGGAAATCTGAAATCTCATACTTGATCTCCTCCGGATCGGGATTCTTCGCTGCAATGACAATCTCGGTGCACTCCTCACCCACCTTTTTCAGAATCTTGTCAATTCCCTTGTCAAAGAGATAGTTGGTGTATGAACCCTCCTTCGGATTCTTCTTGCGGTCCACGATCGTATTATACACCTCGTTGAATACCGTAAGCGGATTGGTACTGTTATATTCCTTGCTTGCAAGCGGTGTAAAGAAACAGGTCGGATTGCCTGTATGACAGGCAACACCAATCTGTGAAACCTTTGCAAGAATCGTATCCTTGTCACAGTCGATGATAAGCTCTTTGACAAACTGAAAATGACCGCTCTCCTCGCCCTTTACCCAAAGCTTCTGACGGCTCCTTGAAAAGTAAGTCATGCGTCCCGTTTCCAATGTCTTGTTGTAGGATTCCTCATTCATGTACGCCATCATCAGCACTTCACTGGTCTTGTAGTCCTGCACGATACATGGTATCAGACCATCCGCATTTAATTTGAATTCGCTAAATGGTACAGCACTTTCAAAGGTATTGACACTGACACCCGCATTTTTTAATGCCCTTTTCACAGCCATGCAGTCAATAGCTTCCGCACCTGTATAGAGGACGGCATCTGCATCCGTCGCCTTCACAAGCTCTGTGATTACATTCTCGTCACTTGAATCTGTACTGATCATGACAGGGATTCCCACGGTCTGCCTGATATCCTTGATTATGCGCTCATTTCCGACAGGATTTCCCATTATCCAAAGATGACCTGCTCCCATCTGCTTACAGGAGATAGCAAATTCCTTGATATTGGAATCATTTAAGTCAATAACAACACCAATCTTATCACTGCCGAAACGGTCAGACATCTCCTTCACAAAATTGATGTCATCCTTCGCAGCACGTCCCATATAGACAAGCTCTGCTCCGGCATATAACATCTTCTTGACATCCTCTAGACGCTTTACACCGCCGTATGCAATCAAGGAAACCTCTGCCTTCTTCGCAATTGCCTTCATGAAATCCACATTCGGCTCCCTGTCCTCTTTTCTTGCTGTCATATCCATAAATGCGATCTCATCCGCACCCTCATTGGAATATGAAAACGCTCTGGATATGACATCTGCCCTTTCTGTATCCTTTGACAGATCAAGTCCTTTTCCTGCGTTGACCTGTGTGATTATTTTGACGTAACTCATGTCTTTCCTCCTAAAAATTGTTGTAATGAATTAAATATATAACATCACGATTAATTTATATTATCTCTACACGTATCTTTTTATCTTATTTACAGCTATTTTACCGGCTTTCGAAACATCAGACGATATTTTCCACGAACCAAATTCACGTACAATTTCGTCCATATTTATTCTCTGCATTTCTAGAAAGTCATCATTTGTTTGATAGAGTGTGGTTTTTCCTGCTCCATTTACTCCTGCAAAAACAATATATCGTTTCAAATCAAAACCTCTTTTCTGCTACAACCCTCTGTTGTCTTTGCTGTAAAACAAAATCAGTTACTGTACGAATAAAATCCTTTTCATCAGCACTTTCAGCACTAGCTATTAAATCATGTGTTTCATCAAAATTTAGATCTTTACAAGCTTTATATAATTCATGTAATATTTCTGATTTTGACATATACGACCTCCGATTTATAATAAAAAATATTATTTTATCATTCTAAAACTCCCGCTTCAGCATTGCAAACACATCTTTTCTGTTCTCATCGTTTCGTCTATCCGTTTTCATATCCTCCAATATATGTTTCACAAAAATCCTTGTGTATCCTCCGTCGCGTTCGCATTTTATATCAAATTCCTGTTCAACTGCATGCAATATATTACACAAATCTTCTATGGATGCGAAAAATATGGGGGGATGTCGGGTTCTGATGCTTATCTGTTAGATTTCATGCATTTTTCCTACGATTACGTTGTATAACTGCACTTTTGAATGCTTTCATCATTGCCGGAGACAGTTCCTCACAATCCTCGTCAAAAACAATCGGACTTTTTTTTGCCTCCTCAACCTCTTTCAACTGCTCTTCCGTAGGTTTTTGACCATTTTCAATAATTAATGTCTTGATCATAATAAAGCCTCCTTTCAGCCTTTGTGGCTAATCTTGCAGAGATCAGTCGTATTGCATCCTTTCTTTCTGTAAATACTACAAACAAAATATCTCCCACCATACCGATTGCTATATATCGATCCTCATCTACACTATGTTCAAAATCATACATCTCTATATAATTAGGATCGTCAAATACATGTGCTGCTGTTTCAAATGATATTTTATGGTATATTTTATTCAAATAATTTTTATCTTCATCCCATTCAAAGGTCATTAAAGAATTCTCCTTTTCTTTAAATAATAAGTGTAACACAAAACAAATTTATTGAACAGAATATTTTTTGATGTGAAAAAATAAATGTTGTATAACTTTAACTCTTAATCATACTCATTGCCATGAAAGCAACGATTATATATCCCATCAATGATATAACTGATGATTCAATTCCAAATTCACCACCTGTAATTACAAATGCTTTCGTATCAAGAACATAGGTCATTACAGAATACTCATCGACATTTTCTCCAACAGATAATCCGCCACCGATAATTACAATATTCCAGATTGCATGTACAATTCCGCTATTCCAAACAGAACCACCTTCTATTGCAATCGCAGAAAACATGATTCCCACCATAGTTCCGGCAATAATAACCAATAAGCCGCTTTCTATCGAAAAACCCATTCCTAAAACATGAACTACTCCAAATAGCACAGAAGGTACAAGCACAGCAATCTTTATATTCCATCTGTTCTTTAGTAAATTCAGAATAACACCTCTAAAAACCATTTCTTCAACAAAACCTGCTGCTAATCCATAAAATACAATACCGGCACTTAATGTGCTGAAAATTTGATTTGCATTCATATTTGAAGGAACATACTCTCCATTAAACATTAAAAGATATACTGCTTTAACCGCCAACGGTAATAATATAGCTGTTAAAATCCATTTACCCTTAATATTAAATTGTGATATTCCCAAATCAGAGGCACGTACTTTTATTAATTTCTTTGTAAATAAGAGCAAAAAAGCATAGGCAATGCTTACATACAGAACACCTGCAATAATATTACATATCCCGTCCTGAATCCGAAGTAGTAAAAACATACTTGCAATTAATTGTGCAAGTGTCTGTGATATTACCAGTATGATTATGGCAGTAAATGAACCACTTATTGCCTTTTTAGTACTTATCGAGGTCTCCATGTCGTCTCCTTCTCATATAAGATACATTGGCACAATTCTTTTATCAAAACCATAATGCGATTTAGCATAAATATCTTTCCGAAATTTTACTCCCTCAAAGCCTTCATCGCCTTCTTGCACTCATACATAGCCTTGTCTGCTCTGTGGAACACAGTTTCATAGCTGTTATCAAGCTTCTCGTCATACAGTGCATATCCGATTGCAGCAGATGTACGCTCCCATGGTTCAAGCGATGTATCATTGGATAAATGCTCAACCTCTTTATTGAATTTTTCTACAAGACTTTCTATATTTTCATAATCATAGCCCTTCAATATCGCAATAAATTCATCTCCGCCAACGCGGAACAATGGCGAATGCTTAAATGTATCACATGCCAAATGACAGGCTCTCTGGATTGCAATATTCCCTTTCTTATGACCGTAGGTGTCATTTATACGTTTCAGGAAATTAAGGTCTATCATCGCAACACCGAACTTGATATCCCCCTGTTGTATTGCTTCGGAAATCTCAAGAACCTCTATGTCGTATGCAGTTTTATTGCGGATACCCGTAAGCGAATCAAGAGTTGCAAGCTCGCCAAGCTCCTTTGCACGTTTCTTACTCTCATCAAGGTCACGTTCCAATATATCCATCTTAATCGAAGATGTGAGCAGATCAACAACATACTGTTTCATGTTAAGGGACATGGAATACAGTGTATTGGAAAGTGATTCCAACTCGTCACCGCTGTTGATCTCCGGCAGGTCAAGCACCAGCACATCAGGATTCTTCTGGGCGCGGCTCTTTTCCTCGAATTCTCTTGCCGTCTGTTCAATCTGATGAATAGGGTTAAGAATATGCTTTCTGAACCACAGCATCATAACTGCCAAGACAATTCCGCAAAGTATAATTGTGACAACGGCAACGATAACAGCATACCATTTCATGGTGCTCTCAATATAATTAAGTGACAGACCTGATGTTACCAGGGCAACCGGCTCCCCATTTTTATCAAATACAGACACCGCCCCCGTATAAGTTCTTCCGAATTCATTCTCTGATTCAGAAAAATTAATTTCATGGTAATTCTGTAATCTGTTATATATCTCCGGAAGGAATTCAGGCGGATAATAATCTCCCATCCTGTCACCGAGCAGTGGAACAGCAATATCTTTAAGATTCTGACCGTTTCTCTCCTCTGGAAGAAGACCCGATGCAACCTGAATCACATCGTAGGAGTCACCCTCCTTTATTGGTGTTACGATAACGATATGATCAACAGAGGTATTCTGTCTTAACTGATCCATATATGTGATAAGCTCAATATACTTATCAGTCTCCTCACCTGTTTCAATACAAGTCTTCAGATCATCAACATCAATTCTGGTCACGGTCAGATTAATGATTTCCGTAAGCTGCATTTCATATTGGTGCATCATGCTGTTTTCAAATATATAAAAGCCAATGAATCCCATGATGACACATATTATCAATACAAAGAAAAGACATCCGATAAATATACGTCTGCCGAGAGGATTGCGGTATTTCTTTTGTTGTGTGTTTTCCTGTTGTGTTTTTTCCTGTTGAATATTCTTTCCACTCATCTCGATGTAACCTCAACAAAACTAATGACTAATTACTGCAGCCTGCAGCCGCAATTCCCACAGAACTTTCCCGCACCGACTGGACTGCCGCAGTTAGGACAGAACTTCACTTTTCCGACCCCTTGACCTCCTTCGGCGTTAATACCACCAACTAAGGTATCGGCATTCCTTGTATTTCCGCCATTTTCATAACCTATACCTATATCTGCTCTGATCGGTTCATGACTGCCACTATTCTTTGCAGCCTCTGCCTGCTTTAGAACTCTTTCAGCCTCTGCAAGGGCAGGATTTTCGGCAAGCATATTTTCTTTTTTAATTTTATCCACCATTTTCTTTGATTCTTCAGAGAGATTAAGCATATCAAAATTAGCAACACCTGTAATTCCGGCATCAAAAAGACGCATCTTGCATGCAATCGAAAACTCTTCCCTTAATCTTGATGTATTATCATAAGATATATTTCCTGAAAACAATTTTATCTGGTTTTTAATCTCATCATTGCATATTTCCCTTGCTTTTTCAATCATATCCTCTTCGTCTTTATATGCATTAACATCTTTAACTGCAATAATTGCACTTCCAGCCCCCACAAGTCCAAGCTGCAGCCCGGTTTTCATATCAATATATGGTACAGGATCTATTGTTCCAAACCTGACGTGAACTTGTTTCGTTGGATCTAACGGCGTGGATTTTGTGGGGGCTTGCTTTGCAGCTCCATGGTCAGTACTTTTCGCTGAATTTCCCGCAGCATTCTTCGCCGCCTCCTGCTTTATATTATCTGCGGTCTGCTTCGCATTTTCAGAAGCCTTCCTGACCGCCTCTCCTGCCTGCTCTGCTTTCTTCATAATATTATCAAATAACCCCATCCCTTAATTCCTCCTGACCTTCATATTCCCTATTGCTTTTTCCAAGTCTGCAATATACCTCGCCTGCTGCTTTTTGAGATACATCTTCACAAATGGTTTTATCAACAGCTATTTCGCTATGCTGAAAGCCTATTAGTTCACACAATATTATCGCTCTCTTATAAACAGACAGACTCACTTTGCAAAATAATTTTCACCAATTCGATTTAATGATTACAGTGTTCCTTTCGTGGAGAGCACCGCATCCTTCATTCTGGGATCGATCTGTGCCGCCTCATCAAGTGCCTTTGCAAATGCCTTAAATGCTGCCTCGATCAGATGATGATTGTTGCTGCCGTTGATCTGCTTGATGTGAAGATTCATGCCTGATGAATAAGATACAGCATAGAAAAACTCCTTCACCATCTCCGTATCAAAATACCCCACCTGGTCAACCGTGAAATCCATATCAAAGGAAAGATAAGGTCTGCCTGAAAGGTCGATTGCACACATCACAAGTGTTTCATCCATGGGAAGAAGCCTTTGTCCGTAACGCTTGATTCCCTTCTTATCTCCTACGGCTTTCTTGATAGCTTCTCCAAGTGCAATACCGGTATCCTCAATTGTGTGGTGTGAATCCACAAACAAATCACCCTTTACTATGGCTTTCAAGTCAAAGAAACCATGTTTTGCAAAGGAATTGAGCATGTGGTCAAAGAATCCGATTCCCGTGTCTATCTTAGTCTGACCGGCTCCGTCAATATGTAATTCCAGTTTTATATCTGTTTCATTAGTTTTGCGTTCAATATACGCGATTCGTCCTGCCATGTCTGTACCTCTCTTATTTAACTACAATTTTTTCTTTTCTATGCTTTTCAAAAAGGTTTTCTTTAACTCCTGCGGTTTATAAAAAATGCGAAAATTCAATTATTGGATTTCTTATTGTTTACAATATAGCCTACTTTATTTATACATTCACCATACATCTCATCATAATTATGTGTTATCATTTTTAATATTTGATAAATAATTTGTGGCATCCTCTATATTTTCAAAAAATACACATTTTTTATCTCCTAAACTTGTATATCGCAATCCATGAGTTTCTGTTGAAAGTACTTCAAGTGATTTGCAATATAAACCTTTAAGACATTTTACATTATCGTCACAATCTGATACTCGTGGAATACAACACCCAATATAATAACTCATATTACTCAAACCTCACCTTGATAGAATTAGCATGAGCCGTCAACTGCTCGCTGGTGGCAAAGTCTATGATATCCTGATGTATCGGCTCTAACGCCTCCTTAGAGTAATAAATGATACTGCTCTTTTTTATGAAGTCATCCACAGAAAGCGGCGAGAAGAACTTTGCCGTTCCGTTGGTCGGAAGAACATGATTAGGCCCTGCAAAATAATCTCCAAGGGGTTCAGAGCTGTATTCTCCTATAAAGATCGCTCCCGCATTTCTGACTTTCATCATAAGTTCAAACGGATTCCTTGTCACAATCTCAAGGTGCTCGGAAGCAATATCATTTACCGCCTCTACAGCCTCATTCATGTTGTCACACACAAGAATATACCCATAGTTATCGAGAGATTTCTGAATAATATCTTTCCTTGATAACTCCTTGACAAATCCGTCTATCTCGACAGATACCTTGTTTGCAAACTCCTTTGAATCTGTCACAAGAATTGCAGATGCTAACTCGTCATGCTCTGCCTGGGAAAGCAGGTCGGCAGCGATGTATCTCGGATTGGCACTGTCATCCGCAAGCACCATGATCTCAGAAGGTCCTGCAATAGAATCTATGCTTACATAGCCATATACGGCACGCTTTGCAAGTGCTACGAAAATGTTGCCGGGGCCCACAATCTTGTCCACCTTAGGAACTGATTCTGTACCAAATGCTAACGCTGCTATCGCCTGTGCACCCCCTGCCTTGTATATCTCATCCACTCCTGCCTCCTTCGCTGCAACCAATGTGGTGGCATACACCTTTCCCTCTGCATTACATGGGGTTGTCATCACAATATGATTAACGCCTGCAACCTTGGCAGGCACGATATTCATAAGAACAGATGACGGATAGACCGCCTTGCCGCCAGGCACATAGACACCGACATAGTTAAGCGGTGTAACCTTCTGACCAAGCATTGTACCATTTTCTTTGGTGGTGAACCATGAGTTCTGCTTCTGTAACTCGTGAAAATCACGGATATTTACAAGAGCCTTTCGAATCACCTCCACAAGATGCGGATCAACCGACCTGTAGGCTTCTTCAATCTCTGCATCAGTCACCTTGACATTTGCTGCAGAAATGTCTGCCTTGTCAAACTTCATGGTATATTCAAATAACGCCTTATCGCCATTCTCTCTCACATTGTCAACAATCTCCTGCACCGTATCCTGATATTCGGTGTAATTGTTGGGACTGCGCTTTAATAAATCGTTTAATAAGTTCTTTTTTGATTCTGCAGTTAATTTTACAATTCTCATTATCGTAGTTTCCTTTCTTAAAACTATTCGGTCTTACATAGATAATCTTTCAATAATTATCCCTTATCAATCACGGATTACAATAAAAAACTATTACGCACTACTGTCTGTCATAATAATCCTTCCCATTACATATAAAATAAGTCCTTATATAACCGTCCTGAGAAAGAAATACAATCTCGTTGGTTGCCTCAATATAATACACATGGTCGTTATCCTCTGCCTCAAGCTTATGTAATGCATTGGGATTATTGATCACTGCATTGGCACCTGCCAGATATTCCTCCTCAGTCTTATATCCCATCTCTGCCCCATGCTTTTCAAAATGCTGCGTCAGGTATGATGGCTTTCTAAATGTATAAGTTTTTTCTTTTGTTGAAGCATCTGCTTCCTTAACAGTAACCTTAATTACCTTCTTAAGCTTGCTCCCCTTATCATTTCTTGCTTTTGTTGTAATCGTAACCTTTGTACTGCCTTTCTTTACGCCGGTTATGATAAGCTTTGAGGTTTTACTGCTGTATGAAGCCTTTGCAATCTTTTTATTAGCTGCCTTATAGCTTATCTTCTTACTTGCATCACCCACAACATTTACTTTAATGGGAACTGACACCTTATCTCCTGCGTCAACAGACACCTTGCTTTTAACTATAAGAGACTTGACATATTTTGATGGTGCAGCATATATATCAGTTGAAAAACTAACACATATAAATAATGCAAAAATCAGAACATACACACTCTTTAATAACTGCTTACAATTAAAAAATTTTTTACTCATAATACTCATGTATGATGATTACAAATATAAATCATCATATTTCCTTTCTATAATATCAGCAGGCAGATAATTGCAAAACTAATATATTTGCTATCACCTAATATCACCATACTTATAAAAACTCACAACCTTCACTTATTTAATAATTAAGCCTGCAGTAAATACCATTAATATACCAATTATAACACTCAATATAACATACATAAAAGCAGTAATTACATTTCCATTAGAAATTAGATCAGAGGTTTCCAATGCAAAAGTAGAAAATGTGGTAAAGCCTCCGCATAAGCCTACCTTGAGAAACAATATAAGTCTTGGGTTAATATCACTGTTCTTTGCAGTAAATGCTGCAATTAAACCGATAACAAATGCACCAACAATATTGATAATAAATGTCTTGATGGGAAATGTTGTGGTCTCCTTTACAGGAATCACACCGATTAAATATCTTAAAACCGTTCCTATAAATCCACCAAGACCAACTATAACACAATTCAACATAATAATTACTTAACTCCTGACAATATCACAGTTCAACACCTGTTTACTTAATTTTCATAAAGTAAATGCTTAAGCTCTCTCACAATTTTCAGAATCCTTTCCTGCTCCATCTTGAAGCTTACCTTATTAACTACCATACGGCAGGACAAAGGACAGATTTCCTCTAATACTTCAAGCCCGTTCTCCTTAAGCGTTGTTCCTGTCTCCACAATATCCACGATCACATCAGACAGATTAACGATAGGTGCAAGCTCCACAGAGCCGTTAAGCTTAACTATCTCAACTGTCTGATTCTTCTTGTTCCTGAAATAGTTGGTGGCAATATTGGGATATTTGCTTGCAACACGGATAATCTCGTTCTTTGAAAGAATCTCTTTTGCCGAAGCCGGTCCGCAGACACACATGCGGCATTTTCCGAAACCAAGGTCTAATACCTCATACAGATTGTCCCGTTCCTCTTCCAAAATAGTATCAAGTCCCACAACACCTATATCTGCAGCACCATATTCCACATATGTCGGCACATCACCTGCTTTTGCCAGGAAGAAACGAAGCTTTAATTCCTCATTGGTAAATATCAGCTTTCTGGTGTCCGGATCCTTCATCTCCTCACAGGTAATTCCAATCTGTTCAAGGTATGAAAGTGTTTTCTTAGCAAGTCTGCCCTTTGCAAGGGCAAATGTTATGTATCGCATGTTAATATCCTCGTCTTCTATTATCTTAAAATTATTATCTGCCTTCTATTTTTGACAAATTTATGTTAAATCATATAATGACTTCATATTACTTCAATTCCATGGACGAGCACTTCCCGTCCATCCCTTATTATTCCAATACTCAACATCCCTCGGATTAAATCCATTCTTCTGCATCAAATGCATCATAAAGAAAAATGCTTTTGTCTTAAAGCCCGGTTTTACATTATTACTCCGGCTTTTTATCTTGTTAGCAATTGCCGTTGTCTTCTTGTCGATAGCATTTTTCTTTTTGTCACTGACGCCATCCCAGTTAACAGCAGCTACACCGTTACCATATCGGTATATCTTAGCAACGCCCCAAAAGAACAAACTGTCAGCCATATCCTTGATGGTTGATTTCAGTCCTGCACCGGCTGCGGTACATATACATACTCCCTGTTTTTTGAACATTGATCCTTCAGGGCTGTGCACCATCCACCTGTATCCGTAATGGTCAAGAAATGCTTTCATTGCACCTGTGGCATGATATACATATACAGGACTGGCAAGGATTATAACATCAGCTGTATCCATAGCATCAGTCAGTGGTTTGAGTTTATCGTAATGGGGACATTTTATTTCACTCACATTGAAGCATGTATTACACCCAACACAAAACTCTCCAAAATCCCTTGGAAGAAAGAATTCTGCTATCTCTCCACCAATCTTCTCTGCAACCTGATGTGCAATATGATATGTAGAACCTTTATGACTTTGCCCGTGTATAATGACTGTTTTCATGAGCATTCACCCTATTTTTATAAATTAATATCAGAAATAATCGTTTTGTTAACATTTTCATTAATAAGGTCATACACATCCACATCTGTATCAGATGTCAGATAGAACATTCCCGAAAAATGATTCTTCTTACCATACTCTGCATAATCAGAAACCTCTTTCTTCTTAGACTTTCTGATAAGCTCCACCTTGCGTTCCGATCTTCTCATGTAATTTGCCAGTTCAATTGCAGCCTTTTGCTGTTCAATATTATATAAAATGATACTTCCGGCATTATCGATATCAATATCTATCTTCTGTCTGGTAATTGCCATCATGAGATCATCGATATAAAATGCAAAACCGATTGCAGGGGCATCCTTTCCGTACTTGATAAGCAGATTATTATATCGACCGCCCTTAACCACCGCATCACCTGTACCAAAGGTATATCCACGGAAAATGATTCCTGTGTAATACTCATAACGGCTAAGGAGTGAAAAATCAAAACAGACATACTGTTCATATCCCGAATAAGAAAGTGCTTTGTATACCTTTTCAAGTCGCTCTATGGCATTTCTCGAAGTCTCATTGGTAGCAAGCTCCTTTGCCTTAGTAAGCATATCATATCCGCCAAATAGCTGATCAAAGGATAGAAGAACCTTCTTAACATTCTCAGGCATATCCATGTCCTTAATAAGCATTTCGAGGGCAAAGAAATTACGGTTATGTATGTATTTGCGTATTTCATCCTCGGTAGCCTGATCGAGATGAGCATCCTCAATAACACCCTTGAAAAACTCCACCTCACCTATCTCAATCTGAAACTCAGTAAGACCTGAAGCCTTAAAGCAGTCTATTGCCGTTGCAATAACCTCTGCGTCTGCTGCGGATGAATCGTCATTGATAAGCTCGCAGCCTATCTGTGTTATCTCATTTAACTTACCCTGATGACCTCTTGTGTTGAAGAAGGTCTTTCCCTGATAACATAGACGTATGGGGAAATTCTCATCTGTATAATACTTTGAAACACACCTGGCAATTCCCGGAGTGATGTCCGGTCGTAAAACCAGTGTATTGTTCTCCCTGTCAAAAAACTTATACATATCATTGGAGCCAGCAGAACCCTTGTCCTGATTGAATATATCAAAGAATTCAAAGGTGGGTGTCTCTATATCGTTGTAGCTATGCAGGGATAATACATGATGCAACTTATGAAGCACCTTTAATTTCTTCTTGATCTCATCATCATATATGTCCCTCACTCCCTCGGGAGTATGCAGCAGTTTTTCCATTTTGTTAATTCTCCTGTTTGTTATTTCACAAGCACCTTAGTTTAATATACTGTGCCACACAAAATTATGCACATGTATGGCAAAGTATCGCTCCTTTACTCCGCACTCTTATACTTTTCAATGTGTTTATTGATAAGCTCCTGATCCTCAAAATAATTGATTCTCATGGCATCCTTTACATCAGATAAGGTCTTGGCAGCAACCTCTCTTGCCTCCTCGCTTCCCTTCTTTAGCACATCATATACATAAGCGATATCCTTCTCGTACTCATGGCGTCTTTTCCTTATAGGTTCAAGCTCCTCGTCAAGCACATTTATCAGGAATTTCTTGACCTTCACATCGCCAAGTCCGCCGCGCTGATAATGTGCCTTAAGTTCATCAAGATTCTTGTATTCAGGCAAGTATCTTTCAAACTGCTCATCCTTGCAGAAAGCATCAAGATAAGTAAATACCATATTGCCCTCAATCTGTCCGGGGTCTGACACCTGAATGTGATTAGGGTCCGTGTACATCTTCCGCATAATGGCATTCTTAACGGTCTCGCCGTCATCAGAAAGATATATGCAGTTGCCAAGAGACTTGCTCATCTTAGCCTTACCGTCAATACCCGGCAGTCTCATACATGCCTTATTATCAGGAAGAAGAATCTCAGGATCTGTAAGTGCCTCACCATATACAGTGTTGAACTTGTGAACTATCTCCTTTGTCTGCTCGATCATAGGCATCTGGTCCTCACCTACAGGAACAGTTGTTGCCTGAAATGCAGTAATATCCGCAGCCTGGCTTATGGGATATGTGAAAAAGCCCACCGGAATACTGGCCTCAAAGTTACGCATTTGTATCTCCGCCTTTACAGTTGGATTTCTCTGAAGTCTTGAAACTGTAACAAGATTCATATAATAAAACGAAAGCTCTGTAAGCTCAGGAATCTGGGACTGAATAAGTATTGTAGACTTTGACGGATCAATACCGCATGCAAGATAGTCAAGTGCCACCTCAATTATGTTCTCTCTGATCTTATCAGGATTGTCCGCATTATCCGTAAGTGCCTGTGCGTCAGCGATCATAATGAATATCTTGTCATACTCTCCTGAATTCTGTAATTCCACACGTCGCTTCAAGGAACCTACATAATGTCCTATATGAAGCTTTCCTGTTGGTCTGTCACCTGTAAGTATTACTTTTGCCATTTTCTTATTCTCCTCTTTGCAAATATTATAGTTAGATAATTGCGAAACGCAATATCTTTCGCAAACGCCTAAATATTATAGTTATATTATCGTATGTAATATGATTATTATATAAAATCAAAATACTTATAATATACTACAGCGTATAAGGTAAATAATTATACATGTACGAATAGTTATCAGTCCTTATATACCGGATACCTCTCTTTGTCTTTTTCCGTAATCTTCCTTATTACTCTGCATGGATTACCGGCAGCTACAACACCGTCCGGGATATCACGATTCACAACACTGCCTGCACCTATTATAACATCACTTCCGATGGTAACGCCCGGAAGAACGGAAACATTAGTGCCAAACCATACGCTATTACCTACAGTAATTGGAAGCGCTATCTCCAGCCCCTTATTTCTCTGCTGACTATCAAGGGCATGTCCGGCAGTGGAAAACACACAGTTCGGTGCAATGAATACATTATCGCCAAACGTAACCTTGCCTCCATCCAAAATAGTGACATTATGATTAGTATAGAAATTCTTACCAACGCTTATGTTAAAACCATAATCGCAGTAAAATGGTGCAGTTATAACAAGCTCCCCTTTAATTTCTCCAATTATCTTATGCAACAGTTCATTTTGTTTTACCATATCAGATGGCTTACACATATTATATTCATAACAAAGATCAGCACATATATTTCTTTTAGCTGCAAGCTCCTCATCATAGTTTGCGTCATACAGATATCCCGCCTGCATCTTTTCATACTCAGTCATATTAAACCTCACTTATTCTGGTTTCCTCTATAATCTCTACCTCATAAATATTCTCGATTCTCAAAAGCTTTGTTACGACATTGTTCTTCTTATCTGTGAAATTAAGCTTTATCCACTCATTATCAACATCAGTAACCTTACATTTAATAATCACAAAGAATCACAAGAATACTACAAAGATTTTTATAGAAAATCTCAACCTATATATTATACACAAAATAATAATTTGTGTATACATAAAATTTATAATGTTTCAATATTTCAACATCTGCATTATCTATATCTGTTGAATGCACTTAATTATCATTCTTTCTCTCCACAAGGTCAGTGTTAAGCTGTTCAAGGTAATGGACTAACGCTCCCCCCTGGGACTTGATAAAATACTTCGGGTCTAATTCCTCATACTTGAAGTTCTTGGCATGTCCGTCTCTTTCAATTCGGTCATAATATTCCTTCAATACTCTAAATGGCAGATAATAGCTCTCATTTCTTGCCGAGAAGAACACAATAAGAAAGCTGACACCGCCCTGGGCCTCGAACTGCTCCATGAAATTCATCTGGTGCTCATGAATATTTTGCATCTGAAATGTATCCGTATGGCACTCCTTAGCGTCAAAGCAGATAGGAATTCCCTGAACAACACCGATGTAATCAACTGTGGAATCCTTCTCAAAATAAGCCAGGGTAATATGATGGCTTTCCTTGTCAATCTCAATGGGTGTTATGGGTGTTGGAATCTTCTGAACCAATGCCAGCCCCTTTTCAGCATATATATCATTAGTCATATTGATGAGATCCTCTAAGGTTGAGCCCCTAAGGCCTCTCGAATTCCATGTTGCCATATATCCCTCCCATTTAAATTAATACATATATTGAACCGCCTTTTTATTCATAAAACAAATTAAAATAGATCATCACATATACTTTCAAACACATTATTAAGCTTTGCTTGAAATACTTTACCAGAAAGTATTTCAGCTAATTGATCAACATTATCCGGAAAATGTATCTCATAAGCATGGAGAAGCTGGTGCTTTAGCCCAAGCTCCTTTCGCATGTAGGCATTAATATCCTTATGTCCGTACTTGCCATCCCCAAGAATCGGATGTCCTATGGACTTAAGATGAGCCCTTATCTGATGTGTCTTTCCCGTTATAAGCTCAACCTTCAAAAGAGTAATATCATAAGTACGCCTCCCGTCATCAATACTACCATGCCTAATGGGTTCATATCGGGTTTCAATGTAAGCAGGATTATCAATACCCGCCCTTACGGCTTCTTCCTTATCAGCATAAATGACAACCTGATTATGAGCTTCCTTCTTTGTGAGAAAGCCTTTTATAGTACTTGCCTTCTCTATTCTGCCCTTAACTGCTGTAAGATAGTACTTTTGAAGAGTCCTATCCTTTAACATCTTAGACAGGATTCTTGTTCCCTGATATGACATTCCTGCAAGTATTATTCCGCTAGTGTTACGGTCAAGTCTGTTACATACAGATGGAGTAAACAATGGATCGATACTTTCCCTGTTATGATAATACTCAACGATCCGTTCATTAAGGGAATAATCCTCCGGTCTTGCCTTCTGGGAAAGCATCCCGGCCGGCTTATTAAGAATAAGGATGTCCTCATCCTCATATATTATTTCTATATTGTTTAATGGATCTTTGCCAGCATTTTCATCATTTGAAACACTTATATTAACATTAAGAATATTATCTGTGCCCAAATTCTTATTATAATCAACATTATCCACGGTCAAATTCTTATTATGATCAACATTATCCACGGTCAAATTTCTGTCAACATTATCTTTATCCGGATTCTTGCGAAACTTTGCGATCGTATCATCCGCCAGATATATCTCAATAACATCCCCTTCAGAGATGATCTCGCTTCCCTCTACCTTTCTGCCATTATACTTTATATTTTTCTTACGGAGCATTTTATATATAAAGCTTTGGGGTGCCGCATCAAGATATCTGCCAAGAAACTTGTTGAGCCTCTGTCCTGAATTGTTTTTGCCAATTACAACCATCTTCATAATAACTGCTCCTGTACGAAATATAATACATACTATAATGATCCGAATTTTGTAAAAAACATTTTAAAATATAAAAAAATAGGAACATGATCAATAATACTACATTAACTTTAACAGCAATCTTCCGGGCACAAGCTTTGACGCCACATGCACAAGTTTCATTGGAACACCATACACTGATATATCCTTGCCGGTCTTCGCATCAATAAGCGCCTTCCTTACAACCGGAGCAGGAAGAACCTTGACTTTTTTCTTTAACGGCTTTTCTTCCTTATCGCCATTGCATTTTTTAAGAAATTCTGTTTCCACAGGTCCCGGGCATACCGCAGTAACAGTGATTCCATCATCCTTTAATTCGGCATTTAGCGCTCTCGAAAAGGAAAGCACAAATGCCTTTGAAGCAGCATACACCGCAAATTCCTTCTGGGAAGTAAATGCAGAAGCTGAAGCCAACAATATCATATTAGATGGTGTTGTCATATACGGAATGACCACATGAGCTACCGAAACCAATGCAAGATCATTAACCATTATCATTTCCTCTGCCTCGGCTCTGGTTCTTTCCTTAAAGCTCCCGGAATAACCTACACCTGCAGCCTGTACCAAAAGCCTTACCTCAGGCTTTTCAGAGTCGAGCAGATGTGAAAGTATATCTATATCCATCCTTTTATTAAAATCCAGGGTAAGCATGCGAAGATGTATATTATTGACCTTTTCCTTTAATTCCTTGAGCCTTTTCTCCCGTCTTCCAATGACCCATATCTCATCAATAGTTTTCATGCATGTATCAAGCTGTCTTACAAACTCTCTTCCAATTCCGGATGAAGCCCCGGTAACAATAGCAATTCTCATATTTTCGCCTCCCTAAATCATTCTCCAGCCCGGCAGATACTTGTTCTTGATCATCCCCTTTGAATTCTTTCCAAAGCCTAATGGATGATCATCAACACATATAAGTACATATCCGTCCATGACCGACTGGTTCTCATTATCCTGCAGCTTAATTGTCTCTCCCTTAAGATACCGTATAACTCTGTCATCCTCAAGCTTTAGGGATAGGGAATTATCAAAGCTCTCCTTCTTAAGAAACATGGCAAGTGCCTGGCTCGGCTCAAAACGATTTTTCTTGATCTCCCCAATCAAAAGCCCACATCTTAAAATTCTAAGTCCCTTTACATCCGGCATAGCTTTTGGAATATAATATACCTTGTCCTTTAGCACGTCCATACGCTTCATATCAAAGGGATAATTGATAGAATTAATAAAATCAACAGCCTCTTTGCTCAGCTTCTCACCGGAAAACCGGTACATTGATTCTTCCATATTGTCTATAATTTTTACCGACCTTATATTCGCATAACCAGAATAAGTAAAATCCTTATCTTTTTCATTTTCATAATCAATCTTCTCAGCCATTGCCACAAAATGACCTTCCCCCTTAACCCTGTGAGGCCATATTCTTCTGCATTTAGTAAGCTCTGCATTACCTGTATTGCCCCATTCAGGATGCCCCATATCCCAGCCTGTATATAAGGGAAGCTCGGAAAGCCGAAGCCCGTCATCCAAAGAAAGAAGATATTCTATGGACTGCTCATTTTCCTCAGGAGAAAATGTGCATGTGGAATAAATAATCCTGCCCCCCGGTTTAAGCATTGTAACAGCTTCCTTGAGAATAGATTTCTGAAGCCCTACAAAAAGCTCAACCCCATTATTCTCCCATGCTGTTGTCATGTTGGACTGTTTGCGGAACATACCCTCCCCTGAGCAGGGAGCATCTATTAATATCTTGTCAAAAAATGAAGGGAAATGCTTAGATAATTCATTAGGTGCAACACTTGTGATCAGTGTGTTACCTGCGCCGAAAAGCTCAAGGTTCTTAAGCAAGGCCTTAGCTCTTGAATTAGATATATCATTTGATACCAAAAGACCTGTACCATTAAGCTTTGCTGCAAGCTCTGTGGATTTGCCCCCCGGAGCCGCACACATATCAAGAACCTTATCTCCAGGTTCAACAGGCAGTAAACTAGCAGTTGTCATTGCAGATGGCTCTTGAAGGTAATAAAGTCCTGCAAAGTAATACGGGTGCTTGGAGGGCTTGATAACCCCGGGAGTACAGTCAGTTATATCATTCAAATTGTTATTATTACTCATTGCATCATCATTGACAGATTCATTTTGGCAATAATAGAATCCATTGGGACACCACTCCACATTTTCAAGCTTAAAAGGGGAGAGATTCAGAAAATCCTCAGTTGATATCTTCATGGTATTAACCCTTAATCCTTGAAAACTGGGCAATTCAAAAGAAGCCAGATAATTTTCATAATCTGGCCCCAACATATCTTTCATTCGATTTTCAAATTCTTCAGGTAATCTCATAGCTTTATCCTAATCTATCTTGTGCCCTTCCTCTTTCCTTCATCAGCATTTCGTACTCTTCCTGTATTCTCTCAGGTTGAAGCCGGGTTCTCATATTAACAATTCTCCTTTGTGAGTACAGACAAAATATGAGATATCAGCTGATTACACAAACTATTCCATCAGTATAAGCTCTGTGCCTTATAGCCTTCAGAAATGATATCAAGCTGCTTAGAAAACCTCTCAAGCTGTTCAAGATTCTCAGTCTGATATACCTTATAAAATTCATCCTGAATCTTAAGCACCTCACGCTTGCTGGCAACCTTGAAAAGATTCTGGATATTGATAAGAATATCTGAAACAAGCATAGCCTTGACCTGAAATATATTCTGTGCATCCATGATCTCATCACGGACTGTACTCATCTCTTCATCAAGGGTTATTATTGCATCTGAAGCCTTAAGAAGCTTTTCCTGAATATGCTCAGGCATATTGCCCTTGTATTTATATTGTAGGGAATGCTCGATGGTTGCCCAGAAATTCATGGCAAGAGTACGGATCTGTATCTCCGCCTGAATTCGCTTTGTGCCATCCAAAGTATATACGTCATAATATATGATCATATGATAGCTTCTGTATCCGCTATCCTTCATGTTATGGATATAATCCTTCTCCCTTACAACCTCCATGTCAGTACGGTTATGTATTATCTCAACAACCTTCTCAATATCCTCAACAAACTGACACATTATACGAATACCCGCCATATCAGATATACGGTCATCAATCTCCTCAATGGCTATATTCTTCTTCTGCATTTTATCTAAAATACTCGAAATCTTCTTAACACGACCTGTAACCTGCTCAATCGGAGAATAAAGACCGGCATTTCGGTATTCCTCGATAATGTGATTGAACTTTACAATAAGCTCATCCACTGCCAGCCGATAGGGATCAAGAATTTCCCTCCAAAGCTGTATCTCCATATTAACGTTCACCCCAATCTTTCATATGTCTGCGTTAATTATATTAATCTGTCAGTAACATATAAATACTGAATCAGATATTCATCAATATTATATCATGTCGCCTGTCGGCTCCATGTGGACATTCGCAAAATATCCGATTTTGCACACAAGTGTGCAAATCGGCTGCTTTGCTCATTTTATCATACATTCAAAAAATATAATTCACGCACAGACATAGTTATTATAGCACATTAATATCAATTTGCAAATGCTTGTTTACAACATTATTCAGCATTTTTGTATATATTTTTTAACTGTTGAGAAGCATTATTGAGGCTTGCTCCGGATAGTAACTATATTATTTAAATAAGAATACGGATTAACCGCCTGCTCATTTCCATCTGCCATACCTACATATATTCCAAGGTGTAAATGAACAGGAAACCTTCCAGATGTTCCCTCCTGTCCCTCTCCGGTATCACCCATAAAGCCTATAAGCTGCCCAGCCTTAATCTCATCTCCTGCATCAATACCTGCTGCATAGGAATCTAAATGTGCATAGTAATAGTATATACCATTATCCGATGTGATCCCTATTCTATAGCCACCAAGATAAAGCCATCCTAAGTTAGTCACAATTCCGTCTGTTGTACTGATCACCGGGATTCTGCCGGGCTCGTTTTGCACATCCATGATATCACATCCCTCATGACCACCATTATCCCTATAGGCACCAAAGGAATCCTCGTAGGTCACCTCACCCTGAAACTCAATTGGTATGGGAAAATATTTCATATCTTCGTATATCTTGCTTTGTATTTTTATGTTATTATTAATTGATTCGGAATGCTTATGGGATATGTCACTGACTATAATCTGCAAGACATACAAAATGACAGCTTCAATAATGAGTATTATGCAGATCAATGCTAATTTCTTAAAATACTCTTTTATACCAAAAGCTGTCATGTGTTATCCGCTCAATCTATTATACTTATTTAATATATTATCACAAATAAAATTATATTACTGTTTAGTTAACTTTTGTTTTTGTATGGCGGACGCAGGTAAGCTGGCAGCATGGTGCGTTTTGTATGACTTTCTGTACGGTGATAAGAGTTTCTAAGTATCCCGTTAAAGCTTTGATGACGTACGCGGCAAGGTGC